>NZ_JBBJUM010000008.1:0-247081 GCF_037726105.1 Ramlibacter sp. AN1015
GAACGTGCTGGGCTTTTTGCTTTTCTGTGCGCGGAGATTGAGGGCGGCGTCATGGGCTGGCAGTGCATAGGTGGCGATATTGAGCCATTTACCTCACGGCAATTCAGCATGAGAATGGATGCGCACGCCTTTCAGCCTGGAACGCCTCTCCAGCCCCCAAGCCTTAGCAACGGATATCAGCCTCTAAGCGGACCCCCGGCTCGCCCGGCTCAGCAGCTCCTGTGGCTCCTGAGCTTTAATAGGTTCTCGCCTGCCCAGGCTCCTGCGCTGCTCGGGTTCCTTCTCAAGCTACTCACACGCCGCGGCTACACATTTCGATCGACGGGCCCGCGACGCGCTATGCATTTCGCAATCGACCGTCGTGCCTGCTCGCCGCTGACGCCTGCACGAGTTCGTCGGCGAGTTGCCTCACCCAGGCGTGCCAGGGACGGGGCGCGAACCACCGCTGGTGCAGAAGCTGGAAATACGGCGTTTCGGCAGTCCACCGCAGCAGCACCGCTTCGTCAATTTCCTGCCATTCGAGCAGCTTGAACTTGAGCAGCACCTTTGCGGCGTAGCGGGCGTGGCGCAGCGGGTCGTTTCTGAACCCCTCCAGGCGGCTTCGTGCCCGGTGCAGGGCGTCGGTGACATCGGTGAACGCCGGTCCGTGCCCGGGCAGCACGACATGCGGATGCAAGCGTTCGATCAGGTCCAGAGTGGCGGCGACCTCATCGAAGGCGGCAACGCCGTCCAGTTCAGGGAACACCACTCCGAAACCATTTCCCCACAGCGCATCCGCGGAGATGAGCATTCGGTTGTCCGGTTCGAACAGGACTACCGAATGCGGATCGTGCCCCGGCGCAGAATGCACCTCCCAGCGGTGCGCGCCGACGGAAAGAACGGTGCCTGGTTGCAAGGCGCCATCGGCAGCGAAGGGTGGGCACCCCTGTCCCGTCGCGACGTAGCTGAGTGCGGCCGTGTCCCACTGCACGACAGCTTCGAACTCTGCTGCGGGCACCCACGTCCGTACGCTGGAATAGCGTTGCTGCAGGGCGGCATTGCCTCCGCAGTGGTCGCTATGCAGGTGTGTGTTGACGATCATGTCGAGGTCTCGGCCTGCCAGCGCGGTATCGACCAGCCGCAGCGTCTGGTCCGAGTGGGTGTGATAGCCGCTATCGACAAGGGCCAGCGGTCCCTTCCCGCCGGTGAGCAGCACACAGTTGGAAGATAGCCAGCCGCGCTCGAACAAGGTGACGCCGTCTGGCAGCACAAACCCGGTCATTGGAGGCAATCAGCGTCCGGTGCGCAGTTCCCGCCGAAGGATCTTCCCTACGTTGCTCTTGGGGAGTTCGTCGCGGAACTCGATGTGCTTGGGAATCTTGTATCCGGTGAGGTTCTGCCGGCAGTAGCGCGCGACGTCATCTTCCGTGAGCAGCGGGTCGGTCTTCACGACAAATACCTTGATCGCCTCGCCCTGTGCCGTATCCGGAACCCCGATCGCGGCGCATTCGACGACGCCAGGGCACAGTGAGATCACGTTCTCGAGCTCGTTGGGAAACACGTTGAACCCGCTGACAAGGATCATGTCCTTTTTGCGGTCGATGATGCGGGTGTAGCCGTGCTCGTCCATGATGCCGACGTCGCCGGTCCGCATGAACCCGTCGGCCGTAAAGGCCCTGGCGGTCTCTTCGGGCTGGTTGTAGTAGCCCTGCATCACGTTGGGGCCGCGGATACAGATCTCGCCAGAGGCACCCTGCGGCAACGTCTGGCCGTCGTCGTCCTTGATGGCGATGTCGATGCCGGGCAGCGGCAGCCCGATCGTGCCGGAGAACGACGTGGCGGTCACCGGGTTGTTGGTGCCGATGGCGCAGGTTTCGCTCATCCCCCAGCCCTCGACCATGGTGCAGCCGGTGGCCTGCTGCCACTGACGCGCCGTCCCTTCCGACGCGGCCATGCCTCCAGCCTGCGAGACGCACAGATGCGAAAAATCGACCGAGCGGAACTGCGGATGCGTCATCAGCGAATTGAATAGCGTATTCACCGCCGGCAGCATGTGGAAGGGACGCTGTTTGAGGACCTGCACGAACCGGCCGATGTCGCGCGGATTGGGCACCAGCGAGAGCCGCGACCCCGATCGGATGGCCAGCAGGCACAGCGTGAGCGCGAAGATGTGATAGAGCGGCAGCGCCATGATGGTGTTCGTGTGGCGCGCCTCGCCCACGCGCGACAGGGCGGGCGTGAACCATGCCTGGGCCTGCAGAATGGCCGCGACGATATTGCGATGCGTGAGCACCGCGCCTTTGGACAGTCCCGTCGTACCGCCGGTGTACTGCAGAAAGGCGATCGAATCGGGTCCCTGCCCGCCCGGGCGCAGCGTGAGGGACGCACCGGCGCGCAGCGCCTCCCTGAAGGCGGTGACCGTGCGTCCTTCATCCAAAGGCAAGCGGTAGGCGGGCACCATCTTGGCCAGGTGGCGCACCGCGAAAGTGGTCCAGTGCTGCCGCCAGTTGCCCAGCAAGTCACCGAAAGCCGTCATGACGACGTGCTTGACCGGCACCCGCTCGATCACCTTCTCGAGCGTATGGGCGAAGTTCTCGAGGATCACGATGGCCGTGGCGCCCGAGTCCCGCAGCTGGTGCTCGAGTTCGCGCGCGGTATAGAGCGGATTGACGTTCACGCAGGTGAAGCCGGCACGCAGGACGGCAGCCATCGTGACCGGGAACTGCGGAATGTTGGGCAGCATGATCGCAACACGCGCGCCAGGCTCAAGCCCCTGCTGCTGCAGCCATGCGCCGAGTGCGGCCGACCATGCATCGAGTTGGCCATAGCGCATGGAGCTTTCCATGCAGTAGGCGAAAGTCTGTGCTGCGTGCGTGCGAAAAGACTCCTCGAGCAGTTCGGTCACCGAGCGGTACTGGTCCGCATCGATGTCGTGCGGCACCCCGTCCGGATAGCTCTTGAGCCAATACCTGTCCATTGTGGTCTCCATGGCTGCGGATTGTCGAAGGCCATGCAGAGCTCCTGTGACCGGGCTTGTCCTAGGTAGGCACGCGTTCCGTCCCCCACGCGACATCGCAGCGGGCTACCTGTGCGCGACTCATCCAAGGGCGTCCGGGCGAGAGCCTCGCCCGGCCCTGCCGGCCCGGCCGGCAGGAAGTGCCGCAGCGGCAAGAAGGAGGTCCGGGAGATGGCGCGTACAGCGCGAGCTGCTCGGCGGCGGTTGTCGCGCGTTTCTCGCTACGCACAAACTACAACACCATCTGTTGCGACCAGTCGCTGTTTCTCGGTCCGTCGGGGGCGAGGGAGCCCGTGCGTGCCGTAGCGGAGCGCGAGGTGCGGAGCGCGGGGTGCAAGGGTGCGAGCCCGTGACGCCCAGCGCACGCACCGCGCCTGCGTCAACGGTCCGCCCGATGCGGCGTGATACTGCGCGTATGCCCCTTCGCAAGCATTCAAGCGTCGCGCGACTTCAGCAGTGCGTGGTGGCGCTGACGGTTCTCGCGGCCGTTGGCTGGCTGATCGCCGTCTGGCCGCGCTCCCCCAGTTGGGCCGTGATGGGCGCCGCGGCACTGCTGGTCGGCCACGCCTGGTTCCTGGCGGCCGAGCTCCTGCTGCTGCCGCATGTCGCGCGAAATGACCCTGCACCGCTTGCCTCACGCCGCCAGCGCCTGGCGGCCTGGGCCGCCGAGACGCGCGTGGCGCTGCAGGTGTTCGCCTGGCGGCAGCCTTTCCGCTGGCGATCGGAAGCCGACTGCCTGGACGACGCGCGCGGCGCAGGACGCACGGGCGTCGTCCTCGTGCACGGCTTCCTCTGCAACCGAGGCTTCTGGCGACCGTGGCTGCGGCGCCTGCGGGCCGACGGGCGCGCCTTCGTGGCAGTGAACCTGGAGCCCCCGTTCGCGAGCATCGACGACTATGCGCCGGCGATCCACGAGGCGGTGCATCGGGTTCGTCGGGCGACGGGCCGGCCACCGCTGCTGGTGTGCCACAGCATGGGTGGCTTGGCCGCGCGTGCATGGCTGGTGAGCTGCGGCCATGCGCCTGCCGGCCTTGTGCGGCATGTGGTCACGATCGCCACGCCGCATCGAGGCACATGGCTGGCCCGCTTCAGCCGACGCGAAAATGGCCGCCAGATGTCTCCGGACAGCGCCTGGTTGGCGTCGCTGCACGCCGCCACGCCGTGCTCTGCGGCGGCGCACTTCACCTGCTGGTGGTCCAACTGCGACAACGTGGTGATGCCGCCGAGCATGGCTACCCTCGAGGGCGCAGACAACCGCCTGTTGCCGGGGGCCGCCCACGTCGATCTGGCCTTCCGGCCCGAGGTGATGGAGGCTACTTTCGCGCTGCTGGAGCAGGCCGCCGAGTAGCGCGCGCGAGCCAGACGCGCCACGTCTGCGCTCAGGGCTGCGATTGCGTGGCGAGCACGCCTCGGCGCATCTGATCGAGCTCCATCGTTTCGAACAAGGCCTTGAAATTGCCTTCGCCGAAGCCTTCGTTGCCCTTGCGCTGAATGAACTCGAAAAAGATCGGGCCCAGCTGGTTCTCACTGAAGATCTGCAGCAGCAGCTCTTCGGAGTTGCCGTCCACCAGGATGTTGCGCTGCTGCAGCCCTGCGATGTCTTCCCGCAGGTCGGGAATGCGCTTGGGCAGGAGTTCGTAGTAGGTTTCGCTGGTGGTCAGCAGCTTCACGCCGGCCATCTGCAGCGCGTCCACCGTGTCGTACAAGTTGGTGGAGCCCAGCGCGATGTGCTGGATGCCCTCGCCGTGGTACTTGTCCAGGTACTCCTGGATCTGGCCGGCCTTGTCGTTGCCCTCCTCGTTGATCGGGATGCGGATCTTTCCGCAGGGGCTGGTCATGGCCTTGCTCTTGACGCCGGTTGCCTGCCCCTCGATGTCGAAGTAGCGGATCTCCCGGAAGTTGAACAGGCGCTCGTAGAAATCGGCCCACTCGGCCATCCGCCCGCGGTGCACGTTGTGCGTGAGGTGGTCGATGTAGGTGAGCCCGTAGCCCACCGGATTGAGTGCGCCCGCGCCTCGCGCATCGGGAAGCGGTTCGAAATCGACATCGAAGAACCCGATGTTGCCGATGTCACCTTCCTGCGCGCCATTCTTGCCGCGCCAGCGATCCACCAGGTAGATCAGGCTGTCACCGATACCCTTGATCGCGGGAATGTTGAGTTCGCCCGGCCCGGCCTGACCGGCGTAGCCCCAGGCTCCGAGCGAGACGGCGCGCTCGTACGCCGCCTTGGCGTCCTGCACCCGAAACGCAATGGCGCAGATGCTGGGGCCGTGCATCCGGGCAAAGCGTTGCGCGAACGAGTCGGGCTCGGCGTTCAGGATGAAGTTGATGCCGCCCTGGCGATACAGCACGACGTTCTTGTGCCGGTGGCGCGCGATCGGCCGAAAGCCCATGCGCTCGAACAGCGCGCCCATCGCGTCGGGGTCCGGCGCGGCGTACTCGATGAACTCGAAGCCGTCCGTTCCCATGGGGTTGTCCCAGGCCCCCGGCTGGGAGCTTGAGCGCGTGGCGGTATCGGGCAAGGGTGCGTTCATGGCGGCAATCTCGATGTGAAAGGCAATGGTGCACTTTATGCGGCGCGGCCAGCACGTTTATTGCGCTCCGTTGCCGAAGTTGCGAGCACCTTCGCAGGAAACCTGCGTCGTGTGAGAATTCCGTGCACACGCCCCAGCGGCGCACCATGCCACGCACATGCAAGCCCCCTCTCTCGACCGCCTCGACACGTCCATCCTGCGCTGCCTGCAGCACAACGGGCGCGAAACCTACGACGTCATCGGCGAGCAGGTGGGGCTGTCGCCCAGCGCGGTGCTGCGGCGCGTCAAGCGCCTGGAGGAGGCGGGGGTGATCGACCGCTACGTGGCCCTGGTGCGGCCCGAAGCGGTGGGGCTGGGGCTCACCGCCTATCTCAACGTGCGACTTGAAAAGCACACCGAGAGCCACAAGCGCAACCCCATGGACCTGTTCCGCGCCAGCGTGCAGACCTGGCCCGAGGTGGTCGAATGCGCGGCCCTCACGGGCGAGATGGACTACCTGCTGCGCGTGGTCGTCGAGGACATGGCGCACTACAGCCGCTTCATCATGGACACTCTCCTCAAGCATCCCAGCGTGCAGGACTGCAAGACGAGCTTCGTGCTCGACCGCGTCAAGACCACTACCGCGATGCCGATCTGAGACGGCGCATGCCACCGCGACCCATGCCCTTCATCGTTCCGATCCGCTCGCTCGGCCCAGGGCACCGGGAGCGAATCGCCGGGCATCTGCTGTCGCTGGACGCGCACGACCGTTACCTGCGCTTCGGCTACATGGCCACCGACGAGCAGGTGCGCCGCTATGCGGATCAGCTCGACTTCGAGCGCGACGAAATCTTCGGGATCTACAACCGCAGACTCGAACTGCTGGCCGTCGCCCATCTGGCCTTTGCATCGGACGCGCGCTTTGCAGGCTGCGCCGAGTTCGGCGTGTCCGTGCTGGCCAGGGCACGCGGACGCGGCTTCGGAGCGCGGCTGTTCGACCGTGCGGTCATGCACGCGCGCAACGAAGGCGTGGACATGCTGTTCATCCACGCGCTGAGCGAGAACGCCGCCATGCTCAAGATTGCGCGCAAGGCCGGCGCAATCCTGGAGCGCGACGGCAGTGAGACCGAGGCCCACCTGCGGCTGCCGCCGGCCACGCTCGACAGCCGGCTGAACGAAATGGTCGATGAGCAACTCGCCCGCGGCGACTACCGGCTCAAGCGGCAGGCGCGCAGTTTCTGGGACTTTCTCGACGGCGTGCAGGAAGTGCGCCAGGGCGTGCGCGAAGGGCGTCACAAGTCCGGCTCCTGAAGCGTCGCGCCGCGGCGCGGCCGTTCGGTGCGCCGCGTGATTGGGCTATCCTCGCTTTCCCCCAACTACCGCACGTCCTGCACACACGGCTGTGTCCGACCCGCACCCTGCGCGCACTTCCCTCGAAAAAGAAGACAAGCGCACCTTCCTGCAGAAGCTCGCTGAGTTCATCCACCCCGGCCCCGATTCGCGGGCCCAGCTGATCGAGACGCTGGCCGACGCCGAAGACAACGAGATCATCGGCGCAGACTCCAGGATCATGCTCGAAGGCGTCATCCGCATGGCCGATCTCACGGCCGGGGACGTGTTGGTGGCCGCTCCGCGCATGGACATGGTCAACATCGACTCGCCCTACGAGGACATCCTGCACCTGGTCATCGAGACGGCCCATTCGCGCTTTCCGGTGTTCGAGGGCGATCGCGAGAACATCATCGGGATCCTGCTCGCCAAGGACCTGCTCAAGCTGCAGCGCGCTCCCGAGCTGAACATCCGCGCGCTGCTGCGGCCCGCCGCCTTCATACCCGAGAGCAAGGGGCTGAACGACCTGCTGCGCGAGTTCCGGGGCAACCGCAACCACCAGGCCATCGTCATCGACGAGTTCGGCCGCGTCGCGGGGCTGATCACCATCGAGGACGTGCTCGAGCAGATCGTCGGCGACATCGAGGACGAGTTCGACGTCGCCGAGGACGAGGGTGACATCTTCGCGTTGGCCGACCGCACCTACCGGGTCAGCGGCGACACCAGCGTCGAGCGCGTGAACGAAGCCTTCGACGTACAGCTGCAGCCGACGGCGCACCATGACGCAGAAGAGGAGCCCCACCGCTTCGAAACCATCGGCGGCCTGATCGCCCACGAGATGGGACACGTGCCGCGCCGCGGTGAGTTCACCACGCTGGGCGGGCTCAACTTCATCGTGCTGCACACCAAGGGCGGCGCGGTGCGCTGGTTCAAGGTGTCCCCGGCCGTGGAACACGACAACACCGGCTGATGGCCTGGTTCCCGCGCACGCTCCCCTGGCTTCTGGCGGCGCTGGCCGGACTCGGCCAGGCGCTCTCGATTGCCGCCTTCTGGAACGGCCAGCCGCTGTGGTGGCTGCAGCTGCTGTCGCTCGCCGTGCTCGCCGCGGTGTTGCGGCGCCAGCCCTCGTGGCCGCGCGCCGCGCTGTGCGGCTGGCTGTTCGCCACCTGCTGGCTGACCGGGACCTGGTGGTGGCTGTTCATCTCGATGCACGTCTACGGGGGATTGCCGGCGCCTCTGGCGGCACTTGCCGTGCTCGGGCTGGCGGCCTTCCTCGGCAGCTACTACGCCGTCGCGGCCGCCACCTACTGGCGCCTCGGCCGCCACACGGTGCTGCCGGGTGCGCTCGTTTTCGCTGCCGCCTGGCTGCTCGCCGAGCTGATGCGCGGGGTATTCTTCACAGGCTTTCCCTGGGGCGCCGGCGGCTATGCACACGTCGAGGGCCCGCTGGCCGCGCTCGCGCCCTGGATCGGCGTCTACGGGATCGGGCTGGTTGCGGCGCTGGTGGCCGGCCTGCTCGGCGCACTGGACCGCAGTGGCCAGGCCGCCTGGCGCGGCGCGCTTGCGGTGCCCGTGCTGCTGCTGG
This sequence comes from Ramlibacter sp. AN1015, assembly GCF_037726105.1. Lineage (NCBI taxonomy): Bacteria > Pseudomonadati > Pseudomonadota > Betaproteobacteria > Burkholderiales > Comamonadaceae > Ramlibacter > Ramlibacter sp. AN1015. Next base: position 8,423 of record NZ_JBBJUM010000008.1, read on the forward strand.
CCATTGTCTCGCTGCCCACGGTCGAGGCGAACCAGCCGGGAGCGCGCCTGTCCGTGGCGCTGCTGCAGGGCAACATCCCGCAGGAAGAGAAGTTCCAGGGCAACTCGGGCATCCCGCAGGCACTCGCGTGGTACGCGCAGGAGCTCACGCAGGCACGCGCCAGCCTCGTCGTCGCACCCGAAACCGCCATTCCCCTGCTGCCACGAGACCTGCCCGAGGGCTACCTCGACGCGCTCGTGCGGCGTTTCGGGCAGGGCAACCAGGCAGCCCTGTTCGGCATGCCCCTGGGCAGCTTCGAGGGCGGCTACACCAATTCGGTCGTCGGCTTGCGCCCGGGCGCGGACTCCTACCGCTTCGACAAGCACCACCTCGTCCCGTTCGGCGAGTTCATTCCGCCGCTGTTCCGCTGGTTCACCGACCTGATGCACATTCCGCTCGGCGACTTCAACCGCGGCGAGGTCGGGCAGCCTTCGTTCGTCTGGCAGGGGCAGCGGCTCGCACCCAACGTCTGCTACGAAGACCTGTTCGGCGAGGAGCTGGGCGCGCGCTTTGCAGACCCTGCGTCCGCGCCCACCATCTTCGTGAACGTGAGCAACATCGGCTGGTTCGGCGATACGGTGGCGATCGACCAGCACCTGCACATCAGCCGCATGCGCGCACTCGAATTCCAGCGCCCGGTGATCCGTGCCACCAACACGGGTGCCACGGCAATCATCGACCACCGCGGCGTCGTCACGCGAGTCCTGCCGCGCCACACCCGGGGCGTTCTCGAGGGCGAAGTCGAAGGGCGGGACGGGCTCACGCCGTTCGCCCGCTGGGTCTCGGCGTTCGGGCTGGCTCCCCTGTGGATCCTGGCGCTCGCGGTGCTTCTTGCCGTGGCACTTGCGCAGCGCCGCAGGCCGCCACGCTGAGGGGAGGGCGGCCCCGGAACGGCCGAGGCCCGCCCGTAAAATCCCGCGATGCTCACCTTCCAGCAAATCATCCTGAAGCTGCAGTCCTATTGGGATGCACAGGGCTGCGCACTTCTGCAGCCCTACGACATGGAGGTCGGAGCCGGTACCTCGCACACCGCCACGTTCCTGCGCGCACTCGGGCCCGAGCCCTGGAAGGCGGCCTATGTCCAGCCCAGCCGCCGTCCCAAGGACGGTCGCTACGGCGAGAACCCGAACCGCCTGCAGCACTACTACCAGTACCAGGTGGTGCTCAAGCCCGCGCCGTCCAACATCCTGGAGCTGTACCTGGGCTCGCTCGAAGCCCTCGGCTTCGATCTGAAGAAAAACGACATCCGCTTCGTCGAGGATGACTGGGAGAACCCCACGCTGGGTGCCTGGGGGCTCGGCTGGGAGGTCTGGCTCAACGGCATGGAGGTGACGCAATTCACCTATTTCCAGCAGGTCGGCGGCATCGACTGCAAGCCCATCACCGGCGAGATCACCTACGGCCTGGAGCGCCTGGCCATGTACCTGCAGGGCGTCGATAACGTCTACAAGCTGCAGTGGACGCATGGCCTGAGCTACGGCGACGTCTATCTGCAAAACGAGAAGGAGCAGTCGGCCTACAACTTCGAGCACAGCGACGCCGACTTCCTCTTCACCGCCTTCGCGGCGCACGAGAAGCAGGCCAAATACCTGATGGAGCAGCAGCTCGCGCTGCCCGCCTACGAGCAGGTGCTCAAGGCGGCCCACAGCTTCAATCTGCTCGACGCGCGCGGCGCCATCAGCGTCACCGAACGTGCTGCCTACATCGGGCGCATCCGCAACCTGGCGCGCAGCGTCGCCCAGAGCTATCACGACAGCCGCGAGCGGCTGGGCTTTCCGATGGCCCCGCCCGAATGGGTGGCCCAGCTCGAGAAGAAGGCCGCCTGAAGACCATGAAGAAGACAGACAACCTGCTCGTCGAACTGCTCGTCGAGGAACTGCCGCCGAAGGCGCTGAACAGCCTGGGCCAGGCCTTCGCCGACACCCTGTTCGAGCAGCTGCGCACGCAGGGCCTTGCGACGCCCGAGTCCTCGCCCACCGCCTACGCGTCCCCGCGGCGGCTGGCCGCCCACGTCACCGCGCTGCTGGCGCAGGCACCCGACCAGGCCGTCTCGCACAAGCTCATGCCGGTCTCCGTCGGCCTCGACGCCAACGGCAACCCGACCCCCGCGCTGCACAAGAAGCTGCAGGCGCTCGGCTGCGATGCCTCCGCCGTGGGGCAGCTGCGCCGCGCCGGCGAGGGCAAGGCGCAGGCGCTGTTCCTGGACACCCAGGTGCGCGGTGCCACGCTCGCCGAAGGCCTGCAGAAGGCGCTCAGCGAGGCCCTCGCGCGGCTGCCGATTCCCAAGGTCATGACCTACCAGCTCGCCGACGGCTGGACCGACGTGAAGTTCGTGCGGCCCGCCCATGCGCTGGTGGCGCTGTACGGCAGCGAGGTCGTGCCGGTGCGCGCGCTGGGGTTGGCGGCGGGCGACACCACGCAGGGGCACCGCTTCGAAGCGGCATCGCGCACCGTGCGCATCCGCCACGCCGACGCCTACGCCGAGGTGCTCGCCGGCGAGGGCGCGGTGATCGCCAGCTTCGCCGCCCGCCGCGCCGATATCGTGCGCCAACTGGCCGAGGCGGCGGCCGTGGTCGGAGGTGGCGCCCGGCCCATCGACGATCCGGCGCTGCTCGACGAAGTCACTGCGCTGGTCGAGCGGCCCAACGTGCTGGCCTGCAGTTTCGAGCCCGACTTCCTGCAGGTGCCCCAGGAGTGCCTCATCCTCACGATGAAGGCCAACCAGAAATACTTCCCGCTGCTGGACGCGGCAGGGCGCCTGACCAACCGCTTCCTGGTGGTGAGCAACATCCGCCCCGAAGACCCGAGCGCGGTGGTCGAGGGCAACGAGCGCGTGGTGCGCCCGCGCCTGGCCGACGCCAAGTTCTTCTTCGAGCAGGACCGCAAGAAGCCGCTGTCTGCGCGCGTCGATGGGCTTGCGCGGGTCGTCTATCACAACAAGCTCGGCACGCAGGGCGAGCGCAGCCAGCGCGTGCGCCAGCTCGCCCAGGTGATCGGCGCACAGCTCGGCGACGACCACCTCGCACGCCAGGCCGACCTGGCGGCCAGCCTTTCCAAGGCCGACCTGCTCACCGACATGGTCGGCGAGTTTCCGGAGTTGCAGGGAACCATGGGCCGCTACTACGCCCTGGCCGACGGTCTGGACGCTGAGATCGCAGACGCGATCGAGGACCACTACCGGCCCCGCTTCGCCGGCGACCAGCTGCCGCGCGGACGCACCGGGCTGGTGGTGGCGCTGGCCGACAAGCTCGAAACACTGGCCGGCCTGTTCGCCATCGGCCAGCTGCCTTCGGGCGACAAGGACCCGTTTGCCCTGCGCCGCCATGCACTCGGCGTGGTGCGCATGCTGATGGAGCGCGATCTGCCCCTGTCGCCGTCCGAACTCGTCGTCGAAGCAGTTGGGCTGTTCCCGCAGGCGCCACCCGAGACGGCTTCGCTGCTGTCGGACTTCATCTACGAGCGTCTTGCCGGCTTGCTGCGCGAGCAGGGCTACAGCGCCCAGGAGACCGAAGCCGTGCTGGCACTCAAGCCGGGCCGACTCGGCGAGGTGGCGCGGCGGCTCGCAGCGGTGCGGGCCTTCGCCGCGCTGCCCGAGGCGCCCACGCTGGCCGCGGCCAACAAGCGCATCGCCAACATCCTGCGCAAGGCCGAGGAGCCGGTGCAGCCCCAGGTGGACGAGGCCTTGCTGTGCGAGCCCGCCGAGCGCGAGCTGCACGCCCAGACCCTGCGCATCGCCCGCCAGGCGAATGCGCAATTCGACGCCGGCGACTACACGGCCTCGCTGCAGACGCTTGCCGCGCTTCGCCAGCCGGTCGATGCCTTCTTCGACGGCGTGATGGTCAATGCGCAGGATGCAGCCCTGCGCCGCAACCGGCTCGGGCTGCTGTCGGTGCTGCATGGCGCCATGAACCGCGTGGCCGACCTGTCGCGCCTGGCCACCTGAAGATGCTCCGATGAAACTGGTCATCCTCGATCGCGACGGCACCATCAACGAAGACAGCGACGAGTTCATCAAGTCGCCCGAGGAGTGGCAGCCGCTGCCCGGCGCCCTCGAGGCGATCGCGCGCCTGAACCATGCGGGCTGGCACGTCGCTGTCGCCTCCAACCAGTCGGGGCTCGGGCGCGGTCTGTTCGATCTCTCCGCGCTCAATGCGATGCACGCCAAGATGCACAAGATGCTCGCGGCGGTGGGCGGGCGCATCGACGCGGTTTTCTTCTGCCCGCATACGCCCGACGACCGCTGCAGCTGCCGCAAGCCCCTTCCGGGCCTGTTCGAGCAGATCGGCGAGCGCTTCGGCGTGGAACTGCGCGGCGTTCCCGCCGTCGGCGATGCCCTGCGCGATCTGGAGGCCGCGGCCGCCGCCGGCTGCGAGCCCCACCTGGTGCTCACCGGCAAAGGCGCCGCCTGGCGCGGCCAGGCCCTGCCGGCGCATGCCCCCGCCGGAACCCGCGTGCACGCCGACCTCGGCGCCTTCGCCGACCACCTCGTCGCGCGCCCCGTTGCGCCTCGCTGAGTTTCCGTTTTCCTTTTTGTCCATGCTCGACTTCCTGCGCTCCGTACTGCACGCCCTCTGGATGCTGGTCACCGTCATCCCGTGGGCCTTGATCATGCTGGTCGCCTCGCTCTGGCGCAGGGGCGTGCCGCTCTACTGGATGGCCGTGCGCTGGCTGCGCTGGGCGACCGACGGCGCCCGCGTGCTGATCGGCATCCAGGTGCGCGTCACCGGCATGGAGCACCTGCCACAGGGCGAAACCAGCCCGGCGATCCTGCTGGTCAAGCACCAATCGACGCTCGAGACCTTCCTCATGCCCACGCTGATGCCGCACCCGCTGGCCTACGTGTTCAAGAAGGAGTTGCTGCACGTGCCTTTCTTCGGCTGGGCCATGGGCCGGCTCGACATGATCCACATCGACCGCAAGCAGCGCACCCAGGCCTTCAGCAAGGTGGTGGCCCAGGGCAAGCGGCTGCTGGCGCAGGGCATCTGGATCATCATGTTCCCCGAGGGGACGCGTATTCCGCGGGGCCAGGCCGGCGTCTACAAGTCCGGCGGCACCCGCCTGGCCATCGAGACCGGCGCGCCGGTGATCCCGGTGGCCGTCACGTCCGCGCGCTGCTGGCCCCGCAAGGCCTTCATCAAGCGCCCGGGTATCGTCGATGTCTCGATCGGCAAGCCGATTCCCAGCCAGGGCCGCGAGCCTGAAGAACTGATGCGCGAAGTCGAGACCTGGATCGAAGCCGAAATGCGGCGCCTCGACCCCGAGGGCTATAGCGAGGTGAAGCGCGATGCGCCGGCTTCTGCAGCTCACCCTTGACCTTTTCGATCCGCCGCCGACGGCCGCACCGGCACAGCCGCCGCAGCCGGAGCCGGCGCCGCTGATGCCACCGGGCTCGCCGGGCGACGGCGCGCCCGCCGAGCCGCTCACCCGGGTCATCGCCGCTCCCAGCTTCGTCCACCCGCGGGCGAGCCGCCAGACGATGCTCGGCGAGGTCCGGGTGGGCTTCGAATTGCGCCGCGCGCGCAGGCGCCACATCGGCTTCGTGGTCGATGACGACGGGCTCACCGTGAGCGCCCCCAAGTGGGTGCCGCTGTACGAGATCGAGGCGGCCCTGCAGAAGAAGGCCGCATGGATCGTTCGCAAGCTGGCGGAGGCACGCGAGCGTGCACAGCGCCGGGAGGCGAGCCGCATCGAGTGGCGCGAAGGCGCCACTTTCCCCCTCCTCGGCGAGCAGGTGATCGTGGTGCTCGACCCGCGCCATGCCTTCGACGGAGTCGGTGCCGTCCTGGACAGCAGTGCGCAGGCCCTGCCGGGTGTGCCGCGGCTCGTGCTGCGGGTCGGTCTGGCGCACGACGCCGGTGCGGCGCAGATCCGTGATGCGGTGCAGGCGTGGCTGATGCGCCAGGCCACGCGCATCTTCACCGAACGCCTGGACCACTATGCACCGCAGCTGGGGGTGCGCTGGCGCAAACTCAGCCTGAGCAGCGCCAGTACCCGCTGGGGAACGGCGCGGTCGGACGGCTCGATACGCCTGAACTGGCGCCTCATCCACTTCGGCCTGCCGGTGATCGACTATGTGGTCGCGCACGAACTGAGCCATCTGCGCGTGATGGACCACAGCCCCCGCTTCTGGGACACGGTGAGCACGGTGGTGCCCCAGTGGCCGCAACTGCGCGAGCAACTGCGCACCCAGCCGCTGCCGCCCTGGTAGGCCGCTGTCATCCTCGTGGGCTGGCGCCATCGCGGTGGGCCGCTGCCCCGCTCATGCGCGCCGCTGCACGGCGGTGCGCTGCTGCGCAGCGGGCAGGCGTCGCGGGCGCATGACCGCGCCGAGAGCCGTGTCGCGTCGGGCCGCGCGGCCCGCGTCCATTCGACCAGACAGACCCGCGTGAACGCATGGTGGAAAAATGCGTCGCGCCGGCGGCGCCCGGGGCCGCGCGCGCAGTCCGGCGCAGGAAGCTCAGGCCGCCACGAAGCGCCAGACGCCATCGTCGCCGCGCCGCCGCAGCAGGCGGCGCTCGAACCACAAGGCGTGCAGATGCGCCACCGCCTCGCCCATCGCGAACGTCGTCTGGTGCAGATCGAGCGGCCGCTTGAACATCACCGGCAGCATGTCGGCCGCGCTGCGTGGCGCGTCGGCGCAGGCGGCGAGCACCTCGTCGAGGCGATCCCGGTGATGCTCCTGCAGCTGGCCGATGCGCGTGTGCAGGCCGCAGAAGGGCTTGCCGTGCGAAGGCAGTACCAGCGTCCGGGCGGGCAGCGCACCCAGCGCGGCGATGGAGGCGAGGAACGCAGCGAGCGGGTTGGATTCGGGCTCGACGTCGTGCACGCTGATGTTGGTGGAAATGCGCGGCAGCATCATGTCGCCCGAGATCAGCACGCCCAGCGCCTCGCAATACAGGGCCATGTGCTCGGGCGCATGGCCGAAGCCCGCGATGCAGCGCCACAGGTTGCCGCCGATCGCCACCTGCAGTCCGTCGGTCAGGCGGTGGAAGGCCGGGGGCACGGAGGGCACCATGCTTGCGTAATAGCCCGAGCGAGCGCGCACCTTCTCCAGGGACGCGGGGTCGGTGAGCCCGTGCGAGGCGAAGAAGCCGGCCGCTGCCTCGCCGCCGTAGCCGGTGGTGCTGCCGCTCGCCACGCGCGCGGCGTAGTAGTCGGTTGCGCTGATCCACAGGCGGCAGTTCCAGCGTTCGCACAGCCATGCCGCCAGCCCGATGTGGTCGGGGTGCATGTGCGTGACCACCACCCGCAGTATCGGCAGACCCTGCAACTCGTCCGCAAACACCTGCTCCCACTGCGCGCGGGCCTCGTCGCGCGCGATGCAGCAATCGACCACGGTCCAGCCCTCGCGGCCATCGAGCCGGTCGCGCAGCAGCCACAAATTGATGTGGTCGAGCGCGAAGGGCAGCGCCATGCGGACCCAGCGCACGCCGGGCGCGACTTCCAGGGTAGTCCCGGGCGCAGGCAACCGGTCGGCGAAGGGGTAGGCGAGCTGGCTTTCCAGGGGAGTCATGCGGCGCGTCCGGTGGGGTGGGTCAGGTCCGGGATGGGTCTGCGATTGACGTTGACGTAAACGTCAGATGTAATGCGCCCATTCTAGGTGCCGGCCGTACGGAGGCTGTCGCCGGCAGCACATACCCGCACATGGCCACACCCGTTACCTTCACCATCAGCGACCTTGCCCGCGAGTTCGACCTCACCACGCGGGCAATGCGCTTCTACGAAGACATGGGCCTGCTGCAGCCCCAGCGCAGCGGCCCGGGCGGACGCAACCGGATCTACAGCGCGCGCGACCGCACCCGCCTGAAGCTGACCCTGCGCGCCAAGCGGCTGGGCCTGTCGCTGTCGGAAGCGCGGGAGATCATCGACATGTACGACAGCCCGCGCGACACCGGGCCGCAGCTCAAGAAGTTCCTCGCCATCCTCGCTCAGCATCGCAAGCAGCTCGAGGAGCAGATGGAGGACCTGCAGGCCAACCTCGACGAAGTGAAGGTCCACGAGAAGGAAGCCCGAACCTTGCTCGCGCGTACCGAAAAGGCGCCTCGCCGCAAGGTCAACGGAAGCTGAAGGCCACGAATGCCACCCACCGCGACGTCCTGCCACTGCAACCTCATCGGGACACCATTTTCATGAACGCCGCAGCGAGATTCGAGCCCCGCGACCCGCACTTCGAGCAGCGGGTGCGCGCCAGTTTCGCGCGCCAGGCGGCGATGGCCACGATCGGCGCCAGCCTCGAATCGATCGAGGCCGGCCGCGTCGTGATCGTGCTGCCCTACGCAACGGCGTTGACGCAGCAGCATGGTTTCCTGCACGCCGGCATGCTGGCCGCCGCCCTCGACTCGGCGTGCGGCTATGCCGGCTCCACGCTCATGCCTGCCGATGCCGGCGTGCTCACCATCGAATTCAAGATCAACCTGCTGGCTCCGGCCCAGGGGCAGCGCTTCCGGATGGTGGGCGAGGTGATCAAGCCGGGACGCACCGTGACGGTGGCCGAAGGCCGCGCCTGGGCCATCGACGACGCCGGGCGCGAGCGGCTGGTGGCCACCATGGGCGCCACGCTGATGGCCGTGACCGGCCGCGACAACATCCTGCACTGAAACCAAGGGGAGATGCACACCATGAACCTGCCAGGCCTGAACTTTCAGCTCGGCGAAGACATCGACGCGCTGCGCGACGCCGTCAGCGATTTCGCACGCAGCGAGATCGCGCCGCGGGCCGCCGAGATCGACCGCAGCGACCAGTTCCCCATGGACCTGTGGCGCAAGATGGGCGAGGTCGGCGTGCTCGGCATTACCGTGCCAGAAGAGTACGGCGGCGCCGGAATGGGCTACCTCGCCCACATGATCGCCATGGAGGAGATCTCGCGTGCCTCCGCGTCGGTGGGCCTGTCCTACGGTGCGCACTCCAACCTGTGCGTCAACCAGATCAAGCGCAACGGCAACGAAGCCCAGAAACGCAAGTACCTGCCCAAGCTCATCTCGGGTGAGCACGTCGGCGCCCTGGCCATGAGCGAGCCCGGCGCGGGCTCGGACGTCATCTCCATGAAGCTGCGCGCCCAGGACAAGGGCGGGTTCTACGTGCTCAACGGCACCAAGATGTGGATCACCAACGGCCCCGATGCCGACACCCTGGTGGTCTACGCCAAGACCGAGCCCGAGCTCGGGGCGCGCGGCGTCACGGCCTTCCTCATCGAGAAGGGCATGCCGGGCTTCTCCATCGCCCAGAAGCTCGACAAGCTGGGCATGCGCGGCAGCCACACCGGCGAGCTGGTGTTCGACAACGTGGAGGTGCCCGCCGACAACGTGCTGGGCAGCGTGAACGGTGGCGCCAAGGTGCTGATGTCCGGCCTCGATTACGAGCGTGCGGTGCTCGCCGCAGGCCCCGTGGGCATCATGCAGGCGGTGATGGACAACGTGGTGCCCTACATCCACGAGCGCAAGCAGTTCGGCCAGAGCATCGGCGAGTTCCAGCTAATCCAGGGCAAGGTCGCCGACATGTACACCGTGCTGCAGGCCGCACGCGCGTTCTGCTACACGGTCGGCAAGAACCTCGACCTGCTGGGCGCCGAGCATGTGCGCCAGGTGCGCAAGGACTGCGCCTCGGTCATCCTGTGGTGCGCCGAGAAAGCCACCTGGATGGCCGCAGAAGGCATCCAGGTCTTCGGCGGCAACGGCTACATCAACGACTACCCGCTCGGGCGGCTCTGGCGCGACGCCAAGCTGTACGAGATCGGAGCCGGTACCAGCGAAGTGCGGCGCATGCTCATCGGGCGGGAGCTGTTCGCCGAAACCATGTGAAGTGTTCGCTGCCTTGGTCCGGGGCAGCACTGCCGCACCGCCACGTGCCGCCGCGCGGCTGCCGCCCGGCACGTGCGGCAGCAGGACCCCGGCACGGCAACGGTCACCGTCGTGCACGTGCGGCAGGGCGCCTGCGCCACCACGTGCCGCTGCCGTGCACGCACGCAGCCGAGCCGGTGGTGCCCTGCCACCGTTGCCGGGCGCGCCCTCGCCATTCGCTATCTGCTATTCGCCACACCACAATCGATGCCATGACCGCCGAGCTCAAGGACCTCTTCGAACACAACCGCCGCTGGGCCGCCGAGATGGAGCGTGAACGCCCCGGCTTCTTCACCCGGCTGAAGGCGCAGCAGAAGCCCCGCTACATGTGGATCGGCTGCAGCGATTCGCGCGTGCCCGCCAACCAGATCACGGGGCTGGAGCCCGGCGAGGTGTTCGTGCACCGCAACGTGGCCAACGTGGTGGTCCCCACCGACCTGAACTGCCTGTCCACGGTGCAGTACGCCATCGACCAGCTGCGCGTCGAGCACCTCATGGTGGTCGGCCACTATGGATGCGGCGGCGTGCTCGCGGCGCTGCAGGGGCTGCGCGTCGGCCTCGCGGACAACTGGCTCAGCCACATCCGCGACGTGATGCACCTGCACCGCGGGCTGCTCGACCAGGTGCCGCCCACGCACCGCGGAGACCTGCTGTGCGAGCTCAACGTGATCGAGCAGGTGGTGAACGTCGCGCAGACCACGGTGGTGCAGGACGCCTGGGCCCGGGGCCAGTCCGTCACGCTGCACGGCTGGGTCTACGGACTCTCCGACGGGCTGCTCAAGGATCTGCACATGAGTGTCGATGCGGCCGGTGCGGTGGAGCAGGCCTACCGCGCAGCGGTCGAGCGGGCCGGCTCCGCCCGCCGCAGCTGAGAGACCCGCACCGCACGCGCATGGCCACCTTCCCGCAGCGCCTCGACTCGCCCCTGGCCTACGGCATCGCCGAGGCCCTCATGGACGGCTTCGACCGGCACTACCGGCTGTTCCGCCTCGAATCGGCTCGCGCCAAGCAGCGCTTCGAGAAAGCCGACTGGCACGGTCAGCAGCGGGCGCAGCGCGAACGCATCGAGTTCTACGACCTGCGGGTGCGCGAGGCCTCGCAGCGCCTGGAGACCGAGTTTCGCGCGCACGAGCAGCCCATGGAGGTCTGGCACCAGGTGAAGCTGCACTACATCGGCCTGCTGATCGACCACCACCAGCCGGAGCTGGCCGAGACCTTCTTCAACTCGGTCACCACCAAGATCCTGCACCGCACCTACTTCCACAACGACTTCATCTTCGTGCGCCCGGCCGTCAGCACCGAGTACATCGAGAACGACGAACCCGCCTCCGCCGCCACCTACCGCGCCTACTACCCCACGCGGGAGACGCTGCACGAGACGCTGGTGCGCATCATCGACAACTTCCGGCTGCAACACCCCTTCGAGGACCTGCAGCGCGACACCGCCTGCGTGCTCGAGGCGATGGCGCAGCGCCTGGCGCAGGTGCGCCTGCGCGCCAATTTCCAGATCCAGGTGCTGTCGTCCCTGTTCTTTCGCAACAAGGGCGCGTACGTCGTGGGCAAGATCATCAACGGCTTCAACGAGGTCTCGTTCGCACTGCCCATCCTGCACTCCGAAGACAGCGGCCTGCTGGTGATCGACACCTGCCTGTTCGGAGAAGACGAGCTGCAGATGCTGTTCTCGTTCGCGCGCGCCTACTTCATGGTCGATATGGAAGTGCCCTCGGCCTATGTGCAGTTCCTGCGTTCGCTGATGCCGCGCAAGCCGCGTGCCGAGATCTATAACGCGCTGGGCCTCGCCAAGCAGGGCAAGACGCTGTTCTACCGCGACTTCCTCTATCACCTGCGCCACTCCAGCGACAAGTTCCGCATCGCACCGGGCATCAAGGGCATGGTGATGCTGGTGTTCGACCTGCCGTCTTTCCCCTACGTCTTCAAGCTGATCAAGGACCACTTCCCGCCGCAGAAGGACACCACCCGCGAGCAGGTCAAGGGCAAGTACCTGCTGGTCAAGCAGCACGACCGGGTCGGGCGCATGGCCGACACCCTGGAATACAGCGAGGTCGCGTTCGCCCGCGAGCGCTTCGAAGACGACCTGATCGAGGAGATCCGCCGCCACGCGCCGAGCCAGCTCGAGATCTCCGACCGCGACGGCGACGGACAGGAGGAGGTCATCATCAAGCACCTCTACATCGAGCGCCGCATGATCCCGCTCAACATCTATCTGCAGGAGGCCTTCGACGCCGGTGCCGCCGAGCAGGTCGAGCGCGCGGTGGTCGAGTACGGCAACGCCATCAAGGACCTGGTGGCGGCCAACATCTTCCCTGGCGACATGCTCTGGAAGAACTTCGGCGTCACCCGCCACGGCAAGGTCGTGTTCTACGACTACGACGAGATCGAATACCTCACCGACTGCAACTTCCGCAGCGTGCCGCCGGCCCGCAATGAAGAGGAAGAGCTCTCGGGCGAGGTCTGGTGGCCGGTCGGCCCGCGCGACGTGTTCCCCGAAACCTTCGGTCCGTTCCTGCTGGGCAACCCCTCGGTGCGCGAAGTGTTCCTGCGCCACCATGCCGACCTGCTCGACGCTGGCTTCTGGCAGAGCCACAAGGCGCGCATCCAGTCGGGCCACGTGTTCGACGTGTTCCCCTACGATGCCACCAAGCGGTTCGCCCACACGCGCACACCCGCCCCCGCGGAGGCCCCAGCATGATCAGCATCAGCCGCGAAGACTGGGAACTCGCCAGCTTCATCGTCACTGCCCTGGGCCTGCCCCTGGCCATCGCGTTCTTCGCGTGGGAGCAGCACAAGGAGCGCGACAACGAGGAAGAGGCCGCCTACCAGCTGCTGTCCGACGCCTACAACGAGTTCCTGCGGGTGGTGCTGGAGCACGCCGACCTGCAGCTGCGTTCGGCCGCGCCGCTGCCCGACCCCACGGCCGAGCAACGCGAGCGGATGCTGGTGATCTTCGACATGCTCGTCTCGCTGTTCGAGCGCGCCTACATCGTCGCCTACCGGCCCCGCATGCGCGAGACCGAGCGGCGGCGCTGGAACAGCTGGGACGACTACATGCACGAGTGGTGCCGCCGCGAAGACTTCCGCAATGCCCTGCCCCTGCTGCTGCGCGGCGAGGACCCCGAGTTCCAGGACTACCTGCGCCGTGTCGCCGAGGAAGAAGGCGGCGCGCTGATCTTTCCCCACCGTTTCACTGAAGGAGCCTCACATGCCTGATTCCATCGTCATCGTCGGTGCCGCCCGTACGCCCATGGGCAGCTTCCAGGGCGACTTCGCCACGCTCGCCGCGCACGACCTGGGCGGCGCCGCCATCCGCGCCGCGGTCGAACGCGCCGGCGTGCCGTCCGACGCCGTGGGCGAAGTGCTGTTCGGCAACTGCCTGATGGCCGGACAGGGCCAGGCGCCGGCTCGCCAGGCCGCATTCAAGGGCGGGCTGCCCAAGAGCGCCGGCGCCGTCACGCTGTCCAAGATGTGCGGCTCGGGCATGAAAGCCGCCATGATGGCCCATGACATGCTCCTGGCCGGCAGCCACGAGGTGATGGTCGCCGGCGGCATGGAGAGCATGACGAACGCGCCCTACCTGCTGCTGCGCGGCCGCGGCGGCTACCGCATGGGCCACGACCGGGTGTTCGACCACATGATGCTCGACGGCCTGGAGGACGCCTACGAGCCGGGGCGCTCGATGGGCACCTTCGGCGAGGACTGCGCGGCCAAGTACCAGTTCACGCGCGAAGCCCAGGACGCGTTCGCCATGGCCAGCGTGCAGCGCGCGCAGGCCGCCACGCAGTCGGGCACTTTCGCCCGCGAGATCACGCCGGTCACCGTCACCACCCGTGCGGGCGAGCAGGTGATCTCACAGGACGAGGGCCCCGGCAAGGTCAAGCTCGACAAGATCCGCACGCTCAAGCCGGCTTTCAAGAAGGACGGCACCATCACCGCCGCCTCCAGCTCCAGCATCAACGACGGCGCCGCCGCCCTGGTGCTCATGACCGAATCCACCGCCGCGCGCATGGGCGCGAAACCGCTCGCACGGGTGCTGGGCCACGCGATGCATGCACAGGAGCCGAACTGGTTCGCCACCGCCCCCGTCGGCGCCACCCAGAAGCTGCTGGGCAAGGTCGGCTGGAAGGTCTCCGACGTCGATCTCTGGGAAGTCAACGAGGCGTTCGCCGTCGTGCCGATGGCGCTCATGTCCGAGCTGAAGCTGTCGCACGAGATCGTCAACGTGCACGGCGGCGCCTGCGCGCTGGGCCACCCCATCGGCGCGTCGGGTGCGCGCATCGTGGTCACCCTGATCCACGCGCTGCAGGCGCGCGGCGGCCGGCGCGGCGTGGCCACGCTGTGCATCGGCGGCGGCGAAGCCACCGCCATGGCGGTCGAGCTGGTCTGAGCCATGGCCAGGGTGCTGGTGATCGGCGCCTCGCGCGGCATCGGCCAGGAGCTGGTGCGCCAATACGCCGCCGAAGGCGCGCGCGTCATCGCCACCGCGAGGTCCGACGAGGGCCTCGGGCGCATCGCTGCGCTGGGCGCCACCGCGCTGCCGCTCGACGTGGCCGACCCTGCCAGCCTGGGCGGACTACGCGAACGGCTGGGCGGCGAGCCGCTCGACCTCGCCTGGTACGTTGCCGGTGTCTACAGCACCGCAGGCGCGACCGAGGCTCCCAATGCCGATGCGTTCGACCGCGTGATGCACGCCAACGTGCTGGGGGCCATGCAGACCATCCCGCAGGTCGCGCCGCTGGTGCAGGCGGCAGCCGGCCGCTTCGCCTTCATCACCAGCCAGATGGGCTGCATCGGCGAGGTGCATTCCAGCTTCGGCTGGACCTACCGCGTGAGCAAGGCGGCGCTCAACATGGCGGTCGCCGCCGCCCGCCACGACTACCCGCGCGCCACCTTCTTGGCCATCAGCCCGGGCTGGGTGCGCACCGACATGGGCGGGCCGTCTGCGCCGCTGTCGGTGCAGGACAGCGTGGGCGCGATGCGCAGCACGGTGGCGGCGCTCGCACCGGGGCCCGAGGGCTTCGCCTTCATGAACTACGATGGCCGGCCCTTCACGAGCTGGTGAACCATGCTGCTGACCCCTGACCAGGAAATGATCCGCGAGGCGGTGCGCGCGTTCGCGCAGGAACAGTTGTGGCCCCATGCGGCGCGCTGGGACCGCGAGCACACCTTTCCACGCGAAGCCCACCGGGGCCTGGCCGCGCTCGGCTGCTATGGCGTGGTCGTACCCGAATCGCTGGGTGGCGCGGGGCTGGACTACGTGAGCCTCGCCCTGGTGCTCGAGGAGATCGCCGCGGGCGACGGCGGCACCAGCACCGCCATCAGCGTCACCAACTGCCCGGTCAACGCCATTCTGATGCGCTACGGCAGCCCCGCGCAGCAGCAGCGCTGGCTGGTGCCGCTGGCGCAGGGCGAACTGCTCGGGGCCTTCTGCCTGACCGAGCCCCACGTCGGCAGCGACGCCTCGGCCCTGCGCACGAGTGCCGTGCGCAAGGGCGACGAGTGGGTCCTCAACGGCGTGAAGCAGTTCATCACCTCCGGCAAGCACGGCCAGGTCGCCATCGTGATCGCGGTGACCGACCGGGGCGCGGGCAAGAAGGGCATGAGCGCCTTCATCGTTCCCACCAGCGCGCCCGGCTATGTCGTCGCGAGGCTGGAGGACAAGGTGGGCCAGCACTCCAGCGACACCGCGCAGATCCGGCTGGAAGACTGCCGGGTGCCGGCCGATCATCTGATCGGGCAGGAAGGCGAGGGCTACCGCATAGCCCTGAGCGCGCTCGAAGGCGGGCGCATCGGCATCGCCGCCCAAAGCGTGGGCATGGCCCGCAGCGCCTTCAAGGTCGCCTTGGCCTACGCGCGGGAGCGCGAGAGTTTCGGCACCGCCATCGTCAATCACCAGGCGGTCGGATTCCGGCTCGCGGAATGCGCCACCCAGATCGAGGCCGCCCGCCAGCTGATCTGGCATGCAGCGAGCCTGCGCGACGCCGACCGGCCTTGCCTCAAGGAGGCCGCGATGGCGAAGCTGTTCGCCAGCGAGATGGCCGAGCGGGTGTGCAGTGCGGCCATCCAGACGCTGGGCGGCTACGGCTACGTGAGCGACTTCCCGCTCGAGCGCATCTGGCGCGACGTGCGCGTCTGCCAGATCTACGAAGGCACGTCCGACGTGCAGAAGATCATCATCCAGCGCGCCCTATGAGGATCGTCGTACTCGGGGCCGGCCGCGTCGGGGAGAGCGTCGCCGAGAGCCTCGTATCCGAGAACAACGACATCACCGTGATCGACCCGGACCCGCAGCGCCTGCGCTGGCTCGAGGAGCGCCTGGATCTGCGCGGGGTGGCCGGCAACGGGATCCTTCCCGAAGTCATGGAGCGCGCAGGCATGCGCGATGCCGACATGCTGGTGGCCTGCGCCACCCGCGACGAGACCAATCTCGTGGCCTGCAAGATCGCCCACGACCGCTTCGGGGTGCCCTCGACCGTCGCCCGCCTGCGCTCGTCCGAGTTCGCCGAAGGCGACCCGCTGCTCGGGCCCGAGGGCTTTGCGGTGCAGCATGTCATCTGCCCCGAGGAATCGATCGTTGGCTACATCCAGAAGCTGATCGACTACCCCGAAGCGCTGCAGGTGCTGGAGTTCGGCAGGGGCCGGGCGCACCTGGTGGCCGTGCGCGTGGTGCCGGGCAGTGCCTTGGCCGACGGCAGCATCGCCGACTTCCGCCGGCGCTTTCCCGACGCGCCCATGCGGGTCGTCGCGATCTACCGCAAGGAAGCCGAGGTGGGCTGCACCGCCGACACGCGCATCCGCGTGGGCGACGAGGTCTTCCTGCTGGCAGAAAAGGGCAAGCTGCGCGACGTGCTCAAGGCCGTGCACGGCGGCGACCAGCCGGTGCGCCGCATCATGATGGCCGGCGGCGGCAACGTCGGCTCGCGCCTGGCGCAGCGGCTGTCCGGGCAGGTGGAGATCAAGCTGATCGAGCGCGACGCCCGCCGCTGCGAATTCCTCGCGACGCAGCTGCCCGGCGAGGTGCTGATCCTGCAGGGCGACGGCACCGACGAGGAGCTGCAGGCCGACGAAAACGTCGCGCGCATGGACCTTTTCCTCGCGCTCACCAGCGACGACGAGGACAACATCCTGTCGTCCATGCTGGCCAAACGCCTGGGCGCGCGCAGGGTGGTGTCCCTGATCAACCGGCGGGCCTACGCCGACCTGATCCAGGGCAGCACGATCGACATCGCGATCTCGCCGGCGCAAACCGTCATCGGCGAGCTGCTGGCGCACGTGCGCCGCGGCGATGTGGTGGCGGTGCACAGCCTGCGGCGCGGCGCGGCCGAGGCGCTGGAGGGCGTGGCCCGGGGCGACGCGCGCACCTCGCGCCTGGTGGGGCGCACCATCGAGCAGATCGAGACCGCGCTGCCGCGCGGCGTGCAGGTGGGCGCCATCGTGCGGGGCGAGGAGCCGCGCATGCAGGTGCTCATGCCCACGCACGATCTCGTCATCGAGACCGACGACCACCTGGTGCTTTTCATTCCCAGCAAGCGCCAGGTGCGCGAAGTCGAGCGCATGTTCCAGGTCAGCGCCACCTTCTTCTGAACGCCCGCACATGAACACGCTCGCACCGGTACTGGTGCTGGTCTCCCGGGTGCTGGTGGGTTTCGCCTTTGCGTTCCTGGTGCCCCTTGTCTGGGCCGTCGCCCTCGACGAGCCGGCGCTGCGCCGGGTCTGGATCGGCGGCTTCCTCGCCACGGCTACCGTGGGTCTGGTGCTCGCGCGCGTGGTGCGGCGCCACGCGCGCGAGCTGCAGCCGAAGGACGGCTTCCTGCTCGTCGCGCTCGTGTGGGTGCTGCTGCCCGCTTGCGCCGCGGTACCGCTGCTCTACACCGTGCCCGACATCACGGTCGCCAAGGCCTATTTCGAATCCATGAGTGCGCTCACGGCCACCGGGGCCACCGCGATCGCCGGCCTCGACGCGCTGCCGGTGTCGGTCAACGTGTGGCGCTGCTTCCTGCAGTACATCGGCGGCCTCGGCATCATCCTGCTGGTGGTCGCGGTGCTCCCGCTGCTGGGGCTGGGCGGCATGCAGCTGTACCGCGCCGAGGCGCCGGGGCCGATGAAGGACACCAAGCTCACGCCGCGCATCGCCGAAACCGCGCGGGGCTTGTGGACGGTCTATTTCCTGCTGTCGGGCCTGTGCCTGCTCGGCTACCGCTTGGCCGGCATGAGCTGGGCCGACGCCTTCATGCACATGTGCAGCACCATGGGGCTGGGCGGCTTCTCCTCGCACGATGCGAGCTTCGCCTACTGGGATTCGCCCGCCATCGACACCGTGGCTATCGTCTTCATGGCGCTCTCGGGCGTGAGCTTCGCGCGCTATTTCATCGTCTGGCGCAACCGCTCGCTGACCACCCTGGTGCGCGACCAGGAGGTGCAGGCGTACGCGGCGGTCCTGGCGCTGTCCGCGCTCACGCTCACCGTGCTGCTGCTGCAAAACGGCGTCTACGAAGACTTCTGGCGGGCGCTGCGCATGGCCACCTTCCAGGTGGTCTCGCTCGCCACCACGACGGGCTACGCATCCACCGACTACACGCTGTGGCCGGTCTTCGCGCCGATCTGGCTCATCTTCCTGGGCTGCTTCGCTTCCTGCGCGGGCTCCACGGGCGGAGGCATCAAGATGATCCGCATGATGCTGCTGGTCAAGCAGGCGCGGCGCGAGCTGGTCCGCATCCTGCACCCGCGCGTGGTGAACCCGGTCACCGTGGGGCACACCATCATCGCCCCGGTGGTGATCGCCAACGTGCTGGCCTACATGCTCATCTATGGCGCCAGCCTGGTCGGGCTGACCATGCTGCTGCTGTTGTCGGGGCTCGACCTGGTGACCGGCTTCTCGGCGGTGATCGTCTGCGTGAACAACATCGGCCCGGGGCTCGGCCTCGTCGGACCGGCCGGCAATTTCGCCGAGCTCACCGGCTACCAGCTCTGGGTGCTCAGCTTTGCGATGCTGCTCGGCCGGCTCGAACTGCTCTCCGTTCTGGTGCTGTTCACCGCCGCGTTCTGGCGAAAATAGCGCGTGCCTTCCGCTCCCGCGTCCCTTCCCGCCCGAACAGCGCCTGATGCGCCCGATGCCAGCTGCCCCTGCGGGCGACGTGGCGCGGGAGGCGCGCCGCTGGCGTTCGCACGCTGCTGCGGCCCCTGCCTGCACGGGGAGGTCGTCGCCGCCGACGCCGAAGCCCTCATGCGCTCGCGCTACAGCGCGTTCGTGCGCGGCGACGCCGACTACCTGCTCTCAACCTGGCACCCCCGCACCCGCCCGGCGCAACTGACGCTGGAGCCGGCGGTCAAGTGGCTGGGCCTGGACGTGCGAGCGCACTACAGCGGCCCCGCCGGCCGCGCCGAGGTGGAGTTCGTGGCCCGCTCGCGCGGTGCGGGCGGGCGCGCCGTGCGGCTGCACGAGCGCAGCCGCTTCGAGCAGGACGCGAGCGGCCGCTGGCTCTATGTCGATGGGGACATGCTGTGAGCTCCGCGCCGCGATTCGATGCCGTGCTGTTCGACTGCGACGGCGTGCTCGTGGACAGCGAGCCCATCACCAACGGCGTGCTGCGCGACATGCTGCAGGAGGCGGGCTGGACGCTCACGCCCGCCGAATGCATGCGCATCTTCGTGGGCAAGGCGGTGCGCGACGAGCGCGCACGCATCGAGGCCCACACCGGACGGCCGCTCACCGAGGCGTGGATGGAGCAGTTCCGCGCGCGCCGCAACCGCGGCCTCATCGAGCGGCTCACCCCGATCCGCAACGCCCCCGAGGCGGTCGCCGCGGTGCACGCACGGATGCACGGCCGCATTGCCTGCGCCTCCGGGGCCGACCTGTTCAAGGTGCGGCTGCAACTCGAGAAAACCAACCTGATGCGCTGGTTCGAGGGCCATGTCTTCAGCGGCCACGACCTGCCCCGCTCCAAGCCCTTCCCCGACGTGTACCTCGCGGCGGCCGCCTCGCTGGGCGTTGCGCCGAGCCGCTGCGCGGTGGTCGAGGACACCGTCACCGGTGTGCGCGCCGGGGTCGCCGCCGGTGCGACGGTGTTCGGCTACAGCCCGCCCGAGATGGGGCACCACGCCCCCGACGCCCTGCGCGAGGCCGGCGCTGTCGAGGTGTTCGGCGACATGGCGGTGCTCGCGCGCCTGCTGGGGTAGTGGTGCGTATCGCCGGGCTCGGACAGCGGCTGCGGCAGTGGGCGGCCCGCATCAAGCGCGATGGCGTCACGCTCTGGTTCGCCTTGCGCCACCCCGACACGCCCTGGCCGGCCAAGGCGCTCGCGTTCCTGGTGGTGGCCTATGCGCTCAGCCCGATCGACCTGATTCCCGACATGATCCCGGTGCTGGGCTACGTCGATGACGTCCTGCTGCTGCCGGTGCTGATCTGGCTGGCCGTGCGCCTGGTGCCGCCGCTGGTGCTGACGCAGTGCCGCGCACGTGCCGACGAATGGCTGGTCCTGACCGGACGCACGCCCACGATGTGGCAGGGTGCCCTGCTGGTGTTCGCCGTCTGGCTGGCGCTCGGGTTGGCCCTGTGGTTCTGGCTCGAGCCAGGCCGGCTCGGCTGGTGGGGCTAGGAGCGGCGGACTGCGCGTGCGCGCGCGCAAACGGCAAACGGCAAGCGGCAAGCGGCAAGCGGCAAGCGGCAAGCGGCAACCAACGGCACGTCGCCAGCCGCCGGCCACAAGCCGGCAACCGCTACGTGCCTGCGTTCGAATGGAACCCCTTCTTCCAGTCGTCCACCGGCCGGAAAGCGGGGTCTGCACGGCAGGCGGCCTCGGTCTCCTCCCACAGCTGCTGGTCGCTCTTGTCCAGGTCCAGCGGATCGCCATGCGGCTGGGGCACGTACCACGGGGTGTCCAGGTAGACCTCTACGGTGTTGCCTTCGATGTCGGAAAAGTAGATCGACAGCGCGTTGCCGTGGTTCATGCCGCGCATCTGGGTGGCGCCGGCCGCCAGAGCGCGCGCTCGCACCTGGCGCAGGTGGTCGATTTCCGCCACCTTGAAGGACAGCTGCATCACGGTGCTGGGCGCGTCCGCTGCACGGCCGCTGGCCAGTACCAGCTGGTGGTGCTGCTCGGGCGATCCGCTCAGGAAATGCAGCTTCACCTTGAAGTTCCGGCCCTCGCCCTGGTCGGTCAGGCGCAGGCCGAACACCTCGGTGTAGAAGCGGGTCATCGCATCGATGTCGCGCACGTAGATACCGAAGTGCGAAAGCTGGGGAACGCAGTCCAGTTGCATGGAGACCTCAGGGGTGAAGGATGATTTTTCCGAGCGTGTCGGGCGCGTCGAGCAGGCGATGCGCCTCGCGCGCCTCGGCCAGCTTCAGCACGCGGGCTGCGGGGGCCTGCACGCGGCCGCCCGCCATCGCCTCGATGCTGCGGCTCATGAGTCCGCGGCGCAGCGCCGGGTCGGCGTCGAAGGTGTGCATCGAGAACACGCGCACGCCCAGGCTCTTGCCCAGGTGGTGGCGCAGCGCGGCGAAGACGTCGCCCGCCGGGGGGCCCCCCACGACGTTGTAAGAAACCGCGGTGCCCAGCGGCGCCAGGCAGTCGAGGCACTGCATCAGCAGCGAGCCGCCGACCGGGTCGATGGCCAGATCGACGCCCCGGCCGTCTGTCAGCCCGTGCACCTGTGCGGCGAGATCGCCGGCGGCGGGGTCGAGCGCCGCATGCGCCCCGTTCGACATGGCGAACGCGCGCTTGGCCTCGGTGCTGGCCGTGACGATCACCTGCAAGCCACTGGCCCGCGCCAGTTGCACCATGGCCGACGCCACGCCGCCGGCAGCGCCGGTCAGGAGCACGGAGCGCGGCTCGCGGGTTCCTCCGCAATGAAAGAGCAGCGCCTGCGCCAGCTGGAAGTTCGGCAGGCTCACCGCCTCGTCGAAACCGATGCCCTCGGGCAGCGGGTAGAGGGCCGCGGCCGGGGCGCAGGCGTACTCGGCGTAGCAGCCGCCGCGCTGCGGCAGCTCGCGCGAACTGAGCAGCACGCGCTGCCCGGCCTGCAGCTCGGTCACGCCTTGACCCAGCGCATCGACAATGCCGGCCATCTCGTTGCCGGGAACCGCCGGCAGCGGCGGCATCCACTTGTAGCGACCGGTACGGATCAGCGCATCCGGCCGGCCCACCCCGATCGCCATCGCGCGCACCCGCACCTGCCCCGGGCCGGGCTGCGGCAGGGGCAGGTCCTGGAGCTCCAGGACCTCGGGGCCGCCCGGAGCCCGCAGCACGATTGCCTGCATAGCGCCGGCCTCAGCCCATGCGCGGAATTCGCGCGTCGGCCACCACCTGCGTCCATTTCTGAAGCTCGGCACTCATCATCGAACGCATCTCCTGCGGCGTGCCGCCGCGTGCCTCGCCGCCCATCTCCTCGAGGCGGCTCTTGACTGCCGGCACCTGCAGCGCCTTCTGCGTCTCGGCGTTGAGCCGCTGCACGATGGCTGCGGGGGTGCCCGCCGGCACCAGCCAGCCGGCCCACGAGCGCACGTCATAGCCGGCTACGCCTTGCTCCGCCACTGTCGGCACCTCGGGCATGGCGGCCCAACGCTCCGGACCCGTGGCGGCGATGATGCGCACCTTGCCGGCGCGGGCATGGGCGAGCACCGCCGTCGGCGGCGCGATCACCAGCGGGATGCTGCCTCCCAGCAGCGCCGGGATCGAGCCGGCGTCGCCGCGATAGGGCACGTGCATCAGCCGGACGTTGGCCATCTTCGCGAGCAGCTCGCCCACCAGGTGGTGCGTGGAGCCCACGCCGGCGGTGCCGTAGCCCACCGTGTTCGGCGCGGCGCGGGCGGCCGTGAGCACGTCCCCGAGGTTGCGGAACTTCGAGTCGGCCGGCACCGCCAGCAGGAACGGGAAGAACGTGATGGTGGAGACCGGCTCGAAACTCGCGATGGTTTCGTACGGCAGCTTCTCGAACAGCGCGCCGGCGACCACGTGCCCGCCGGTGGCCAGCAGCATCGTGTGTCCGTCGGGTGCGGCGCGCGCCACGGCGGCGGACGCGAGCGTGCCGCCGGCGCCGGTCACCGCCTCCACCACGATCGGCTGGCCCAGGCCCTTGGCCATCTCGTTGCCAACCAGGCGGGCGATCGCGTCGGCGTTGCCGCCGGCTGCGAAACCCTGCAGCGCCCGGATGGGGCGGTCCGGCCAGGCCTGTGCCGATGCGGCGGCGGGGATGCCGCCGGCAAGCAGGGCGCCGAGGCCGCCCGCCATGAAGTCACGTCGATCCATTTTTGTCTCCTTGCTCTCTTTGGGGGAAGGTGTGTGTGCCGCTGCGGCCGGCTCAGGCCTGCGCCACCACCGGATTGCGCAGGACACCGATGCGCTCGATCTCCACTTCCACCGTGTCGCCGGGCTTCATGAAGCGCGGCGGCTTGCGGCTCCAGCCGACGCCGGCGGGCGTGCCGGTGACGATCACGTCGCCCGGCACCAGGGTGAAGATGGTCGAGGCGTAGCTGATCAGGCGCGCCGTGGGGAAGATCATGTGGCCGGTGTGGCTGTCCTGCACCACCTCGCCGTTCAGCCGCGTGACCAGCTTGAGCGGCTCGGCCGGCGCGATCTCGTCGGCGGTGACCAGCCACGGGCCGAAGGCGCCGGTACCTTCGAAGTTCTTGCCCGAAGCGATCTGCTTCGCGTGGAATTGCCACTCGCGCACGCTGGCGTCGTTGTAGATCGAGTAGCCGGCCACGTGTTCGTAGGCGCGGTCTTCCGGGATGTCGCGGCCGGCCTTGCCGATGACGACGGCAAGCTCGCCTTCCCAATCGAGCGACTCCGACACGTGCGGCCGCACGATGGGCTGGCCGTGTGCGACCTGCGAGCGCCACACGCGCAGGAAGATCGGCGGCTGCTCCGAGAGCTCGCGGTGCATGCCCGCCGCGAGGACTTCCTGGTGGTGGTCCATGTAGTTGCGCACCGCGCAGACGATTTTCTCGGGTCTCGGAATGACGGGCAGCAGCGTCACCGCCGACAGCTCCAGAGCGCCCGTGGAACCCTGGGCCCACTGGCCGCGTTGCTGGAACTGCTCGCTGCCCAGGAACGACGCCAGGTCGGGACAGCCGGTGCGCTCGGCCAGGGGCGTGATGCGCTCGCCGTCGATGGCGCCCCAGCCTTCACGCCCTGCGTGAACATACGAAACGAATCTCATGATGACCTCTTGCGAATTGAGCGGTCACAGTATGTTTTGTGCACAAAACGCGATATAGGCACAAACACCAATTCGCGCGCGGTTCGATGCGGCACAATCGCGACCGTGAAATCCGCCCCTTCCGCCGCCGCCGCTTCAGCCGAGCCGCTTGCCGAGCACGTCTATCGCGAACTGCGAAAGGCCATCGTGCGCTGCGAGTTCGAGCCCGGCACCCGGTTGCGCGTCGAGGAGCTCACGCGCCGCCTGGGCGCCAGCAGCAGCCCGGTGCGCGAGGCGCTGAACCGGCTGGCCGAGCAGGGCATGGTGCGCACCCTCGAAAACCGGGGCTTCCGGGTGGCGCAGCTCACTGCCGAAGGCGTCGAAGACCTCGTGCGCGTGCGGCTGCTGGTCGAGTGCGAGGCGCTGCGCGACTCGATCGCGCACGGCGACGACGCCTGGGAGGCCGGAGTGGTCGCGGCTGCCCACTCGCTCGGCTTGGTCGAGCGCCGCCTGGGCGAGGGGCCGCGCGCCCTCGACGACGACTGGTCGGCGCGACACCGCGCCTTTCACCTGAGCCTGTACGCCGGCTGCACGTCCGAGATCCTGCGCGGCCTGGTCGATGTCCTGTTCGACCGCGCCGAGCACTACCGCCGCTGGACCGCCAAGCACCGCCAGGCGCCCCGACGCAAGCACGACGAGCACCAGAAGCTGATGGCGGTCGCCCTCGCCCGCGACGCTGACAAGGCCTCGGAGCTCCTGCGCCGGCACATCGCGCGCACGAGCCAGCTGGTCACCTCGGTCCTCAACGGCGATCCGCCCGAATGGGTGCAATGAAGCTGGAGCACGCGAACGCCATGGAACACAAGATCCGCAAGTCCTTCTACTGCGAAGAAACCCTGCACCACGACGGCGGCGCGCCACAGTCTCAGCCGCTGCGCATCGGCGTTGCCGCGGTGGTCATGGAAAACCCCTTCGCCGGGCGATTCGAAGGCGACCTCATGCCCTTCATGAACTCGCTCAAGCCGGTGGCGGTGTCCCTCGCGCAGCAGCTGCTGCAGCGCCTGGGGGTGGAGAAGTCCGCGATCCAGGTGTTCGGCAAGGGCTCGATGGTGGGCACCGACGGCGAGCTGGAACACGCGGCGATGTGGCATGCGCCGGGCGGCGCCGGGGTCAAGGAGGTGCTGGGCGCCAAAGGCTTCGTAAGCGCCGGCAAGATGGTCGCGACGCTCGGGTCGCGGCTGCAGATCCCGCTCATCTACGTGAATTCGCCCTGGGTGCGCAGTCACTACAACACCACCGAGCTGTGCATCCACGACGCCCCCAAGCCCCGCGAGCTGGTGTTCGCCCTGGCGATGGGAACCGGGCCCCGGGTGCACGCGCGCCTGCAAGGCCTCACCCGCGAGCAGGCAGATGCGGGGCAGGGTCCGGCGTTCTAGAAGCGACGAGTCGGGGGGCGGGTCCGCGCGCTGGCGCTCGCTCGCGAGCTGCGGCTAGCCGGCGCCCGCGGCGATGGCGTCGGCGACGTCCTGGTGCCGCACCGCCGGCAGCACCACCTCGAAGCGACTGCCCTGGCCGACCCCGGCGCTGTGGGCGCTGACCGCACCGCCATGCGCTTCTACGATCGACTTCACCACCGCCAGGCCCAGGCCCAGGCCCCCGCGCGGCTGGTCGGGCCGCGACGGCGACTGGTAGAAGGGCTCGAAGATGCGACCGAGCGTCTGCCGCGACATGCCTTCACCGTCGTCCTCCACCGTGACGCGCACGCGCTCTGCGAGCTGCTCGAGCCGCAGCCGGATGGGCTTGCCGGCGCCATGGCGCAGCGCATTGCTCAGGAGGTTGGTGAAGACCTGGGACAGGCGCCGGGCATCTCCCAGCACCCAGGCCTGTTCGCCATCGCTCTCCAGGACGATCGGCGAGGCCGCCGGCGCCTGCGCCTGGCGCAGGTCGTCCAGGATGGCCGCGAGCTCGCGCGCCAGGTCCATCGGGCGCGGCTGGATCTGCACCTTGCCTCGGGTGAGCCGGGCCACGTCCAGCAGGTCATCGACCAGGCGGCGCATATGGTCGAGTTGCCGGCGCAGGATGGTGCGTTCACGCAGGGAGGACGGGTCCGCCCGCGCATCGAGCAGGTACATGGCCGAAACCATGGGCGCGAGCGGGTTGCGCAGCTCATGGCCCAGCATGGCGAGGAATTCGTCCTTGGCGCGGCCCGCCTCGCGTGCCTGATCGAGCGCGGCGGACTGCGCCGACTGGGCAGCGTGCAAGCGGCGGCCGGCATCGCGCAGAGCCCGGCCGAGGCGGTCTATTTCGGCGATGCGGCTCGATGCGGGATCGATCGGCTGGCCTTCGCCCAGTACCGCCGCCGCGTCCGCCGCCCCACCGATGTCGGTGCTGATGCGCCTGGCCAGGCGCATTGCGAGCACGACGCAGATCAGCATGGAGCCGACGGCGCCCACCATGTACAGGGCCAGCGTGGGCGTGAAGAACGTGGCCAGGGGCGTCGTCGGCGCGCCCACCGCAACGGTCCAGCCGAACTCCGGCGTGCGGCTGAAGCCGGTGACCACCTGTGCGCCCTCCTGGCTGAGCGACACGCCCGTGCCTTCGGCGGCAGCCGAGCGGGCCATGGCCATGAGCCCGGGCGTGGCCGGCCGCAGCAGGAAGTCGGCATGGCGACTCGAGCGGGCGAATATCTGCAGTTCGTGATCCAGGATGGCGATCACCCAGCCGTCCGGCACGCGCTGGCGCAGCAGGATCGACAGCAGCCGCTCGGGCGTGATGGCCGCCGAGAGCACATAGCGCAACTTGCCTGCACCGTCCGCGACGGGGTAGCGCACCGCTACGGCCGCGCGGCCGTTGGGGCCGCGGGTCGCCTTTCCGATCAACGGCTCACCGGTGCGCACCGCCGCCTCGAGGCTGTCGATATCGGCCGGCTCCAGACTGGGCGCCGGAAAGGGGTAACTGCTGCTGAACACCATGCGACCCGTGGCATCGCTGAGCGTGATGGCCAACCATTCAGGCTGGATTTCCATCAGGCGCTGCGCCCGCTCGTGGAACGCGGCGATGTTGCCCGTCGCCAGGTCGCTCGAACGGGAAAGGCCCGCAAGGCTCATCAGCGTGCCGTCGAACTCCGACTGCACCGCGCTCGCCACCGCCCGGGACAGATCGATGGTCGAGCGCTCCAGTTCGGCCCGGTGCGCCTGCGCAGCGTAGGCCAGAGCCAGCGCGGCGAAGATGGCCAGCGGAACCAGGCCCAGCAGCGTAAGTTGGAAAAGGTGGTGACGCAGCGGCCGGACAGAGGGGCGAAACATGTGTCGGGGATGCTAACTGAGGCGCATGTCCACGCTGTGATCCGGCTTTTCCGGCAGGGCCATAAGGCGACGTCCTACAAACCGACGCGCTGCGCGCTTCTAGTATGGATGAGTCGCATTCCTGCTCAGCTTCTGGAGATCGCCCGATGAGGCTTTCGCAACCGCGCAGACCCGCTGGAGGCGGCGGGCACTGCGTGCAGCCCGCCGCAGGGCTCGTACAGACCGACGCGCAGGGACAGGTCTGGTTGTGCGAGGCGGTGATCCGCAATGGCGAAATCGCAGACTGGTACCTGGTGCGGCTGTCGCGGCTGGAGGGAAGCCAGCCGGTAGGCGAGCCAGTCGTGCTCAGCCGCACCGAGTACGAGCGCTTCAGCACCAGCCGCGGGCTGCAGGCCGTGCTGCTATAGCAGCCCTCGCATCAGCCGAAGCGCAGCTTCATCGCCAGCACCGCGCAGGACAGCGACAAGGTGATCGCGTTGGCCACGACGATCGGCCAGGCGCCGTTCAGCAGGCCATAGACCAGCCAGCCCGCCACGCCCACGGTGAACGTCGCATACATCCCGAGCGAGATGCCGCTCACGTCGCGCGAGCAGAACGTCTTCCAGACCTGCGGCACGAACGACAGAGTCGTGAGGGTCGCGGCACCGAAGCCGATGAGTTCTGACCAGGGAAGGGGCATGTGAAAGGGCATTCTGTACGGCTCTCAACGCTGCTCGATCCGCTCGACCAGCAGGTCCACGAAGTCCTCTTCGCCCATGCGCACGCGGATACGAACCGGCAGGTACTGCAGGCTCGGGGCGAACCAGATGTCGGCAGTGAAGTTGCCCCGTGGCTTGTTCAGTCGGCGCGGCGTGAGCCGGAAGGCTTCCACCGTCCCGTGCTGCTGCAGCGTGAGCGTCTCGCGCTCGGCCACGTCGTAGGTCCAGAGGTCGATGCCGCCCGGGCGTGCCAGCCACACGGAGATGCTGCGGCCCACCTCGAGCGTGTCGCGCCCGGTGGCGAAACGGTGCCCCAGGTCCACGAACTGGCTGGCCGTGTCCTGCAGGTCCGGCGGACGGCTCGCGACGCCGCCGCCCTCCAGCTGGACCGTCTGCGGGTCCATCCGCACCGAGCGGCGGCTGCCGCGCCGGGTTTCTTCGTAGACGCGCGGCACCAGGCCCTGCGGCGTGACCTGCCCCTGGCTGGTCAGCACGCGGGTGCCGGCCAGGCTGACATCGATCGCCACACGCGTCTGGTACTGCTCGCCATCGCGATGCCATTGCACCTGCGCGCCGCCATACAACGGACCGCCGCGGTACTGACCGGTCAGCGCATAGCTCAGGCGTGAGTCGCCAGGCCAGCGGTCGATGGGTCCCGAGCCGCCGTCTTTCGCACCGGATTCCGGCGCCTGGCCGAGCGACGGCGCCTCTTCACTCGGGGCTTGTCCCGCCGGCGGCTGCGGGGTGGTCGGGGCACCCTGCGCACCCGGGGTGGCAGGAACTTCTTCGGGCATCGCAGGCACGGCAGCGCTGTTGGGCTGCAGCTGCGGCGTCAGCGCGGCCACTGCGGGGTCCGCAGAGGGCGCAGCCGGGGGCTCCGGCGGCGTGGGGGCGGGGGGCACGGCGGCTGTTTCGAGCTCGTCGGGCCGGGAAGGCGGATCCGCCGGCGTTGGCTCGGCGCGCGTCAGTTCCGGTGGCGGCTGCGGCGGCTCCGGCTGCGGCGGCTCCGGCACTACGGTGTCCGTGTCGGTGTCCGGCGCGGAAGCGACTTCGGTGTCGCGCTCGGGTGCCGAGGCGGGCGGCACCGCTTGCGGCGGCAGCATCGTGATGGTGGGGCGGGGCGCGGACGCCGGCGCTGCCGTGGCGGCGGCCGCACCGGGTCCGGGTGGCGGCGGCGCCTCGGGGGCCAGCAAACGGGTGAACATCGGCTCGGCCACCTGCTGCAAGGCGCTGGGCTGGCGGTGCTGGCGCGCGACCCACTCCAGCGCCAGCGCATGCACCAGCAGCACCAGTGCCACCAGGGCCACCCTGCGCAGCAACGGGCGGCGCGCCCTCAGGTGCGTGCGTCGAGCCATGTCTGGGCGAGCGCAGCATCGCGCAGCACCAGCCGCCAGGTGGACGCTGCCGCGGGCAGCTGCACGTCCAGCCGCAGCAGCCGGCGATCACGCGCGACCAGCGCAGTAAAGCGCCGGTGGTTGCCGCAGTACAGCAGCACATCGTCCAGCTTGACCAGTCGCCAGCCGCTTCCCGCAACCTCGACTCCCAGCCACTCGTCGCCCGCCGCGAAGCCCGCCTGTTCGGCGGCTCCGCCGCGCAGCACCGTCTTGACCTGCACGCTGCCGCCGGTCTCGCTCGCGCGCAGGCCCAGCCGCTGCGAAATCGCAGCGGGGTCCTGCGCCACGCTCACCCCACGGCTCGCAAGCAACTCCTCCAGCGGCAAGTCGCGCGTGCCGTGCACCCACGCGGCGATCTCGCGGGAGAAGCTGCGCCCGCCTAGCTCCTTGAGCACCGCGGCGAAGTCGGCCTCGGTCATGGGCCCGCCCTTGCAGCGCGCCCACAGCCCGCGCATCACCTCGTCGAGCGTCGTGCGGCCCTCGGCGCGCAAGGTGAGGTCGAAGCACAGCGCGACCAGCGAACCCTTGGTGTAGTAGCTGATCGTCGCGTTGGGCGTGTTCTCGTCCTGCCGGTAGTACTTCACCCAGGCGTCGAAACTGGCCTGCGCGACCGACTGCAGCTCGCGCCCCGGTGACTGCAGCACCTGGTTGATCGCCTTGCCCAGCAGCTTCAGATAGACGGCGTCATCGACCAGGCCGCAGCGGCGCAGGAACAGGTCGTCGTAGTAGCTGGTGAAGCCCTCGAAGAACCACAGGAGCTGGGTGTAGTTCTCATGCGCGTAGTCGTAGCGGCTGAACTCGGCCGGGCGCAGGTACTTGACGTTCCAGGTGTGGAAATACTCGTGGCTGATCAGACCCAGCAGGGTCGTGTAGCCATCGTGCTGGCGGGCGTCGCCCAGGCGGGGCAGGTCGCGCCGCGAGGCGATCAGCGCCGTGGAGTTGCGGTGCTCCAGGCCGCCATAGTTGTCGTCCACCACGTTCAGCATGAAGAGGTAGCTGGCGTGGGGCGGCTTCTTGCGGTCGTGCCAGAAGCGGATCTCGGCCTCGCAGATGCGCTGCGTGTCCGCCACCAGGCGTTCGCCATCGAAGGACTCGGGCGCGCCGGCCACCACGAAGCGATGCGGCACCCCGCCCGCCTTGAACTCGGCGCTCCAGAAGGCGCCCATCTCCACCGGGCAATCGACCAGTTCGTCGTAGTTGTCGGCGTAATACGTGCCGAAGCCGCGCTTGAGCGGCTTGTGCGGCGCCAGGCCGGTGGCGGCCTCCCAATGGGCAAGCGGCGCCACCAGCTCCAGCAGGTGGGGCTGAGACTCCTGGCCGTGCACCCGCAGGCACAGGCTGGTGCCGTTGAAGAAGCCACGCTGAGCATCGAGCCAGGCAGTGCGCACGGAGTTGTCGAACGCATAGACCTCGTAGCTCAGCGTCAACGGGCTGCTGGCCATGCACTCGGCCATCCAGGTGGCCTTGTCCAGCTGGTGCAGGGCGACGGGGCGCCCGTCCTGGCGGGCGCTCAGGCGCTGCAGGTTCTTGGCGAACTCGCGCACCATGTAGCTGCCGGGGATCCAGGCCGGCAAGGACAGGCGCTGCGGCGCCGCCGGCTGCTCGATCACCAGGGTCACGCGAAAGAGGTGGGCATGCAGGTCCGCCGCCTCGACCCGGAAGGCGATGGACGCGGGGCGCGCCGGGCTCACTTGCCGGCGCCGGCCAGGTGCTTCTCCACCTGCGCTGCCGTCAGGGCACCGGGCACGCGGCTGCCGTCCGCGAAGATAAGGGTCGGCGTGCCGCTGATCTTGTACTTGCGGCCGAATTCGACGTTGC
This sequence comes from Ramlibacter sp. AN1015, assembly GCF_037726105.1. Lineage (NCBI taxonomy): Bacteria > Pseudomonadati > Pseudomonadota > Betaproteobacteria > Burkholderiales > Comamonadaceae > Ramlibacter > Ramlibacter sp. AN1015. The sequence goes on from NZ_JBBJUM010000008.1 coordinate 39,667, forward strand.
GCCCCAAGGCGGCGGCATCGCAGCTGCCCGCCGCCTCGGGCGGCAGCTGGTCGCGCACCATCCAGTCGGTCCAGGTCTTGCCCTTGTCCTTGGCGCACCAGATGTTGCGCGACTTTTCCGTGCTGTCGGCCCCGAGGATGGGGTAGAGGAACATGTGGATGGTGACGTTGTCGACCTTCTGCAGGTCGCGCTCGAAGCGCTTGCAATAGCCGCAGTTCGGGTCCTGGAAGACCGCCAGCTTGCGCTTGCCGTTGCCGCGCACCACGGTGAAGGCATCCTTCAGCGGCAGCGCGTCGAAATCGACCGCCATCAGCTTGTCCATGCGGTCTTCGGTGAGGTTGCGCTTGGTCCGCAGATCCATCAGGGCGCCCTGGATCAGGAAGTTGCCCTGCGCATCGGTGTAGAGGATGTCCGAGCCGATGCGCACCTCCCAGAGGCCGGGCATGGGCGTCTTGCTCACTTCCTCGATGGCGCTGAGCTGGGGGATGCGCTCTGCCAGGTTCTTGCGGATGGTCGCCTCGGGCGACTGCGCGTGCGCGGCCCCCACAAAATTGGCGGCCAGCAGGGCCGCCATCAGGGCGCGCTTCATGGTGTGCATGGTCACGTGTTCACTACTTCGGGGAAAAAAAGAGTTCGGATCGCGTTCACAGCCGGCCCGCAGCCTGCCGCGCCACCCAGGTCTTGAGCGGGCCGCTGCGCTCGAAGCCGCGCATGCCCCAGTTGCGCAGCCAGCTGAAGGGCCGCGCGTCCTGCGCGAAGAGCTGCTGCAGTCCGTCGGTCGCCCACTGCATGGTGGCCACCTGCGCCTTGCGGGCCCGCTCGTAGCGGCGCAGCAGCTTCTCGTCGCCGACGGGTCGCCAGTACTCGCGTGCGTGCAGCACCCGGGCCAGCTCGCGCACGTCGGCCAGCCCCAGGTTCAGCCCCTGGCCGGCGAGCGGGTGCACGGTGTGGGCCGCGTCGCCTGCGAGGGCCCATCCGGGGCCGCACCAGCGCGAGGCGCGCGACAGCTGCAGCGGCCAGCGGGCCCGCTCGCCCTCCAGGCGGAGTGCGCCCAGGGCATGGTCACTGGCGCTGGCGAGGGCCTCCTCGAACTGCGCCGCAGGCAGCGCCATCAGTTCGTCGGCGCGTGCCTGCGCGACCGACCACACCAGCGCGAGCGCCGTGCCGTCGGGTCCGCCGAGCGGCAGCAGTGCCAGCACGTCGCCGTCGATGAACCACTGCCGTGCCACCTGGCCATGCGGCGCGGTGCCGTGCAGGCGCGCGGCGATCGCGTGCTGGGCGTAGTAGGTGACTTCGAAATCGATGCCCTGCGCGTCCCGGCTGGCGCTGGCCTTGCCTTCGCACACCACCGACAGTGCGGCGGCCGCGGGTTCGGTGAGGCGCTCGACGAAGGGCTGGAAGCGCAAGGCGTCGTCGAGACGTTCGAGCAGCGCGGTGGCGCCGGTGATCCAGGCCAGCGCCTCGGTGCCCTGCTCCTCGGCGCGGAACTGCACCAGGCCGCCGTCGTCGCCGTGCACGTCCATGCGCAGCACGGGCGTCGCGGCGTGGACTTCGTCGGGCCAGGCCCGCAGGGTGGCGAGCAGGTCGCGGGAGGCGGCGTTCAGGGCGTAGGCGCGGACATCGACCCCCGCAGGCTCGGCCGCCTGCACGAGGCCCACGCGCAGGCGGTCGCGCGCCAGCAGCAGCGCGAGGGTGCGCCCCACGACGCCGTCGCCGCGAATACAGACATCAAGAGGCGCAGCCATCGGGCCATTGTAGGAGCCGGGCACAATTCCGGCGGAATCCGCCTCCCCCCGGGGGAATTTGTCTCCCCATGCACAGGAAAGCAGTACATGAGCAGCTCCGCACCCTCCGCCTCGTCCACCGCCGCGCCCGCTGAAGTCCACGCCCACATCGCCCGCCTGTTCGTCTACCCGGTGAAATCCTGCGCGGGTGTCGAGGTGCGCGAGGCGCTGCTGACCGACACCGGCCTCGATCTGGACCGGGCGTGGATGGTGGTCGATGAAGCCGGCGAATTCGTCACGCAGCGCGAGCTGCCGCGCATGGCGCTGGTGCGGCCGCAGATCCGGCTCAGCGACGTGGTGCTGCGCGCGCCCGGCATGCTGCCGCTGCACCTGCAGATCGACACGGTCGAAGAACCGGTACGGGTGCGCGTATGGGACGACGAGGTGCCCGCCTACGACATGGGCGCTGTCGCCGCGCAGTGGTTTTCCGATTTCCTCGGCCGGCGCCTGCGCCTCGTGCGCTTCGACCCCGAGCACCGGCGGCTGTCGGACCGGCGCTGGACCGGCGACGTCGAGGCCACCAACCAGTTCTCGGACGGCTTTCCGCTGCTGCTCGCGAGCGAGGCGTCGCTGGACCTGCTGAACGAGCGGCTGGCCGCCGGCGGCCTGGAGCCGGTGGGCATCGAGCGGTTCCGTCCGAACCTGGTGCTGGCCGGTGTGGAGCCGCACGTCGAAGACCGGCTGGAGTGGCTGCGCATCGCAGGCGACGACCCGGTCGAGCTGCTGCCGGTCAAGCCCTGCACGCGCTGCACCATCCCGGACGTCGATCCCGCGACCGGCGAGGCCGGCACCGCCGTCGGCGACACCCTGCAGGCGTATCGCCGCAACGAGCGCCTGAATGGCGCGGTGTGCTTCGGCATGAACGCCATCGTTCGCGCCGGCGAGGGCCAGTGGCTGCGGGTCGGGCAAGCCGTCGAGGGCGGCTGGCGCTTCGACTGAAGCCGGCCCGCGGCGATCAGGCCCGCCGCGCGGCCAGGCGGGAGCACGCCAGCAGCCCCAGCAGCGGCCCCGCCGCGATGGGAACGAACCACAGCGGCAGCGGCAGCACGGCCGCCAGCGCCGTGGCCACGTGCAGGCTCAGCACGCTGATGGCGAAGCCGATGCAGTTGGCGATGGTGAGTGCGGAGCCCACGAACTCGCGCGGCGCCAGCGCGGCGTTCAGCGCCGAGAACTGCGGCGAGTCGCCCGCCACCGTCACGCCCCAGAACAGCATGAATGCGAGAAAGCCCGCGGGCGGCAGCAGATAGGCGAGCGGCGACAGCAGGCAGCACAGCCCCGAGCAGCCCAGCTGTCCGAAGGCCACCCGCGCGCTGCCCAGGCTGCGCGAAAGCATGCCTCCGCCCACGCAGCCGAGGCTGCCGGCACCGATGATGCAGAACGCCCAGAAGCCGATGTCGAGTGCCTGCTCGTGCCGCTGGCCGTACGCCGCCAGCATCAGCGGCACGAACGCCCACAGCGTGTAGAGCTCCCACATGTGGCCGAAGTAGCCGAAGGCGCTGGCGCGGAAGTCGCGGCTGGCGAAGGCCCGCGCCGCAGCGGTGATGCGCAGGCGGGGTGCGGGTGCCAGGTGCGGGCCTTCGCCGACCAGCGCGTGCAGCAGCAGCCCACCGCCCACTGCCAGCAGCGACACCGTCGCGACCACCGCCTGCCAGTGCGTTCCCGGCAGCGTGCCGGCCAGCAGGTGGGGCAGCGCGGTGCCCAGCACCAGCGCGCCCAGCAGCCAGCCCAAGGCGCCGCCCAGGCCTTCGCGCCACCAGCTGGCAGCGATCTTCATGCCCACGGGATAGATGCCGGCCAGGAAGAAGCCGGTGGCGAAGCGCAGCGCGAGCAGCAGCGCGTAGCGCCCCTCCAGCCCCGGCAGCAGCAGCATGCCGGCGTTGGCCGCGGCGCCCAGCAGCGTGCAGGCGAGGAACACGTCGCGGGGGCGCCAGCGGTCGGCGATGTTCAGCAGCGCGAACACCAGCGTGCCGGCGATGAAGCCGAGCTGTACCGCCGAGGTGACCGCCGCCAGCGGCTGCCCGTCCAGCGCCAGCGCCTGCGCGAGCTGCGCCAGGATCGCATTGCCGGAGAACCACAGCGAGGTGCCCGCGAACTGCGCGATCACGATCACGGCAAGGATGTGGCGGGGGCGGGGCGGATGCATGGCGGTTCGGCGCAAGCGCGAGCATGCCAGAGCGGCGGCGTTTGGCCGCAGCGCCGCAGCGCGGCGTCCGGACGCCGCAGTGCGGGCCACGCGCTGCTGGCCGGGGGCCGGGAGCGTGCCGGGATGCCGTGGGGGCAGGCCGCGGCGGCCGACGGGCCTGCCCCGCCTGTCGTACGCGGCTGCCCGGGTTCGTGCCGCCCGAACGGGGAGGGTGCCGCAGGTGCGCCGATACAATCGTCCCCCATCCCACCCACCCCTTGCGCGCGGTCGCGCCCGCGGCGCAGCGGACCCCGCGGCCTTCGGGCGCGGATGCACACCTTGCTTGAGAGAAGCCTCCCATGAGCCTCAAATGCGGCATCGTCGGCCTGCCCAACGTCGGCAAGTCCACCCTCTTCAACGCGTTGACGAAGGCGGGCATCGCCGCCGAGAACTACCCTTTCTGCACCATCGAGCCGAACACCGGCGTGGTCGAGGTGCCTGATCCGCGCCTGGCGCAGCTGGCCGAGATCGTGAAGCCCGAGCGTGTGGTGCCGGCCATCGTCGAGTTCGTCGATATCGCCGGGCTGGTAGCCGGCGCGAGCCAGGGCGAGGGGCTGGGCAACCAGTTCCTCGCGCACATCCGCGAGACCGACGCCATCGTCAACGTGGTGCGCTGCTTCGAAGATCCGAACGTGATCCACGTCGCCGGCAAGGTCGATCCCATCGCCGACATCGAGGTGATCCAGACCGAGCTCTGCCTGGCCGACCTCGGGACGGTCGAGAAAAGCCTGCAGCGCTATGCCAAAGCCGCCCGCAGCGGCAACGACAAGGAGGCGGCCAAGCTGGTGCCCCTGCTCGGGCGGGTGCAGGCCGCATTGAACGAGGGGCGGCCGGCGCGCACGCTGGAACTCTCGGCCGAGGAACAGGCCCTGCTCAAGCCGCTGTGCCTCATCACCGCCAAGCGGGCCATGTTCGTGGGCAACGTCGCCGAGGACGGCTTCGAGAACAATCCGCTGCTCGAGCGGCTCCAGCAGTACGCGGCCGGCCAGAACGCGCCCGTGGTCGCCATCTGCGCCAAGATGGAAGCCGACATGGCCGACATGGGCGAGGAAGACAAGGCGATGTTCCTGGCCGAGATCGGCCAGACCGAGCCCGGCCTGAACCGCCTGATCCGCGCCGCCTTCACGCTGCTGGGCCTGCAGACGTACTTCACCGCCGGCGAAAAGGAAGTGCGCGCCTGGACCATCCACATCGGCGACACCGCACCGCAGGCCGCTGGCGTAATCCACGGCGACTTCGAACGCGGCTTCATCCGCGCCCAGACCATCGCCTTCGACGACTACGTCCGCTGCAAGGGCGAGCAGGGAGCCAAGGACGCCGGGAAGATGCGCAGCGAAGGCAAGGAATACGTCGTCAAGGACGGCGACGTGATGAATTTCCTGTTCAACGTTTAAGCTGGCCCGGAGCGTGTCCGACGCGCGGCCATCTTTCTGTCGTCGGCAATCGATCCCCGCACTTTTCAGGTCTTCGTCGAAGGCCAGCGTCGTCTTGTACGCGAGACGGCTGCGACCCAACCGAGGAGTTTGCATGGTCGAGCAGGGCATTCGGCGCTCGCGTCCGGCGCTTACGATCCTGGTTCGATTACCGGAGACCCCCATGCAGTTGCCCCAGGACCCCGCCGTGCAGGCTGGCCTCGCGACCCGACGCGCCGTGCTCGGCGACGACTATGTGCAAAACGCGCTCGACAAGGCCACGGCCTTCACCGCACCGCTTCAGGAACTCGTCACGCGGCACGCCTGGGCCAACACCTGGCAGCGCACCGGTATCGATCTGCGCACCCGCAGCATCGTCACCGTGTCCATGCTGGTGGCGCTCGGACGCATGCACGAGCTGAAGATCCATGTGCGCGGCGCGCTGAACAACGGCGTCACACCCGAGGAGCTGCAGGAGATCTTCCTGCACGCGAGCGTCTACTGCGGCTTTCCGGCGGCGGTGGATGCGTTCCGAACGGCCTCGGAGGTCATCGAAGCGGCCGGCGCCGCGGCCGCCCCCGCCCCGCCTCAGCGTCCGTAGGTCGCAGCGACCCGCTGGCGCAGGTACTCGCCCGCCGTGATCGGCGGCTGTCGCGGCGCTTCGCCCGCCGGCACGCAGTCCGGTAGTGCGCTGACCAGCGCGTCCGGATTCGGGTCGAGGAAGAAGGCGAGCGAGTACCGTTCGCGCGCCGGGGGCAGCACCCGGTGCGGGGTCGATACGTAGACGTCGTTCGACCAGCGCATCAGGCAGTCGCCGATGTTGCACACGAAGCGGCCGGGCAGCGCCGGCACGTCGATCCAGCCGCCGCCGCGTCCTTGCACCTGCAGGCCGGCCACGCCGTCGGTCGCCAGCAGCGTCACGTTGCCGTAGTCGGTGTGGGTGCCGGCACCCGGGCGGCCGGCCGGCGTATCGCCCGCGAACTCGGCCGGGTAGCGCAGCATGCGCAAGGTGGCCTGGGGTTGGTCGAGCTTGTCGTCGAAGTAGTGCTCGGGCTGGCCGAGGTCGAGTGCGAAGGCTCGGTGCAGGCGCCGCCCCACCGCCAGCGCCGCATCGAAATACGGCTGCACTGCCTCGCGCCAGCCGTCGATCGGGGGCCAGACGTTGGGCGGCCGGCTGCGCTCGTCGGTCCAGATGAGGTTGAAGGCTTCCTTGAGGTCGGGCTGGGCCCGCTCGTCCAGCGACTCCACGCCCAACGCCACCCAGCCGCGGTTGTGGCCATGGCGTCCGATCGCCAGTGCCTGCTTGGCCTCGGGCGCGAGCGCGAACAGCGCCTGTGCGGCGGCGAAGGCGGAGGCGACGGTCGCTTCGGCCACGCCATGGCCTTCGATGGCGAAGAAGCCGGTGTCGCGGCAAGCGCGGCCGATGGCGACGGCGACCTGTGCGCGGGCCGCTGCGTCGGCACCGGCGAGCGGGGCGATGTCGATCAGGGGAATGTCCATGGGCGCAAACCGTAGCACGCCGCGATTCGCGGCCGCGCCGTCCTCCGCGGTAGCGACGACGAAGCGGGGCTCACCGTTGAGGACGCGACCCGCGCGGCCATGGAGCCGGGCTCGTGCCCCTCGCGATCGCCATGGGTCGAAGCGCCTGGTGCCCGACCGGGCAAACGTAACGGGCGGCTGATCCTTGTTGCAGCGGCCCCCCTGGGGACGCCGTCGCCACTAGAGTGGGCTGGAAACCTCGTCAGGAGTAAACCGGATGAATTCGCGCTCCCCGGCGCCCGGCGGGCGACTGCTGTCGCTCGGCAGCATCAACGCCGACTTCCAGGTCCGCGCCGACCGGCGGCCCGAAGTCAGCGAGACCTTGATCGCGCGCGAGTTCACGCGCCTCGGCGGTGGCAAGGCGGCGAACCGGGCGCTGCTCGCCGCGCGCATGGGCCTGGAGGCGGCGTTGTTCGGCCAGGTGGGGGACGACGACCTGGCCGCCCAGGCGCTGGCCGCGGTGCGGGAGGCGGGCGTCCGGCTGGAGGGCGTGCACCGGCGTGCCGGGCACGACACGGCCGTGTCCATGATCACCGTGCCGCCCGATGGCAAGAAGGGCATCGTGCTGGCGGCCAATGCCAACGATGCGCCGTGGTTGCAGGACGACCTGCGTGCGCTCGACGACGCACTGCGGGCGGCGCCGCAGGGCTCGGTGTTCGCGGTCGATGCCGAGATCGATGCCGAGGCGCTGCGGCGGGCCCTGTGCACCGCGCGTGCCGCCGGACTGCGCACGGTGCTCGACCCTTCCCCGGCCGACCGCGTCGATGAATCGATCCTGGCGCTGTGCGACCTGGTGCTGCCCAACGCCGGCGAAGCGCAGGCGCTAACCGGCATCGCCGTCGAGGACTTCGCGTCCGCCGGCCGGGCCGCGCGACGCCTGCGGCAGCTGGGCGCCCGCGCCGCCTGCGTGAAGCTGGCCGACGGAGGCTGCGTGTTCGACGACGGCCAGCAGCTGCTGGCGGTCGAGGCCGGGCCCGAGGTCGAGGTGATCGACACCACCGGAGCAGGCGACGCCTTCGCCGGCGGGCTGGCCGCCGCCCTGGCGCTCGGCCGCCCGCTCGAGCAGGCGCTGCGGATGGCGGTGGCGGCGTCGCGCTGCACCGTCACGGGCTGGGGCTCCCAGCCCGCCTATCCGGAGCTGGCGGCGGTCGAGTCGGGGGCGCAGGCGCTGCAGGTGAGGCGGGATGTCGTTGCACGCGACTGAGGCGCCGCCCGGCGACGATCCCTGGTCGCTCACCTACTGCCGCTTCGATCCGGCCGACGAAGGGCGCAGGGAGTCCCTCTTCGCCCTCGGCAACGGGGTGCACGTCACCCGCGCCGCGACGGTTCACGCGGGGCCCGAAGGCCCGCACTATCCGGGCACCTACCGCGCTGGCTGCTGGGGCCGTACCGGCGCCACCATCGAGGGCGAGCACGACGAGACCGACACGCTGGTCAACCTGCCCAACTGGCTGCGGCTGGACCTGCGCCTGCACGGCGAGGCCGACTGGTTGCGGCTGGACACCGCCCGGCTGCTGCAGTACGAGCACCGCCTCGATCTGCGCGGCGGCTGCTCCTGGCGGATGTTCGTCTGCGCGGACAGCGAGGGACGGCGCCTTCGCGTCACCGAACACCGGCTGGTCAGCATGGCCCGGCCGCAGCTCGCAGCGCTGCGCCTCGAGGTGTCGGCGCTGGACGAGGGCCTCGGTCCCGTGGCGCTGCGCGCATGGCTGGACGGCCGCGTGGCCAACCGCAACGTGGCGCGCTACGAAGGCTACAGCGCGCACCATCTGCATGATCTGCGCACCGCCTGCGCCGCGCCTGGAGAGGCCTGGCTGCAAGCGCGCATCGCAGCGACGGGCGCGCGGCTCGCGCTGGTCCAGCGGCTGTGCGTGGAAGGCGCCAGGGCCGCACCGGAACCCTGGCTCGAGGGCGCTGATCGCTGTGGACATGCGGTGGAAGTGATGCTGGCTTGCGGCGCGACGGCCGCCATCGAGAAGACCGTTGCCCTGTGCACCACCGGCAGCCAAGAAGCGCAGGACGACCCGCTGCGCAGTGCCGCGGACGTTCTGGCGCAGGCACCCGGCTTCGATGCGCTGCTGCAGGAGCACCGGGCGTGCTGGGCCGAACTGTGGGAGCGCATCGGGCTGGCACTCGACGATCCGGCGTGCGGCCAGCCGGCGCACCTGCATGCCTTCCACCTGGTGCAGACCGCCTCGCCGCACGTCACGACGCTGGATGCCGGCGTTCCGGCGCGGGGTTGGCATGGCGAGGCCTACCACGGGCACGTTTTCTGGGACGAAGCCTTCGTGCTTCCCTTCTTCCACGGCCGCATGCCCGAGGTCTCGCGCGCATGCCTGCTGTATCGGTGGCGTCGGCTCGACGTCGCCCGTGCACGGGCCCGGCAGGAGGGGCTGCGCGGTGCGATGTTTCCCTGGCGCAGCGCCGCGAGCGGCGAGGAGGTGACGCCGCGCTTCCAGAAAAACCAGCTGAACGGCGCGTGGATGCGCGACCACACGCACCTGCAGCGGCACATCGGCGCAGCCATCGCATGGAACGTCTGGCAGTACGTGCAGGCGAGCGGCGATCTCGAGTTCCTCGCCGACCATGGCGCCGAGATGGTCCTGGAGATCGCGCGCTTCTGGGGCAGCCTGGCGCAGCCCACGGGGCCCGAGGGCCGCTACGAAATCCGCGGCGTGATCGGGCCCGACGAATACCACAACGCCTATCCGGGGCGTGACGCGCCGGGGCTGGACAACAACGCCTACACCAACGTCATGGCGGTCTGGACGCTGTGCTGCGCGCGCGAGGTGCTGGAGGCGCTCCCGCCGGAGCGCTGCGAGGCGCTGCGCCGGCGGCTCGCCCTGCACGACGACGAGCTGGCCCTATGGGACCGCATCAGCCGCCGCATGGTGGTGCCCTTCCTCGCCGATGGCGTCATTGCGCAGTTCGACGGCTTCGACCGGCTCGCGCCCTTCGACGCCCAGATGCTGCCGCCCGCGGTGCGTGGCGAGCGCCTCGACTGGGCGCTCCATGCGATCGGCCGCAGCGCCGACGAGTTCCAGATCACCAAGCAGGCCGACGCCCTCACGCTCTTTCACCTGTTGTCCGAGGAGGTGGTGTTCGCCATGCTGAAGCGCCTGGGCTATAGCTTCGACCGCGAGGCCCTGCTGCGTACGGCGCGCTACTACATGGACCGCAGCACCCACCGCTCCAGCCTGTCGCGGGTGGTCTACGCAGGGGCCCTGGCGCGGGCGGCGCCGCAGCAGTCGTGGGACCTCTTTCGCCAGGCGCTGCACACCGACCTGCAGGTGCTCGAAGGCGAGAGTGTGGCCGAGGGCATCCACCTGGCGGCCATGGGCGGAACGCTCGACACCCTGCAGCGCCACTACCTGGGGCTGGGTGCCGCCCCCGAGGGCCTGCGGGTCGAACCCGCGCTGCCGCCGCAGCTGGGGCCCGTTCGGCTGTCGCTGTGGCTGCGTGGCCAGCGCCTGCATGTCGCGGCCGTTGGCGACGGCCCCTTCGACATCCAGGCGGACCGCGCCAATCGCGACACCGTGGTGCTGCTGCACCGCGGCGAGCGCATCGCGCTGCGGCCCGGCGCCACGTGGCGCAGGCCCGTCGGATGAGGCCACCACGGCTGGCTCGTCTGGCACGACCGCGAACGGGGGGTCGTCGGCGCGGTGGCGCGGGCGCTGCACCCTGGCCGAACGCGGCGCCTGGGCGACAGCGCGGCAGCGGCGCGACGGGCCAGAATGGTGCGTCCGCAGCGCGCCGCGCGTGCTTGCACCTGCCCCCGCATTTGCCGTCGTGTCCATGACCCCGCAGCCGCCTTCGCCCGCCCCGGAAACCCGCCACTTCGCCCACTGGCCGCCCGGGCAGCCGCGCCAGCTGACGCTGCCGGCCACGCACCTGTTCTTCAACGCCGAAGTCTCGGCCGCGCGCTACCCCGACAAGCCCTTCCTCGTCTTCTACGACAGCACCGTCCGCTTCGCCGAATTCAAGGCGGAGGCCGAGCGCATCGCCGGCTACCTGCAGCAGGAGCTGGGCGTGCGGGCGGGCGACCGCATCCTGCTGGTCATGCAGAACAGTCCGCAGTGGGTGCTGGCCTACTACGGCATCCTGCGGGCCGACGCGGTGGTGGTGCCCGTCAATCCGATGAACAAGCGCGAGGAACTGCGCCACTACGTGAGCGACTCGGGCGCCCGGATCGCCTTCGTTGCGCAGGACCTGCTGGACGAGATGCAGCCGCTGCTGGGCGCGGGCGGGCTGGACCACATCGTGGTCGCCACCTACGGCGACTACCTGCGCGGCCCGAGCGAACTGCCGGTGCCGCCCTTCATCGCCGCGCCGCGGCGCGCGCTGCAGGGCGACGGGCTGGTGTCCTGGGCCGACATGCTGGCGGCGGCCCGCGTGCCTGGGCCGCTGCGCACGGGCCCCGACGACCTGGCCGTGATGCCCTACACGTCCGGCACCACCGGGCGCCCCAAGGGCTGCATGCACACGCACCGCAGCGTCATGAGCACGGCCGTGGGCGGCGTGCAGTGGTTCGGCCGCAGCCAGGACTGGGTGATGCTCGCCACACTGCCCTTCTTCCACGTCACCGGCATGTCCGGCAGCATGAACGGGCCGCTCTATGCGGGCGGTACCGTCGTGCTGCTGCCCCGGTGGGACCGGGAAGCGGCGGCGCGCTGCATCGAGCGCTATGGCGTGAACACCTGGCAGGCGATCGCCACCATGGTCATCGACTTCGTCTCCGACCCCGGCGTGTCGCAGCGCGACCTGCGCAGCCTGGTCGGCATCCGCGGGGGCGGCGCGGCCATGCCGGCGGCGGTGGCGGCCCGGCTCAAGGCGCTCACCGGGCTCGATTTCGTGGAGGGCTACGGCATGTCCGAGACCTTGGCGGCCACCCACATCAACCCGCTGCATCGGCCCAAGCCGCAGTGCCTGGGCATCCCGGTCTACGACGTCGATGCCCGACTGCTCGACCCCGCCACCGGCGGCGCCGTCGAGCCCGGCGGCACCGGCGAGATCGTGGTGCACGCGCCCCAGGTCATGCAGGGCTACTGGCGCAACGAGGAAGCCACGCGCGAGGCTTTCGTCGAGATCGAGGGCAAGCGCTTCCTGCGCACGGGCGACCTCGCCCGCATCGACGAGGACGGCTACTTCTTCATGACCGACCGCCTCAAACGGATGATCAATGCGAGCGGCTTCAAGGTCTGGCCGGCCGAGGTGGAGGCCGAGATGTACCACCACCCCGCCATCCAGGAAGCCTGCGTCATTGCCGCGCGCGACGCACGGCGTGGCGAGACCGTCAAGGCGCTGGTCGTGCTCAAGCCGGGGCTGGCCGAGCCGGCCGATGCCGCGCAGATCGCCGCATGGTGCCAGTCGCGCATGGCCGCCTACAAGGTGCCGCGCATCATCGAGTTCGTCGCCGAACTGCCCCGCAGCGGGAGCGGCAAGGTGATGTGGCGCGAGCTGCAGGAGCAGCAGGACGCCCGCGATGCGGCGGCCGCCGGCGGCGGCAGCGACAACTCGGGCAACGCCAGCGCAGGCGCCGCATGACGCTGCTGGACGCCTCCACCCCGTTCCGCCCCCTGGGCGAGTTGCTGCGCGCGCATGCCGCCGCGCGGCCCAACCAGCCGGCGCTCGTGCAGGGCGACGACCGGCTCGACTGGGGCGAGCTCGACGCGCTGATGGACCGCATCGCGGCCAGCCTGCAGCGCGACGGACTGCGCCGCGGCGATGTCATCGCCCTGTGCGGGACCATGCGGCCGCTGCAGGCGGCGCTTTTCCTGGGCGCGCTGCGCGCCGGGATCGTGGTGGCGCCGCTCGCCCACAGCGTCACGCCCGAGACCTTCGCCGCGATGCGCCGCGACGCCGCACCGCGCCTGCTGTTCGTCGATGCGCTGGGGGCACCGCTTCTGCCCGCAGGCGCCGACCCGGCGCTGGTGGCCCTGGAGGACGGCGCTCCCGGACGACCCTTCGCCGAGTGGCTCGCGCCCGAGGGCACGCAGCCGCAGCCGGTGGAGATCGGCCCCGCCGATCCCTTCAACATCATCTATTCGTCGGGCACCACCGGCATGCCCAAGGGCATCGTGCAGCCGCACGGCATGCGCTTCGCGCACATCCAGCGCGGGCTCGCCTACGGCTGGGACGAGCACAGCGTGGCCCTGCTGTCCACGCCGCTGTACTCCAACACCACGCTGGTGGTGTTCTTTCCGGCGCTCGCCTTCGGCGGCACGGTGCACCTGATGGCCAGGTTCGAGGCGGGCCGGTGGCTGGAGATCGCCGAACGCGAGCGGGCGACGCACACCATGCTGGTGCCGGTGCAGTACCGGCGGCTGCTGGCGCACGCCGACTTCGACCGGCGCGATCTGTCGGCCTTTCGCATGAAGTTCAGCACCAGCGCGCCCTTCGACGCCGCGCTCAAGGCCGACGCGCTGCGCCGCTGGCCCGGCGGCCTGGTGGAGTTCTACGGCATGACCGAGGGCGGCGGCACCTGCATCCTGGAGGCGCACGCGCACCCCGGCAAGCTGCACACGGTGGGCCGGCCCGCTGCGGGCCACGACATCCGCCTGATCGGCGAGGACGGGCGCGAGGTGGCACCGGGTGAGGCCGGCGAGGTGGTCGGCCGCTCGCCCGGCATGATGACCGGCTACCACAACCAGCCCGAGCAGACGCGCGAGGCCGAGTGGTTCTCGCCGGAGGGGCTGCGCTTCATCCGCACCGGCGACGTCGGCCGCTTCGACGCCGATGGCTTCCTGCTGCTGTTCGACCGCAAGAAGGACATGATCATCTCGGGCGGCTTCAACATCTACCCGAGCGACCTGGAGGCGCAGCTGCGCGCGCACCCGGCGGTCCACGAGGCGGCCGTGGTGGGCGTGCCCAGCACCGAGTGGGGCGAGACGCCGGTGGCCTTCGTCGAACTGCGCGCCGACGGCGAGGCGGTGACGCCCGAGGATCTGCGCGCCTGGGTCAATGCGCGCGTCGGCAAGACCCAGCGCCTGGCCGCGGTGGTGGTGATCGACGAGCTGCCCCGCAGTGCCATCGGCAAGGTGCTCAAGCGCACGCTGCGCGAGGCCTATCAGGGCCGGCACTGAGGCCGGCCAGCCGCAACCGCATCGCCGCACCGCCCCACCGGACAGCCCGAACGGATTGCCCGAACACCGCTTTCCACAACGACCGGAGACCTCCGCATGCAACGCCGCCAGTTCACCGCCGCACTTGCCGCCGCCACCGCCGCACCCTTGCTGGCGCGGGCGCAGACCGCCTGGCCCAGCCGCCCGATCCGCGTGCTGGTGGGCTACCCGCCGGGAGGCTTCACCGACGTCACGGCGCGCCTGATCTGCGACCGCCTGCAGGCGCGGCTCGGCCAGCCCGTGCTGGTCGAGAACAAGCCCGGCGCCAACAGCATCCTGGCGGTGGACACGCTGGCCAAGGCCGCGCCGGACGGCCACACCTTCGCGGTGGTGATCGCCGCCTATGCGGCCAACACCACGCTGTACAAGAAGCTTCCCTACGACCCGAAGAAGGACCTTGCCGCGGTGTCGCTGATCGGCCAGTCTCCGCTGGTCGCCGCCGTGTCCAACGACGCGCCCTACAAGAGCGTGGGCGAGCTGCTGGCGTACGCCAAGGCCAATCCCGGCAAGATCAGCTACGGCTCCAGCGGCATCGGCTCGGCAGTCCACCTTTCCACCGAGATGCTGAAGTCGCTGACCGGCACCTACATGGTCCACATTCCCTACCGGGGCGCGGCGGCCGCCCTGACCGACCTGATGGGCGGGCAGATCCAGCTGTTCCTCGATGCCGCCTCCGGCCAGATCGCACCGGGCAAGGGCGGCAGGATCCGCCTGATCGGCGTTGCCAGCGACAAGCGCCTGCCGGTGCTGCCCGAGGTGCCGACCTTCGTCGAGCAGGGCGTGCCCGGTTTCGTGGCCAGCACCTGGGCCGGCATGCTGGCGCCGGCGCGCACGCCCGAGCCCATCGTGCGCCGCATGGCCGAGGAGATCGCCGCCGTGGTGCGGCAGGACGAGGTGCGCGCGCGCCTCGAAGCCATGGGCACCATCCCGGTCGGCAGCACGGCGCCGGAATTCGAGCGCTTCATCGCCGACGAGACGCAGAAGTGGGGCAAGGTGATCCGCGAAGCCAAGGTCACGATGGACTGAAGGTTCGCGACAGAGCGGGCCGGCCGCATCGCAACGCACGGATGTGCGCGCCCGCGGCGGCGCATATGCGCACGGTCCCGCTGGTAGGCCCGTGCCGACCCGGCAGCGCCGCTGCTTGCCGCGCCGGTCCGATCGGTCCCTATTCCACCGGCGGCGGCGTCGGTTGCGGCCCGCGCGGCGGCTGCGGGTCGGGCCCGAGCGGCGGCTTGGGCTGCGGCGGAATGGACGGTTCGGGGCGGGTGCTCATGGGGCTCACTCCAGTGGGCAGCGGTTGGCCAGGTCGCTGCCGGTGCGCGGCAGCGTGCGGCTGTCGGGCGGGCGGTGCTGGCCCCGCGTCTCGACCCAGGTCTCCAGCGCCGCGAAGGCCGCGCGCCAGCACGGCGCGATGGGGCGCAGCCGGTCGGGGAAGACGTCGTACAGCTGGTCCACGTGGTTGCCGCCTTCGACCACGTAATAGCGGTGCAGGTGTCCGCGTCCGCTGCCGCGCACGCGCTGCACGTACGCGTCCGAGTTGGTGCGGATCGGCAGCAGCGCGTCGAGGTCGCCATGCAGGGTGATGAGGGGCTTGCCGATGCGGCCGGTGAGTGAGATCCGCGCCACCGCGTCCTTCACCGCCTGCGGGCGCTGCGCGTAGACGTAGTCGGCGTCGCAGGCGGGCAGCCCCGAGAGGCAGAACGGCAGTCCGGCGGCCAGGCTGCCGTCGTAGCCGGGGTCGATCTCCTCGCGGTAGGTCCGCTGGGTCAGGTCCCAGTACACCAGGTAATGGTGGTCCCACAGGAACTCGGAGCCCGGCGCGAAGCCGGCATCCAGCATGCGCTGGCGCGCCAGCGGGTCGAGTCCGCTGCGCCAGCGCGGGTAGTCGCGCAGCGCCGTGGGCAAATAGGTGAACAGGTTCGGGCCCTCGGCGCGCCACAGCGCCCCCTCCCAGTCGACGCCGCCGTCGTAGAGCTCGGGGCTGTTCTCCAGGGCCCAGCGGGTGAGGTAGCCGCCGTTGGAGATGCCCGTGATGTAGGTGCGCTCGGGCGCGCGGCCATAGCGCTGCGCCACCACCTCCCTGGCCGCCTGGGTGAGCTCGGTGACGCGCAGGTGCCATTCGGCGATGGCGTCGCCGGGGGCGGCGCCGTCGCTGTAGAAGCTGGTGCCGCTGTTGCCTTTGTCCGTGGACGCGTAGGCATAGCCGCGCGACAGCACCCAGTCGCTGATCAGGTAATCGTTGGCGTACTGGCGGCGTACGCCGGGGGCCCCCGTGATCACCAGCTTGCCGTTCCACTGCTCGGGCAGGCGGATGACGAACTGCGCGTCGTGGTTCCAGCCGCGGTAGGTGTTCGCGGTGGAGGTGTCGGGGAAATAGCCGTCGAGCTGGACGCCCGGCACGGCGTCGGGCGGGTTGCGCGTGGCGACCGAGTGCAGCGGCAGCCAGTCGCTCGCGTCGGTGTGGCCGGTCGCCACCAGGTAGCGCGTGGAGAGGTCGGCCAGGCAGGCGGCGACCTGCATCTGTGCGCCCGGCACGCGCAGGGCGTCCATGCCGGCGCATCCGGTGGCCTGCGCAGTCGCGCCGACGGCCGTGCCCGCCAGCATCAGCGCGGCGCCCATGCGGCGCATCCATCGCAGCGTGCAATCCCCTGTGGCCATGGCGTCTCCCTTTGCGTTTCTTGTGTCGGTGCCGCGGTGATACCAGCGGCCGCGGCGTGTCCGCGTCGGTGCCCGGCGCACGAGGAGGTCAGCCGGCGGCGCTAAGCTCGGCCGTCATCACATCCGAAGAGGAAACCAGAACGATGCGGCACGCCCTTCGCACCGAAATCGACGTCGATGCCAGCCCCGCCCGCGTGTGGGAAGTGCTGCTGGACTTCCCGGCTTATCCGGCCTGGAACCCGTTCATCCGCTCGATCAGCGGCGATCCCCGCCCCGGCGCGCGCCTGGAGATCGTGGTGCAGCCGCCCGGGGGCAAGTCGATGGCCTTCAAGCCCCGGGTGCTGGTCGCACGGCCTGCCGCCGAACTGCGCTGGCTGGGCCGCCTCGGCGTCCCCGGCCTGTTCGACGGAGAGCACGCCTTCGAGCTCGCGCCGCTGGGCGGCGACCGCACGCGCCTGGTGCATTCCGAGCGGTTCTCCGGGCTGCTCGTGCCGCTGCTGCGCGCCAGCCTCGATGCAGGCACCCGCGCCGGTTTCGAGGCGATGAACCGGGCGCTTAAGCTGCGGGCCGAAGGCGCGCCAGCCCAGGAAGCGCGCGGCTGAGACCGCTCAGCGCCCGTTGCCCGAGCACCCGCTCAGAACAGCCAGAACAGGCCCAGGAGGGCCAGCGTGAGCAGCAGAGAGACCAGCAGGGAGCCGAGGCAGCCAAGGCGGTTGGAGAAGAACAGGAACATCGTCCCCGCAGGCTAGCGCACCCGTACGGTCACGAGCAGGAAGGTGGCGGGAATCACCGTTTGTTGCGCATCACCGCTGGTGTTCTGCGCCTCGAACAGCGCCTGCAATTCGCGCTGCAGATCCTCGCTGCGGCCCTGCTGCCCGGCCGCCGCGAAGGCGTTCATGGTGGGCCCGTAGTACTCGCGAAAGAGGTCCAGGAAGCTCGACGGCGAACCGGGGTGGCGGAAGGTATACGTGCGGCGCTGCAGCTCGATGTCCTCGCGCGCGACGCCCGCCGCGCCGAAGCGCTCGACGATGTGGCTCTCCACACCCCAGGTCATGGGGCTCACGAAGCCTTCCGGCGGCGGCGGTGAATACGCGGCGCTGATGCGCAGGATCTGCGCCACCAGGGTGGGATCGTTCGGGATCCAGTTGCCCATGTGCACCTGCCCGCCGGGTTTGGTCACGCGCACCATCTCGCGCGCCACGTCGCCCGGGCGCGGCGCGAACATCGCGCCGAAGATGCTCACCACCCGGTCGAAGCGGTCGTTCTCGAGGCCCTCCAGCCGGCTCGCGTCGCCCTCCTGGAACTGCAGCCGGTCGGCCAGGCCGGCCTCCTGCGCACGGCGCTGCCCGGCCGCGACCAGGTTGCCCGCGATATCGACGCCCAGCACCTGCGCACCACGGCGCGCAGCCGGCAGTGCCGTGGTGCCGTCGCCGCAGCCGAGGTCCAGCACCTGCTCGCTGGGGCCGATGCCGAGTTCCTCGACCAGCGCTTCGCCGCTCTCGCGCATGGTCGCGGCGATGCGGGTGAAGTCGCCCTTTTCCCAGAGGGCCTTGTTGGGGTTGGGTGGGGGGGTGGAACTCATGGTGCACTCCTGAGGAACGGAATGCCCATTGCACGGCCGCCGCGCGGCTGCGGGAATGGGAGCTTTGTCCCGGGGCGGCGCCTTCTAGGTAAATGCAGGCTCAGCAGCGCGCCAGCAACGCCTGCACGGCCTCGCGGCTGCTGCGGCCCAGCTCCGCCAGGTCCAGCCCCGGGATGCGCCCCTCGCGCACCACCTCGCGCCCGCCCACCAGCAGCAGGCGCAGGTCGGCGGCGCCGCCGCTGGCGACGGGGCCGATGGCGGGGTCGTGCAGGCCGAAGTAGCGCGGGTCGCGGTCGATGCCGTAGATGGCCAGGTCGGCCGCCATGCCGGGTGCGAGCGTGCCCACGGCATCGAGGCCCAGCACGCCGGCGCCGCCCGCACTGCCCCAGCGCACCACGTCTTCCACCGTGGTCGCGGCGGCGTCGCCCTCGCCGCCCCCGCCGCGGTGCACCGCCAGCGCGTCCTGCCCCGCGCGGGCGCGCTGCATCAGCCAGGCGGCGTGGGTCTCGCTGATCATGTCGGCGGCCTCGTTGGAGGCCGCACCGTCCACGCCGATGGAGACCTGCGCGCCGGCGGCCTCGAGCTGCCGCACCGGCGCGATGCCGCTGCCCAGGCGCCCGTTGCTCTGCGGGCAGTGCGCGATGCCGGTGCGGGTGGCGCCCAGCAGCGCGATCTCGTCCTCGTCGAGCTTGACCAGGTGCGCGAACCAGACGTCCGGGCCCAGCCAGCCGATCGATTCGCAGAAATGCACCGGCTTCATGCCGTGCTGCTGGTGGACCATGTCGTGGTAGTGCACCGTCTCGGACAGGTGCGAGTGCAGGCGCAGGCCGAGCGCGCGGGCGGCCTGGGCGGTCTCGCGCAGCTCCTGCGGCCGCATCGAGTGCGGCGGCGTGGTGGGCGCCGCCACCACCCGGCGCATGGCGTCGGGCGCAGGGTCGTGCCACTCGCGCACCAGCCGCTCCAGGTCGCCCAGGAAACCTTCCAGCGTCTCGGGGCGCGAGGCCGCCGGCAGTCCCTCGGCCGGCGCGCGCGCCAGCGTGCCGCCGCCGCGGCACAGCACGAACCGCAGGCCCAGGCGCTGTGCCTCCTCGAACAGGATGGCCGAGCTGTCGTAGGGCATGTCGGGCCAGTAGTGGTAGTTGTGGTCGGCGACCGTGCTGCAGCCGGACAGCGCAAGTTCCACCAGGCCCACCCGCGCCGCGAGCCGGAACTCGTGCGCGTTCATGCGCGGGCGCAGGCGCATGGGCGTAGCCACCAGCCACGGCGAGAGCGTGGCGTTGAGCCCCTGCGGGTCGCCCTTGAGCAGCGACTGGAACAGGTGGTGGTGGGTGTTGACCCAGCCGGGGTAGACCACGCAGCCGGTCGCATCGAGCTGGCGCTCGCCGGGCTCGGGCGCGAGCGCGCCCAGCGCGGCGATGCGGCCGCCGCGCACCCGCAGGTCGCCGCCGACAGCGCGGCCCGCCGCGCCGGGCAGGCCGGTGAGGATGGCGCTCGCGTTGCGAATGAGCAGGTCCTGTGTCATGCCGTGACCTTTCGCGCGGCGGCCGGTGTTCCGCGGTGCACTTCCTGTTCGCCGTGGGCGCGCAGCAGGTCCATGAGCTGCTTGCGGATCACCAGGCCGGGCCTGTCCGAGGCCATGTGGAACTCGGCGCGCCGCGCGATGTCCACGCAGGCGTCCGGATCGGTTGCCTCCAGGATGTCGCGGTCCTCGGCGGTGATCGCCGCGTCCCAGTCGATCAGCGCCTGGGTACTGCACGCCTCCTCGCTGTCGTTGCGGTAGAGCCACTGCACCAGCATCATGCGGTCGTCGTCGATCGGGGTCGCGCAGTTGTAGATGATGTGGCCGGTGCCGCTTGCGGGGTAGGTGCAGCCGAAGCGCCGCGCGAACGGCAGGTAGTAGCGGTTCACCAGGTGCCGTTCGGTAATGGGCTCGGTGGTGCCGGTGACGGCGTGGCTTTGCGGCGGATTGCGGATCGGCACGGTGGTGATGGCCTCGAAGCCGTAGTCGGTTTCCTCGAAGCTGTAGGGCGCGGGCCTGGGCTGCTCGAGGATGCCGAAGTTCGCCTTGTGCACGAAGGAGAAGTGCGAGTTGTCGAAGGAGTTCTCCATCATGCGCAGCGGGCTGGTCTTCCATTCTTCGTAGAACTGGAAGATGCGGCGCCAGCCGGGCTGGCCGTCTTCCGGGAAGTCGGGGATCGGCCGCAGCGGCTCGTCGAGCGCGACCCAGACATAGCCGTATTTCTCCTGGGCGCGGTAGGCCGGGATCCGGGCGTTGGCAGGCGGCGGCGCGTCGGGGGCCTGCGGGATGCGCACGCAGGCGCCGGTGCAGTCGTAGGTCCAGCCGTGGTAGCCGCACACGATGTTGCCGTTCTCCACGTACCCCTTGGACAGCTTCGCGGTGCGGTGGCAGCAGCGGTCGGCGGTGGCCGCGGGCGTGCCGTCGGCCTGCTTCCAGAGCACGAGGTCCTCGCCCATGAGGCGAAAGGACTTGGGGCCCTGGTCCAGGAAGGACATCGGCATGAGCGCGTACCAGAAGCGGCGCAGCACCTTCTGTCGGGTGGTCAGCATGCGGCGGCCTCCTCGCGGACGTGGCGGATCGGGACCCAGCCGTGCACCTCGCTCTCGCCGTGGGTGCGCAGCAGCGCGAGCAGCCGCTTGCGCATGATCATGCCGGGGCGGTCGCTGGCCATGCTCTGCTCGTCGCGCCGGGCCACGTCGATCGGCGCGTCGGCGTTCACCGACTCGAGGATCTCCTTGTCCTCCAGGACCACGCGGGTGTCCCACGCGTTGAGCAGGTCGGCGGGGCAGTCGGCCTCGCTGTCGTTGCGGTAGAGCCATTGCAGCAGCCGCACGCGGTGGTCGTCGATGGGCGTGGCGCAGGTGTAGATCACGTGCTCCACGCCGCTCGGGTAGGACAGCCCCAGCCGGCGCAGGAAGGGCAGGTGCCACTGGTTCGAGAAGCGCCGCTCGGTGGTCGGCTCGGTGCTGCCGGTGATGCGGTGCGACTCGGGCGGGTTGTTGATCGGAATGACCATGGAGGCCTCGAAGCCGTAGTCGGTCTCGTCGATGCGGAAGTGGCTCGGCTTGGGCTGCTCGCCCTGGCCGAAGGTGCCCTTGTGCACGAAGGCGAAGTGGGCGCTGTCGAAGGAGTTCTCCATCAGCCGCAGCGCGCCGGTGTTCCAGGTCTCGTCGAACTGGTGCACGCGCCTCCAGCCCTGCGCTTCCTCGGCCGGTGCGGGCAGCGGCGTGAGCGGCTCGTCCAGCGCCACCCAGGCGTAGCCGAAGCGCTCCTGGCAGTGGTAGGCCGGCACGCGCGCGCCGGCGGGCACCGGCAGGCCGGGCTGCTGCGGGATCTTCACGCAGGTGCCGGCGCAGTCGTAGGTCCAGCCGTGGTAGCCGCACACGATGTGGCCGTCCTCGACGAAGCCCTTGGAGAGTTTGGCCGTGCGGTGGCAGCAGCGGTCGCGCAGGGCCGCGGGCGTGCCGTCGGCCTGCTTCCACAGCACGATGTCCTCGCCGAGCAGGGTGAAGGGCTGGGGGCCTGCGTCGAGGCGGGCCAGGGGCATGACGGCGTACCAGAAACGCCGCAGCACGGGTTGTTGCGTCACGAGCATTCGGTGGTCCTCGCGCGCGCTCAGGGCATGACCTTCAGGTCCTTGACGAACTGCAGGGTGTAGGCCTGCTGCCACTGCGGATTCGGCTTGAGCTGCCCGCTGGAGACCATGAAATCGTAGGTGGCCTTCCAGCGTGCGTCGGTCATGCTGCCGGCGCCCAGGCGCGCCGCGTCGCCTCCGTCGAAGAACTTCAGCTCCTTCATCTTGCGGTGGGCGTACGCCAGCATCTCGTCGTCCATCTTGGGGTTGTCCTGCTTGATCAGGGCGTTGCCGGCGGCGGGGTTGTCCATGTAGCTCTTCCACCCTTCCAGCGTGGCCTTGACGAAGCGCTGCACCAGTTCGGGCCGGTCCTTCACGGTCTTGTGCATGGTGACGATGGTGTTGCCGTAGGGCGGATAGCCGTCGTCGGCGAACAGGAAGAACTTCACCTTCTGGCCGGCCTTTTCCGCGGTGAACGGCTCGGAGCTCGGGAAACCCTGCTGCGCCATCGTCTTGTCGGCGAAGAAGGGCTGCATGTTGGAGGTGTAGGGCCGCGTCTGGTCGTCCTTGAAGCCGTACTTCAGCTTGAGCCAGGGCCACCAGGTGCTGCGGCCGCTGGTGGCCACCAGGATGGTGCGGTCCTTGAGGTCGGCCAGGCTGTTCACGTCGGGGTGCGTGACCATGCCCTGGGGCTCCTTCTGGAACACGGCGGCCACGGTGGTGAGCGGCACGCCCTGCTCGATGCCGCTGAGCACCTGGAAGTCCTTGCCCATCATGAAGTCGGCCTGGCCGGCGGCCAGCAGCTGCACGCCGTTGATCTGCGGGCCGCCCATCTTCACGGTGACGTCGAGGCCGTGCTTCTTGTAGATGCCGGTGGCGACGGCCTGGTAGTAGCCGCCGTGTTCGGCCTGGGCATACCAGGAGGTGAGGAAGGTGACCTTGTCCTGCGCCTGGGCGAGGGCGGCGATGGCGGTGAGGGTGAGGGCGGTGATTGCGCGTTTCATGGGTTCTCCGGTTCGTGTGGACACCAGAGCAATGACCCGTGGCCGGTGCGGCCACTGCCAGCTTCTACTCTGCGGACAGTGCACCGATCGCGAAAAGCCGCGCCTTCATGCGGGAAGGTGGATCGTGGCTTCCACTTCGATCAGGGCACCGTCTCCAGGCAGGAACCGTGCCACTTCGACGACCGTGCTGGCGGGCGGCTCGCCCGGGTAGAACAGGCCGCGCACGCGGTTGTAGAAGGGGTAGTGGCGCAGGTCGCGGAAGTACTGCACCAGCTTCACCGCCTGCGCCATGTCGGCGCCGTGTTCGCGCGCGATGGTGCGGATGCGATCGAGCACGAACCAGCTCTGGGCCACGGGCGGCGCCTCGAACAGATCGACCGTCATCTGCCCGGTGTCGTAGCCCAGCGTGCGCAGCTGCTCGCGTGCGTGTGCGGGCAGGTCGCCGTAGTCGCGCAGCACGCGCGCGCCCACCGGGTCCACCGCCACCACGCCGCTGACGAACAGCAGGTCGCCGGCGCGCCGGGCGGCGGCGTAGCGGGCCATCGGCTGCCCGATGCCGGCGCCCTGCGTGCCCTGCTCCCCGGGGCGGGTCACGCGTGCACCGTTTGCGCCCACGCGCGCACCTTTCCGGGGTTCAGCAGCCCGAGCGGATCGAAGCGCCGCTTGGCCGCCAGCACGTCGGGCGCAAGCGCACCGCCGGCCTTGCCGTCCTCGACCACGAAGACATGCGGATCGTTGATGCGCACGCCGTGCGCGCGGTGCAGCGCCATGATCTCCTGCAGCCGCTCCTCGGTGCTGAACTTCACGATCTGCAGCGCGCTGCAGGTGACCTGGCCGTCCAGCGTGCGGATGAACTCCGCGTGCATCTGCACCTCGGGATGCAGCAGCGCGTGCATCGCGCGCACCTGCTCCAGGTGGCGCCCGGCTGCGAACGCGCTTTGCAGGTAGGTGATGGACCTGTCCACCTTCAGGGCGACCAGCGTGGTGTGGTTCCAGGTGTACTCGAGCAGCGTGCGGTTGCTGCGCGCGACCTCTTCGGCGGTCTTGGCGTAGGTGAGCTCGCCGCGCCACTGCGCCGCCAGCTCGCGCACCGCGGCGTCGCTGGCCGCCCCGGTCGCGAGGATCACGGCGTGGCAGCCGGCGGGCAGGTGCTCCGCCAGCGGCGTGAGGTAGCCGGGAATGGGGTCGGCCAGCAGCGCGACCTCGCGCTTGTGGATGCCCGGCGCGCAGGCCACCGCATTGCCGAATTCCAGCGCGTCGTCGAAGGAGCCGAACACCACCAGCTGTTCGTGCCAGTCCACGGCCGGCGCCATGGCCAGCTCGACCTCCAGCACCAGTCCGTTGGTGCCCCACAGGTGGTGCATGGCCAGCGCCTCGGGGCCGCGCAGCTCCACCAGGCGCGGCACCTCCTCGACGGTCAGCGCCAGCACGCCCAGCACGTTGCCACGGGCGGCGAGCGGGCCGTGGTTGATCGACCCCACGCCGCCGAAGCCGCCACCGAAGAGGCCGCCGAGCGTGGCGCTGCGAAACGTGGACGGCATGCAGCGCAGCTCCAGGCCGGCGTTCGCGCGCGCCTGCTTCTCGAACTCGGCCAGGCGGATGCCGGCCTGCGCGCGGGCGGCGCCTGCGCGGGCCCACAGGAACTGGTTGAAGCCGCTCATGTCCAGCACCAGGCCGCCGTGCAGCGGAACGCACTGGCCGTAGTTGCCCGTGCCCGCGCCGCGGACGGTGATGGGGATGCGCAGCCGCGCGCACTGCGCCACCACGCGCGTGATCTCGTCGAGGTTGCGGGGCCGTGCGACGGCCTGCGCGGACTTGCCGGCGAGCTGCCGGGAAAGCACCGGGCTGAACCAGGAGAAGTCCTGCGACAGGCGTGCGATGCGGCTGGCCTCGGTGATCCAGTCGATGTCGGGCAGGGCGAGTTGCAGCTGTTCGACGGGGTGGACGGGCGCGTTCAAGGTGTTCCTTTCGAGTGCGGTGCAAGACGGTGCCCATCGACGCCGCGTCGGGCGCGTCGAGGGGTGGCTGGTGAGCCACGCGGGCCGGTGCGGTGCGAGGCGCTGCGGGTGCGCGGCCGCGCACTGGTCCCGCGGCGCTCAGTCGCGCGAGAGTTCGCTCGCGTGCCAGGAGCCCAGCGCCACCTTCGACAGCCAGGCCATCGCCACGAACAGGGCCACGCCGGTGAGCGAGATCAGCAGCAGCGCGGCGAACATGCGCGGGATGTTCAGCTGGTATCCGGCGAAGAGGATCTGGTAGGCCAGCCCCGTGTTGTTGCCGCCGGTGCCGGCGACGAACTCGGCCACCACGGCGCCGATCAGCGCCAGGCCGCTGGAGATGCGCAGTCCGCCGAAGAAGTAGGGCAGCGCACTCGGGATGCGCAGGCGCAGCAGCGTCTGGCCGCGGCTGGCGCGGTTCATCGCGAAATAGCTCTGCAGGTCCGGGTCGATGCTGCGCAGGCCCAGCGTCGTGTTCGAGATGATGGGGAACAGCGCCACGAGCGCGGCGCACAGCACCAGCGAGGCGGTGGGGTCCTTGACCCAGATGATGATCAGCGGGGCCACCGCCACGATGGGCGTGACCTGCAGCAGCACGGCATAGGGGAAGAGCGCGGTCTCGATGGTGCGGCTCTGCACGAACAGGAACGACACCAGCACGCCCACGACGATCGCCACCGCGAACGACAGCAGCGTGATCTTGAGCGTGAAGAGCAGCGCCGACCCGAGCATCTGCCAGTCGGTGACCAGCGTCTCGAACATGAGCACCGGCGAGGGCACCAGGTAGGCCGGCAGCGCGAAGCCGGTGACCGCACCCTGCCAGAGGCCCAGCAGGACGAGCGCGACCAGCGCCGGGTAGAGCACCTTGTCGCGGTGCGGACGCGCGCGGGCGCGGGTGGAAGTGGATGCGGCGGACACGGACATCAGGGGTTCTCCTCGTCGGTGGACACGCTGGCGCGCATCAGGCTGTCCTGCAGGTGCTTGGCATAGGCCGCGAAGCGCGGCGTGACCATGAAGTCGGGGGTGCGCGGGTAGGGCTCGTCGATCGCCACCTCCTCGACGATGCGGCCCGGTCGCGCGGCCATCATGATCACGCGCGTCGAGAGGAACACCGCTTCGTGGATCGAGTGCGTCACGAAGATGACGGTGAGCTTCTTGGCGCGCCACAGGGCGAGCAGGTCCGAGTCGAGCTTGTGGCGGGTGATCTCGTCGAGTGCGCCGAAGGGTTCGTCCATCAGCAACAGGTCGGGCTGCACGACCAGGCTGCGGGCGATCGACACGCGCATCTGCATGCCGCCCGACAGCGCCCGAGGCAGCGCCTTGGCGAATTTCGCGAGCCCGACGAGTGCCAGCGCGTCGAGCACGCGCGTCTCGGCTTCGGCGCGCGGCACGCAGGCCAGGTCCAGCGGCAGTCGCACGTTGTCCGCCACGCTCGCCCACGGCATCAGCGTGGGGGCCTGGAACACGAAAGCCATGCGCTTGCGCGCTTCCTCCAGGCGCGCCACCGGCTTGCGCCACAGCAGCAGCCGGCCGTCGGTGGGCTCCAGCAGGCCGGCGACCATCTTGAGCAAAGTGCTCTTGCCGCAGCCCGAGGGGCCGAGCAGGGTGATGAACTCGCCTTCGGCTACGTGCAGGTCCACCGGCTGCAGGGCCACGGTGCCATCGGGGTAGGTCTTGTGCGCCGACAGGACTTCGACCGCGGGCGCCGGCGGCACCAGCACGTTGGGGGGTTCGCGCATCACGGCAGCACCTTCGTCGATTGGATGAAGTCGAGCTTGAACGCGTCTTCCGGCTTCAGCTTGCCGGCGTCCACCAGCTTGTTCTCCACCAGGAAGGCGAAGTTCTGGCGCACCCGGTTCGCGTCGATGGTGCCGATGCCCTGCGTCTTCGCCTCGCCTGCGGTGACCATGCCCATCTCCTTGAGCTTGCCCACGCTGTAGGCGATCTGCTCGTCGGTCATGTTGGGGTTGTCCTTCTTGATCAGGGCGGCGCCCGGCGCCGGATCGGCGAGGAAGCTTTTCCAGCCTTCCATCGTGGCCTTCACGAAGGCGTCCACTGCCGAGGCGCGCGTCTTCACCGTGTCTTCCATGCAGGAGATGGTGGTGGCGTACGAGGTCCAGCCGTGGTCGGCGAACAGGAAGGTGTTCGCCTTCACGCCGGCCTTCTGGATGGCGAAGGGCTCGGAGGTG
This sequence comes from Ramlibacter sp. AN1015, assembly GCF_037726105.1. Lineage (NCBI taxonomy): Bacteria > Pseudomonadati > Pseudomonadota > Betaproteobacteria > Burkholderiales > Comamonadaceae > Ramlibacter > Ramlibacter sp. AN1015. Next base: position 66,725 of record NZ_JBBJUM010000008.1, read on the forward strand.
AGGTAGCCCTGCTGCACGGTGTTGCGGTCGGCGACGAAGGGCTGGATGTTGAAGGTGTAGGGGCGGGCCTGGCTGTCCTGCAGCCCGTACTTCTTCTTGAGCCACAGCCAGTAGCCTCGCTGGGCGGCCGGAGCGATCAGGATGTTCTTGTCCTTCATGTCCTCGAAGGACTTCACGTGTTCGTGCGCGATGAAGACCTGCGGGTCCTTCTGGAAGATGGCGGCGACGGTGACGACGGGCAGCCCGCCCGCGCGCGCCACCATCATCTGCATGTCGCTCGAACCCATGATGCAGTCGGTCTGGCCCGCGGCCATGAGCTGCAGGATGTTGACCTGCGGTCCGCCCATCCTGATGGTCACGTCCAGGCCGTGCTTTTTGTACAGGCCGGTGGCCACCGCCTGGTAGAAGCCGCCGTGTTCGGCCTGCGCGTACCAGTTGGTCATGTAGGTGAACTTTTCCTGCGCGTGCGCGCCGGAGCCGAGGAGCAGGCCGGCGGCAACGGCGGCCAGGGTGCGGGAAATCGTGCTTGTCATGGGACCTCGCGGGAGGGATGGGGAATGGGCAGGGTGGGCGTCGGTGTGCCGGTCATTGCAAGTTGCGGGCCTGCCGGCGTCCGGCTGCGGGCCCGCGCACGGCGCAGTGCTAGGCGGTGCGGGATTCGATGTGCCCGTGCTGGTGCGCATGGCCCCAGGTCGGCGCATCGCGCACCACCCAGCGCATCTCGAACAGCTCGGTGATCGCCTGGGCCCAGCTCGCGGCGAGGGTGGCGAGGATGTCCTCGCCTTGCGCGCGCGTCGCTCCGCGCGGATCGCCAATGACGCCGCTCGGACCGAAGTCGCGCGCGGTCCAGGCGCAGGCGGGCCGCCCGTCCGGCGACAGCAGCTTCGAGGGAAACACCGGGGGAAAGTTGGGCTCGGCGCGCTCCATGCGCACCGTCTCGGGTGCCAGCGCGAGCATCAGTGCGGTCTCGGAGTGGCCGGCGTGCATGGCCTGGCGCTTCTCCTGCTCGTGGATGTACTTGCCCGACGCATTGGGCAGACGTGAGACGTGGTAGGGCACGACCACGTAGTCGCCATGGCGCAGCCGCAGCTCGCGCGCGGCCATCTCCAGCACCTGGGGCTGGCCGCCATGGCCGTTGGCCAGCAGCAGCTTGCGAAAGCCGGCGCGGTAGACCGACTCGCCCAGCTCGGTGACCACCGCCAGCAGCGTGGGCCCGGTCAGCGTCATGGTGCCGGGGAAGTGCAGGTGCTCGTCGGACTTGCCGTAGGTCAGCGGCGCCAGGCCGAACGCGCGCACCGCCTCGGGCAGCAGTGCCAGCGCGTGGCCCATCACACCCGCGGCGATCACGCTGTCGACGGCGCAGGGCAGGTGCGGCCCGTGCTGCTCGGTCGCGCCGACCGGCAGCACGATCACGGTGTTCTCGCGGTCGGGCAGCGCGTCGATGTCGGTCCAGCTCAGGTAGGGAAGGAAGCGGTGCGGAGGGAAGGTGCCGTGCAGCATGGGGGTGCGCCTCGAATGGCGGGTCGGGTCCGTGGTGGACCGGACTACGCAAATGCCATGCCAGTGGCGCAGCCGCGCCTAGCCTGGGCGCACGGCGCGCGGGTCGAACCCCTCCGTGCCGGGGTCCTGCACGCGCGGGCCCGCCGAGGGCAGCACGATGTCGAAGCGCGTGCCATCGCCGATCCCCCGGCTCAGCGCGCTGACCGAACCACCGTGCAGTTGCACGAGGCGGCGCACCAGGGACAGCCCGAGCCCCAGCCCCTGACCGCCGCTGTGGACCTGCATGAACGTCGCGAAGACGGAGTCGAGCCTGGACGGATCGATCCCCTCGCCCGTGTCGATGACGCTGATGCGCACGCCGGTAGGGCCCGCCGGCGCTGCTTCGAGCCGGATGAGGGATGCCTCGCGCGAAAAGCGCGAGGCATTGGACAGCAGGTTGGTGATCACCTGGTTCATGCGCGCGGGATCGACCATCAGCAGCGGCAGGTCCGGTGGGGCCGACAGCTCGCAGTGCTGCCCCCGGGCGCGCAAGGCCGGTTCGACCGCTTCCAGGGCCGCACTGAGCATGTCTGCCACCGACGTGGGTTCCAGCCGCAACGAAATCTTGCCCTGCTGGATGCGCGCGGCGTCCATCAGGTCTTCGGCCAGGCGGTTCATGTACTCGGTCTGGCGCGCCAGGGTGGCGATCGCACGCCTTCTCGTCTCGGCGCTCGGGTTGTCCGCGTCGAGCAGTGCGGTGGCGGTCTGGACGGCGCTGAGCGGACTTCGCAACTCGTGCGCCAGGGTGGCGAGCAACTCGGACTTCTGGGCATCGGCGGCGGCGAGCCGCTCGATCAGGCGCCTGGCCGCCCTGCGGGACTTGGTGGCGCGGTGGTTCACGTACAGCAGCACGGCAACGAGGAACCAGTAGAAGGTGCCTTGGAGAGCCTTCTCCGCCGAGAGGACGTCTAGCGTGTAGCGCGGCTCGACGAAGAAATAGTCGGCCCACAGAAAGGAGACGAGCGCGCACAGCAGGCCGGCACGCCATGTGCCGTACCAGGCTGCGAATGCGACCGCCGCGAATGCCGGCGTGAACGCCTGCTGCGAGCCCATCAGCGGATCGGCGGCAAACCGGATGGCCATCGCGCCGAGGGAGCAGCCCACTGCGATGCCGGCCTGCGTCCGCAGCGACGGTTCGGGCTCCCGCAGACGCAGGGCCGGTTCCGAGGCAATGGCAGGTGGAGGTGGCGTGCCGGGCACGCCTCACGTTAGCAGAAACACCGTGGCGAGGCGCTGCGACACGCGCGTGCCCCGCGCAGGGCCGGTGGCCTGCACCGTTTAGGTGCGGGCCAGGCGGCGGCGCTCAGGTGGTCGTGCCCGCGGCCCTCGCATCGGCTTTCGCCGATAGCTCGTCGGTATTCGCAGCGTGCGTCGCACGAGCGCGCAGCTCGGCCGATTCAGGCTCGACGGCATCCGGTCCACCCGCGCCCTGCCGCGCAGGAATGGCCTCGGTCCACACGGCCACGTCCTGCGGCGTCATGGTGCTGGCGGGCGTGAGGCGGCCGTCCACGTAGCCCATCCGCTCGACGTCGTGCAGGTACTGCTCGCGCGACAGCAGCGTGCCGGCGCAGACATGCGGGTCCTCCTGCGGCGGCTGGCGGATTTCCGCGTCGAGGCGCTGCATGAGTTCGTCCATGACAGGGATCGGCACCCGATGGCGCTCGCCCGGGTAGATGAATCCGAACAGCGTGAGGTGCGCGAGCAGCACGCGCCAGTGCGGGCCGAAGCGCGCGAGCAGCACGTCCCAGTCGATGCGTTCGGCGTTGGCCTGCAACAGGTGGGCCACGTCGGCGCCGTCATAGCGCTCGCGCTCCATGATGAAGGACTTGGACGTGATCCCGTCCTCCAGGCTCGCCACCTGCACGGGCACGCCGAGCACATCGACGCGCAGGTTGCCCGGGCGGAACCAGCTGTCGTCCACCGGCATCAGGCCGTTGCCCGAGTTGAAGATCAGGTCGATGAAATCGTCGCCGGCGTATACCTTGGCGAGCCAGTGCGGATAGGTGAGTTCGGCGCGCCAGCCGCAATCCCGCATCGACGTGGCGACCCGCTCCCAGTCCGCCCGACGGATGAACAGGTCGAGGTCCTTGGTCGGGCGGCGGATGCCCGTGAAGCAGGCCTGCGCGAAGGCGCCCCCGACCAGGAACGGCACCCCTTCCTCGTTCAGCTTGCACAGCGCGCGGCGGAAGAAGGCGGCGGTTTCCGGCGAGACCTCTTCCGCAATAAGAGGCGCGGTGGCGGTGGAGCAGTCGGTGTTCACGAAGGCTGGCCCATGATCGACGGGAGCGTGAGGGTACGCCCGGGCCATGGCTGCGCGGCGGGAGATTGCGCGCCTCGCAGCGTCGGCGCCGACCTACAGTTCCGGCGGCCGATGGACGATGCGGCACGCCCGCTGCCGGTGGCAGGCTCGGGTGCATGGGCAAGTCCACCAGCACAATCCGCTTCGCCGCCGTCGGCGACCTCCACGTCACCCGCGAATCGGCCGGATCCTTGCGCAGCTTCTTTGCGCAGGCGTCCGAAGCGGCCGATGCCGTGCTCCTGTGCGGAGACCTGACCGACTACGGCACCGCCGAGGAGGCGCAGGTGCTGGCAGACGAACTGGGCGCGGTGTCGGTGCCGATCGTCGCCGTCCTGGGCAACCACGACTTCGAATCGGGCACGCCGCAGGTGGTCGTGGACATCCTGGCCGGCGCCGGCGTGCGCGTGCTCGATGGCGAGGCCTGCGAGGTCGAGGGCGTTGGCATCGCCGGCATCAAAGGCTTCGCCGGAGGTTTCGGTCGCGCGTCCCTGGGGGCCTGGGGCGAGCCGGCAATCAAGCAGTTCGTGCAGGAGGCGCTGCACGAGGCGATGAAGCTGGAGTCGGCGCTGGCGAAGCTGCGCACCCCGCGCCGCATCGCGCTGCTGCACTATGCGCCCGTCGCGGCGACGGTGGAGGGTGAGCCGCCGGAGATCTTTCCCTTCCTGGGCAGCAGCCGGCTGGAGGAGCCGCTGCTGCGCTATCCGGTCGATGCCGTGTTCCACGGCCACGCACACCGCGGCGCGATGGAGGGCCGCACGATGAACGGGGTGCCGGTGTTCAACGTGGCGCGGCCGCTGCTCAAGCGCAGTCGCCCGGACGTGCCGCCCTTCAGGCTGTTCGAGCTGCCGCGGGAGACCGAGCCGCAGCAGTCAGGACAGCGGCCGCAGGGCGCGAGCGCCTGAGGGCCACGCCTGCTCGCTTCAGGAGGCGACGCGGGTGGCCTGGACCATGCACTGCGACAGGCGCGCGAGGTGCTGCAGGGCCGGCTTGGTCAACTCGATCTGCTTGCGCCGCGCGTCTTCGGTGTCGGCCAGCATGATCCAGCCCTTCTCGCGCATGGACTTGAGCCGCCCGTGGATGGTGGCTGGGGCGCCGAGGTCGTCGCGCCGCATCATGTCGCGCACGGAGAGCCTCGCCTGCGCCTGCCGCGCCTGGGCGACGAGGGCGAGGATGCGCTCTTCGAGTGGGTCGAGCGGTGGCAAGGCGGGAAGGCCCCGGATGGCCTCCGACAACTGCAGGAATCGCAGGTACACCTCGGCCCCGGGGCGTGGCTTTTTCAATGCGTCATCCTCTAATTTGAACTGCTCACGGGGTGTGCTAGAACCTTGCCTTCATCGACGATATGCCGACTCTGGCGGCACGCCGCGCATCCTAACAAGAACACGGAGAGACCGGTGATCTGGCCGATCCAAGCTGCATTCATACTCGCCACGTGCCTGCTTTTCCTGGCCGCGCTCGTGGTGAACACCTGGCTGTTCCAGGCCCTGGAGTTCGTTCCTGGCATCAACTGGGTCTACCTGCCGGCCGGCGTGCGCCTGCTGTGCACCTTGCTGTTCGCGGAGGCCGGTGCCATCGGGCTGGTGCTCGTCTCCATCGCCGTGAGCGCGCTGTATTTCTTTCCGCACGACCTCGAGCGCGCGCTCGTCGGTGGGGTGATCGGCGGGCTGGCGCCGTGGCTGGTATACCGCGCGGCGCGGCATTTCGGTGGGCTGTCCAGCTCACTGGCCAACCTGAGTAGCGCGCGTCTGCTGGCCCTGTGCGTCGCCTACGCCTTGGGCAATTCGCTGCTGCACCACGTGTATTTCGCCCTCGACGGGCAGACCGGGCTCGCCGAGGGGTTTGTGGCCATGTTCGTGGGCGACCTGAACGGCAGCCTGCTCGTGCTCTATGGCGTCAAGGCCCTGCTGGTGCTGCTGGCGCCTGCGCCGCGCGGCGCCTAGCCGCTTGACGCTGTCCGTGGCGCCTCGAGAGGCGTTGCGGATCGCTCGCGCCGGCCGGGCGCGGCGTCGCCCCGATCTATCGACGTCCGCGTCATCGGTGCCTCACCCCCGCAACCGCACCGCCAGCAGCCCAGCGACGCGCGCGCCGCGGAACACCGGACGGCATCAGCGCGCGCGGACCCGGGGGCGCGGCTTCTCGACCGCCCAGGCGCTGGACCGCAGTTCGGCAGAGATCGCCGCTGCAGCCCGCTGCACCTGTCGTAGGAGGGCCGCCGGCGGTGGATCGGTGACCAGCGTATGCGAGCCGATCACGCCCACCGAGGCCACGACGCGGTCGCGCTCGTCGAACACCGGGGCCGCGAGCGCCGACACGCCGGGCAGCCGCTCGTTGCTCGCGACGGCCCACCATTCGCACCGCACGGCGTTCAGCAGCTCCCGCAGCCGCCGCCGTGCGCCCGGAGAGCCTGGGGCGGGGTCGTCATCCTCAGGGCTGCCGGCCGCCGCCTCGGGCGCGAAGGCCAGGATGGCGCGCCCCAGCGCCGACGTGGCCGCCGGAATCACCGAGCCCGAACGCACCGTGATCGCCACCGCGCCGGCGCTCTGGATCGCATCGATCACCGCGATGTCCCGGCCCGCCGGTGCGGCCAGCGCCACGGTCTGGCCGCTGTCCTGATGCAGCCGCAGCAGGTGCGGCTGGGCGAGCTTGCGCAGGCCGAAGTTCTCTCCGACGTTGAGGCTCAGGCGCCAGGCACGCCAGCCGAGGCGGTAGGCCGATGACGCGTCCTGCTCGACGAATCCGAGCTCGCGCAGGGTCGCGAGGTGACGGTGCACGCGCGCCTTGGTCTGGTCGAGGCGCCGCGCGAGTTCGCTGGTGCCGACGGCCTCCGCAGACTGCGCGAGCGCCTCCAGTACCTCGAAAGCCATGCCGACCGACTGCACCGCGGCCGCAGGGGGTGCCGCGGCGGAGTCGTCGGTCGAAACAGGAGGCGCGTCGGTGCGGGGCACAGGTGTCGAGGAGCTTGGTGGCGCAGGCGCAGCGCGCGCCTGCCGGGTTTGACATGCAGCGCCGGGGCATCCTATCATTTGTCGCACACCGATACGGACGTATCGTCCTGCGAGACGCCATGTTGCCGCCGACCCCGCTCGCACGCGAGCGAATCATGGGTTTCGACCTGCCGGCTGCGAGCGGCTTGCAGCGCTGCAGGCCCGCACCCCAATCACCTGAAACACAGCCATGCTCCAACCTCCCGTTTCCTGGGCCCCCGACACCGTCAGCCGGGTGCCGTATGCGCTGTTCCAGCGCACCGACGTGCTCGCGCTGGAACAGCAGCGCGTCTTCGAGGGACCGGTCTGGAACTTCCTCGGGCTGGAAGCAGAGATTCCGGCGGCGCACGACTTCAAGACCACGCAGGTCGGGCGCATGCCGGTGGTCGTGACCCGCGATGCCGACGGCGAGCTCTACGCCTTCGAGAACCGCTGCGCGCACCGCGGCGCACTGATCCAGCTGCAGGACTACGGCAATGCGAAGGAGCACACCTGCGTCTACCACGCATGGCGCTACGACCTTGCGGGCAATCTGCAGGGGGTCGCCTTCGAGCAGGGCGTGCAGGGCAAGGGCGGCATGCCCGCGGGCTTCCGGCGCGAAGACCTCGGCCCGCGCAAGCTGCGTGTCACCTCGCTGTGCGGCCTGATCTTCGGAAGCCTCAGCGAGGACGTGCCGCCCATCGAGGAGTACCTCGGCGAGGAAGTCACCGCACGCCTGGAGCGCGTGCTGCGCAAGCCGGTGGAGGTCATCGGGCGGTTCACCCAGGTCCTGCCCAACAACTGGAAGCTGTACGCCGAGAACGTGCGCGACACCTACCACGCGAGCCTGCTGCACACCTTCTTCACCACCTTCGGCATCACCCGCCTCACGCAGGAGGGCGGCGTCTATATCAGCCCCGACGGCGGCCACCACGCGAGCGCCTCGTACAGCCGCGTGGTGCAGGGCACCGAGGCGGCCTACGCCGAGCAGGCGATCCGCACCGACAACCAGGCGCTGCAGATCGGCGACCTGTCCATGCTGCGCAGCGTGGACGAGATTGGCGACGGCATCGTGCTGCAGATGCTCAGCGTGTTCCCCGGCTTCGTGCTCCAGCAGATCCACAACAGCATCGCCGTGCGCCAGGTGGTCCCCACCGCCCCAGGCAGCACCGATCTCGAGTGGACGTACCTCGGCTATGTCGATGACACGCCCGAGCTGCGCTCGCTGCGCCTGAAGCAGTCCAACCTGGTCGGTCCGGCCGGCTTCGTCTCGATGGAGGACGGCGCCGTCGGCGGCTTCGTGCAGCGCGGCATCGAGGCCGCGGGCCACCTGGAGTCGATCATCGAGCTGGGCGGCCACGACACCAAGAGCCAGGACTTCCGCGCCACCGAATCGTCGGTGCGGGGCTTCTGGCGCGCCTACCGCACCCACATGGCTCTCTGAGGTCGCACGCCCATGCTCGACAAGCTCATCGCACTGAACGCCGACTGCGCGGCCGCACTCGACGACGACCGGCTGGAGGACTGGCCGGGGTACTTCACCGAAGACGCCTTCTACCGCGTCACCACCGCCCAGAACCATGCCCGCGGTTTGCCGGCGGGCCTGATCTATGCCGACTCGCGCCAGATGCTGCGCGACCGCGTGCTCTCGCTGCGCAAGGCCAACGTCTACGAGGCGCAGCGCTATCGCCACCTGCTGAGCGTGCCGCGCCTGCGCGGCGAAGCCGGCGGGCGCATGCAGGTCGAGACCGGCTTTGCCGTGCTGCGCATCGTGCGCGGCGGCGCCACCGACATCTTTGCGAGTGGCCGCTACCTCGACGAGGTCGTCGCCGGCCCGGACGGACAGCTGCTGCTGCAGCGGCGCGACGTGGTCTGCGACAGCTCGCGCATCGACACCCTGCTGGCGATCCCGCTGTGACGCGCGTGCAGGCAGGCGACGCGGGCAGCGACGCCCCGGTGATCGGCATCGCGGTCGGCGATCCGCAGGGAATCGGCCCGGAGATCGCGGTGCGGGCGGCGCTCGGCGTGCAGCGCACGCGCGGCGTGCGGACCCTGCTGTTCGCGGACGACTTCGTCGTCACAGCCGTGTGCGACCAGCTGGGCCTCGGGCCGGCCGAGCGCGCCGGACTGCAGGTCCAGCACGTGGGTGCGCTCACGCCATCGCAGTGGCAGCCGGGCCAGGTGGCGGCCCATGCCGGCGCCGCCACGGTGGCGTACGTGCGCGCCGGGGTCGCCGCGGCGCAGGCGGGCCGCATCGCCGCACTGGCCGCTGCCCCGCACAGCGAGACCGCGGTCAATGCGGCGGGCATCCCCTTTTCCGGCTATGGCGGCCTGCTGGCCGATCTCACCGGCACCCCGCGCGACCGCGTGTTCCTGCTGCTGCAGGCGCAGGGCCTGCGGGTGGTGCACTGCACCCTGCACGAGTCCGTGGTCGCAGCCGTGGCGCGCATCACGCCCGAGCTGGTGCAGGCCGCCGCACGCGCCGGCGTGGAGACGCTGCGCCGCATGGGCCTGCGCGAGCCGAGCGTGTGCGTGCTGGGCATCAACCCGCACGCCGGCGAGGGCGGCCTGTTCGGCGACGAGGACGAGCGCGTCACCCGCGTGGCCGTCGCAGCGCTGTCCGCCAGCGGCGTGCAGGTGCACGGCCCGCTGGGCGCCGACCTCGCGCTGTCCGAGCGTCGCCACGACCTGTACGTGGCCATGCTGCACGACCAGGGCCACATCGCCACGAAGATGCTCAGCCCCAAGGGCGCAAGCGCGCTGGTCGCCGGCCTGCCGCTGCTGTTCGCCAGTGTCGGCCACGGGGCCGCCTTCGACATCGCCGGCCGCGGCGTCGCCGATGCCGGCGCGATGCTGGACACCCTCACCCTGCTGGCCGACGCGGCCGCCTCAAACCCTTCCGCAGCATCCGCATGAACGCTCCCTTGCGCAGCACCGCCGAAAACACCGTGGCCGGGCTCATCGCCCACGGCATCGACACCCTCTACTGCCTGCCCGGTGTCCAGAACGACCACCTGTTCAACGCGCTCTACGACGCGCAGGACCGCATCCGCATCGTGCACACGCGCCACGAACAGGGCGCCGCCTACATGGCGCTCGGGCACGCCATGGCGAGCGGGCGGCCCTCGGCTTTCTGCGTGGTGCCCGGCCCGGGGGTGCTCAACACGACTGCTGCGCTGTCCACCGCCTATGCGCTCAACGTGCCGGTGCTGGCCCTCACCGGCCAGATCCCGCAGCGGCACATCGGCCGCGGCTACGGCCTGCTGCACGAGCTACCCGACCAGCTGGGGGTGCTGCGCTCGCTCACCAAATGGGCCGCGCGCATTCCCGATGCGCAGTCGGCCCGCGGCCTGGTGGACGAGGCTTTCCGCCAGCTGCAGGGCGGCCGGCCTCGCCCGGTGGCGCTGGAGTGCGCCATCGATGTGTGGGGCCGGCGCGCGCCCGCCGTGCCGGCGCCCGCGCCCGCCGCCGTGCGGGCTGCGAACGTCGATGAGGCGGTCCTGGAGCGCGCCGTCGATTGCCTGCTGGCGGCGCGGCGGCCGCTGATCCTGCTGGGCGGCGGCGCACAGGACGCCGGAGCCTCGGTACAAGCGATCGCCGAAGCGCTGCAGGCTCCGGTCTCGTCCGCGCGCATGGGTCGCGGCGTACTCGACGTGCGCCACGCGCTGTGCATCACGCCGCCGGTCGCGCACCGCATGTGGCCGCAGGTCGATCTGGTGCTGGCGATCGGCACGCGCATGCAGACGCAGTACATGGTCTGGGGCATGGACTCCGGCATCCGCGTGGTGCGCGTCGAGGTCGATCCCGAGGAAATCGAGCGCCACGGCCCGCCCGAGGTCGCGCTGCAGGGCCGCGCCGAGGAGGTGCTGCCGCAACTGCTGGAGCGGCTGCGGGCGCGCCTCGCAGGGGCCGTGCGCGAAGCGCCCGCAGAGCTTGCGGGCCACCGCCGCGCGGTCGAGGAGCAGGTCGCCACGCTCGGTCCGCAGCTCGAGCTGCTGCGCGCCATCCGCCGCGTGCTGCCCGAAGACGGCATCTTCGTGGAAGACATGACGCAGGTCGGCTACACCGCGCGCTTCGCCTTCCCCGTCTGGCGGCCGCGCACCTACCTGTGCACCGGCTACCAGGGCACGCTGGGCTGGGGCTATGCCACCGCGCTGGGCGCCAAGGTGGCGCGGCCCGAGGCAGCCGTGGTCAGCGTCTGCGGCGACGGCGGCTTCATGTTCAACGTGCAGGAGCTCGCCACCGCGGCGCAGCACGGCATCGGGGTGGTGTCGCTGGTCTTCGACGACGGCGCCTTCGGCAACGTGCGCCGCCTGCAGCAGGCGCAGTTTCCCGGCCGCAACATTGCCGACTCCCTGGCCAACCCCGATTTCGTGCAGCTGGCGCGCTCCTTCGGCATCTCCGCCTGGCGCGCCGACGGCGCGGCGCAGCTCGAAGACATGCTGGGTCAGGCGCTCGCGGCCGGGCGTCCGGCGCTGATCCATGTGCCCGTGGGAGACATGCCCGATCCGTGGCGATTCCTGAACATGCCGCGCCTGCGCGGCTGACCCGGCACTCGCGCGGCAAACGACCGCACTGAAAGCCGGCGGCGGGGACCATGGGTGCTGGTGCTGGTGCTGGTGCTGGTGCTGGTGCTGGTGCCTGGGGCCGTTGCGATGCGGTTGCGGTTGCGGTTGCGGTTGCGTGGCACCAGATCCGGGAGGCTGTTTCCCGAATTCGCGCCTTCCCTTGCATCGGTGCGGGCACTACGCTCACAGCCATGTCAGAACCTCACGCAACGCCGTCTGACGGCACCACCGACATCGTGGTCACCCGGGGCGCGCAGTGGATCGAGATCGAGATCCGCCGCCCGGAGAAATTCAACGCCCTGCGCGAGCAGACCGCCACCGAGATCATGGACGCCATGGCCGAGGCCGAGGCCGACGACAGCGTGGCCGCGGTGCTGCTCGCGGGCGATGCCAAGGCGTTCTGCTCGGGCATCGACACCGTCGAGTTCCAGGTGCCCGAGGGCAAGTACTTCGACTTCTACCGCAAGCGCAAGCGCACCAAGCGCTTCGCGCGGCTGTTCCGCGATCTGCCGCAGTACACCAAGCCGGTCCTCTGCGCGGTGGAAGGCGTGGCCCTGGGGGGCGGCCTCGAGCTCGCGCTGGCCGCGGACATCGTGGTGGCCGGCGCCAACGCCCGCTTCGGTTTTCCCGAGACGGGGATCGGCATCATGCCGGGCGCGGGCGGCACGCAGACCCTGCCGCGGCTGGTCGGCAAGGCGCTGGCGAAGGAGCTGATCTGGACCGGCCGCCGCATCGGTGCCGACGAGGCGCTGGCCATGCGCCTGGTCAACCACGTCGTCGCTGCCGGTGGAGCCCTGGACAAGGCCCGCGAGATCGCGGCCGCCATCGCACGCAACGCGCCCCTGGCCGTGATGCAGAGCAAGGCGGTGATCGAGCGCGGCTTCGACCTGCCGCTGGCCGACGCCATGGCCATGGAGTCCGATGCGGTGTTCATGCTCTATTTCAGCGAAGACCGGCGCGAAGGGCTGCAGGCGTTTCGCGAGAAGCGGCCCGCGCGTTTTCGCGGCGCGTGAGCGGCCGCCGAGCGGCGCGACGGCGAAGCAGCGGGTGCTTGCGCTGCGGGGCGACGCGGCGCAAATCCGGGACGGTGTTTCCCGCTTCTGCGCCTATGCGGGTCCGGGGCCTTCCCCTATCATGAAACCACGACCTCCCGCCGTCGGCGTCGGCGCATGGCGCTACAGCGACGGGGGTGGTCACCACAAGGAGATCCATGGCGACGATCAGCTCCGGCGCATCGGCCCGATCCGCGGACGGGCCGGCCATCGCCGGTTTTGCGGAGATTCCGAACCGACTGCGCACCGGCCGCAGCGCCTACGACCTCGCCGGCGAGGCACTCGCTGCCTTGCTCGAGCGCATGGACCTGCAGCTCGCGGACATCGACGGCCTCGCGGTCACGACCGCGCTCAGCGAAGGCACCAACCCGTTCTACGCGGCCTACATGTGCGAGGCCCTGGGCCTCACGCCCACCTGGCTGCACCTCTCGGGCCTGGGTGGCTGCTCGGCGCTCAGCGGCGTGATGCGCGCCGTGTCGGCAGTGCGCGAAGGCGAGTGCCGCATCGCGGTGGTGCTCTCGGCCGACGCGCCCAGCACCGTCTACCGCGCCGATTTCGGCGCGCAGCGCCCCGAGTTCCAGGAGCCCCAGGCTGCGGCGCGCCCGCCTGCCGCGTTCGGTCTCCTGATGAGCCGCTACGCCCACCAGTGGCACATCGATCCGCGCGCGCTCGGCAAGATCGCACAGGTTCAGCGCACGCACGCCATGCGCAACGAGAACGCCTTGCCCAAGCTGCGCGCGCCGCTCGGCATGGACGACTACCTGGGCTCGCGCATCATCGCCGACCCGCTGCGCCTGCTCGACAGCGTCATGTTCTGCGACGGCGCCAACGCCCTGCTCGTCACCTCGCGCGAGGAGGCGGCCCGACGCGGCTGGCGCCGGCTGGCGGTGCCGGTCTCGTATGCCGAGGCCACCAACCACAACGGTCGCGATCCGCTGGCCGACATCACCGAAACCGGCTTCTCCGCCATCGCCCAGCGCCTGTTCGCCCGCGCCGGCATCGGGCCGCAGCAGGTGCGCATGTTCCAGCCCTACGACGACTTCACCATCGCGGTGCAGATGCAGCTCGAACAGCTCGGCTTCTGCGCGCGCGGCGAGGGCGCCCGCTTCATCCTCGACACCGACCTCTCGTTCGAGGGCACGCTGCCGCTGAACACCGGCGGGGGCCAGATTTCGGCGGGGCAGCCGGGGCTCGCCGGCGGCGCGCTCAACCTGGTCGAAGCCGTGCGGCAGCTGTTCGGCGAGGGCGGCGAGCGCCAGGTGCGCGATCCCCGCAACGCGCTGGTCACCGGCATCGGCGTCATTCCCTACGGCCGCAACTGGTCCACCAGCGCGGCCATGATCCTGGAGCCCGCATGAGCCAAGAGCGTTCGCAGCCGCAGTCGCAGTCGCAGTCGCAGCAGCAGCAGCCCGCGCAGCCGCCACGTCCCGCGCTGCCGCCGGAGAGCGGCTTCACCGACACCGCGCCGTTCTGGCAGGGCACGCGCGACAAGCGCCTGCTGCTGCAGGTGTGCACCGAAACGGGCAGGTTCCAGCACTTCCCCCGTCCGCTCAGCCTTGCCACCGGGCGCCGCACGCTGGGCTGGAAGGAGGCCTCGGGGCTCGGACGCATCTATGCCCACACGGTGCTGCGCACCCCGGGGCTGGGTGCGGACGGCCGGCTGCCCCTGCCGCTGGCCCTGATCGAGCTGGACGAGGGCGTGCGCATCCTGGCCAACCTGCTGAACGTCGAGCCCGCCGGCGTGCGCATCGGCGACCGCGTCCGCCTCGCATGGGACGAGCGCGGCGGCGACGCCCGGTATCCTGCCTTCGAGCCGGCCTAGCGAACAAACGGGATCCCGGTCCCCCGCGCGGCCCGGACAGCACCAGACAGACAACCACAGCAACAGGAGACAAGCATGAGAACACGACGTCACTTCATCGCCACCTCGGCGGCCGCCGCCGTCGCAGCCCTCGGCGCGAGCCCGGGCGCACTCGCGCAGGTCGCCTCGGCGGGCGACTACCCGAGCCGGCCGATCCGCTTCTACGCGGGTTTCCCGCCTGGGGGCGTGGCAGACATCGTCGCGCGCATCATCGCGCAGCCGCTGTCCACGCGGCTGGGCCAGCCCGTGCTGGTGGACAACCGCTCCGGCGCGGGCGGCGCCATCGCCGTCGATACGGTGGCCAAGGCCCCGCCGGACGGCTACACCGTGGGCTTCGGCGTCTCGGGTGCGCTGACCTCCAGCGTCACGCTCAACCCCAAGCTGCCCTACGACCCGCGCCGCGACATCGAGCCGGTCTCCACCGTCGTCATGAACCCCATCGTGCTGGTGGTGCCTGCCGACAGCGGCATCAACAACCTCAAGGAATTCATCGCTGCGGCGAAGTCCTCGCCGACCCGCTTCAACTACGGCACGCCCGGCCCGGGCACGGCCATGAACCTGGCGGGCGAGCTGCTCAAGGAACTGACCGGCATCCAGATGTCGCACGTGCCGTACAAGGGCAGCAGCCCGGCCGCGACCGACCTGCTGGGCGGACACCTGAAGGCGGCCATCATCGACTACACCACGGCCAAGCCGCACATCCAGAGCGGCCGCCTGCGCGCGCTCGGCCAGACCGCGGCGACCCGTTCGGCCGTGGCGCCCGACATTCCCACCATCGCTGAAGCGGGCGTGCCCGGCTACGAGTTCAACTCCTGGTTCGGTCTGGTGATGCCCGCCGGCACGCCGCCAGCGATCCTGGCGCGCGTGCACAAGGAACTCGACGCGGTGCTGCGCGACCCCGCCGTGCGCCAGCAGCTGATCGAAGCCGGCAGCGACCCGGCGCCGAGCACGCCCGAGGCGATGCGCTCGCGCATCGCCCGCGAGATCGGTATGACGGCCAAGCTGATCAAGGATGCCAACATCACCTTGCAACAGTAGCGCGCACCCCGCACGCGTCCCGCAGCCTTGACCACCAGCACCGAACGCCCTGCCGCCTTCTGGCCGCGGCACCTGCCGCGCCAGCTCGACGCGCCCGACAACACGCTGAGCGACAACCTCGCCATCTCCGCGCGCCGTTTCGGGCAGCGGCCCGCCATCGCATCCTTCGGCCGCAATCTCAGCTATGCCGAGCTGGCCGACGAGGTCGACCGCTTCGCCGGCTGGTTGACGCGGCGGGCCGGCGTGCGGCGCGGCGACCGCGTGCTGCTGTACCTGCAGAACAGCGCGCAGTGGGTGATCGCCTACCACGGCATCCTGCGCGCCGACGCCGTGGTGGTGCCGGTCAACCCCATGAACCGCGCAGGCGAGGTCGCGCACTACCTGCGCGACAGCGGCGCCTGCGTGGCCGTGTGCGCACAGGACCTGCTGGGCGAGCTGGAAACGGCGGCGGGGGGCGGCACCGGGCTGCGGGAGGTCGTCGTGGCCACCTACAGCGACTACATCGACCCGGCCACCGACGACCCGCTGCCCGAGTGGATGCGTGCGGCGCGCGCACCCACGGGCGGGCACACGGCCTGGGCCGAGGTGCTGGCCGCCAACGAGCGCCCCGAGCCCGCGCAGGCGCGCCCCGACGACCTCTGCGGGCTGCCCTACACCTCCGGCTCCACGGGCGTGCCGCGTGCGTGCATGCACACGCACCGCAGCTTCATGCACAACACCGCCGGCATGGCGCTGTGGCACTGGACCGCGCCGGCGACGGCTTTCCTGTGCGTCGCGCCGATGTACCACGTGGCGGGCCTGTCGCATTCGCTGCACCTGCCCATCTACGTCGGCGGCACGCTGGTGGTGCTGCCGCGGTGGGACCGCGAGCTGGCCCTGCGCCTGATCGCGCGGCACCGCATCGGCCATGCGGCCATTCCGCCCACGGCCGTGATCGACCTGCTCGGCCACCCCGACCTGGACCGCTACGACCTGCGCTGCCTGCGTCGCATCACGGCCGGCGGCGCCTCCATGCCGCAGGAAGTGTGGAGCCGCTTGCGCGAGCGCCTGGGCCTGGACTTCATCGAGGGCTACGGCATGACCGAGACCGCGGCCACCACGCACAACAACCCCATCGAGCGCCCCAAGCGCCAGTGCCTGGGCGTGCCCTTCTTCGACACCCATTCGCTGGTGGTCGATCCCGCCACGCTGGCACCGCTCGCAGCGGGCGAGCAGGGCGAGATCCTGGTGAGCGGGCCGCAGCTGTTTCGCGGCTACTGGAACCGGCCAGCGGAGACCGAGGCTGCATTCGTCGAGGTACAGGGGCGGCGCTACCTGCGCACCGGCGACATCGGCATGGCCGACGAAGAAGGCTACTTCTTCATGACCGACCGGGCCAAGCGCATGATCAATGCGTCGGGCTACAAGGTGTGGCCCGCTGAAATCGAATCGGTCCTCTACCAGCATCCCGACGTGCGCGAGGTATGCGTGGTCGGAACGCACGACCCGTATCGCGGCGAGACCGTGAAGGCCCTGGTGGTGCTGCAGCCGCAGGCGCGCGGCACGCTGGATGCGCAGGCGCTGATCGCCTGGTCGCGCGAGCGCATGGCGGCCTACAAGTACCCGCGCATCGTCGAATTCACCGACAGCCTGCCCAAGTCGCCCGTGGGCAAGATCCTTTGGCGCGAACTGCAGGACGCCGAGCAGCGGGCGCAGGCGGGATCGGCGTGATGCGCGGGACCTCGCTCCGGTGCGCATCCACCACCCGGGTGGCCGCGTGAGCGCCGCCGCGCAGGGCGGCTCCGACGCCGGCATGCCCGACGCCGAATGGGTGGCGCGCGTCGAGCTCGCCGCCTGCTACCGGCTGGTGGCGCGCGCCGGCATGGACAGCCTGATCTACAACCACATCACCGCGCGCGTGCCGGGCAGCGCGCACCATTTCCTGATCAACCCCTACGGCATGCTGTACGGCGAGATCACGGCCAGCAGCCTGCTCAAGGTGGACCTGGAAGGGCGCGTGCTCACGCAGCCGGACGCGCGCTACGGCATCAACCACGCCGGCTTCATCATCCACAGCGCCATCCATGCGGCGCGCCCCGACGTCGCCTGCGTGCTGCACACCCACACCCGCGCCGGGATCGGCGTCGCCTGCCAGCGCCCCGGCCTGCTGCCGCTCACGCAGAACGCGCTGCGGTTCCTGCACCGGGTGGCCTACCACGACTTCGAGGGGCCGGCGGTCGAGCCGGACGAGCGCACACGACTGGTCGCCGACCTCGGCACGCTCGACGTGCTGGTGCTGCGCAGTCACGGGCTGCTGACCTGCGGCCGCTCGGTGCCCGAGGCCTTCCTGCTGATGCACACGCTGGAGTTCGCCTGCCGGCTGCAGATGGACCTGCTGGCAAGCGGCGCCGAGCTGGTGCCGATCCCGCCCGAGGTGCAGGAGAAGACCGCCCGTGTGCTGGGCGGGCCGGGCGTCGCGCGCAGCGACAACGAGGCCCGCCTGGGCGACTGGAACGGCCGGCGCGAGTGGGAGGCACTGCTGCGCCAGCTCGATCGCGAAGACCCTTCGTACCGGAACTGACGCCATGCACCTCGTCGTCCTCGGCACCGGCATCGTGGGCACCTGCGCGGCCGCCTGGCTGCAGCGCGACGGCCACCGCATCAGCTTCGTCTCGCCGGTGCCGCCGGGCGAGGCCTGCTCCTTCGGCAATGCCGGCTCGCTCTCGCCCAGCGCCTGCCTGCCGGTGGGCATGCCCGGCATGTGGAAGCAGGTGCCGGCCTGGCTGCGCGACCCCGATGGTCCGCTGCGCATCCGGCCCGGCTACCTGCCCCAGGTGGCGCCCTGGCTGCTGCGGTTCCTGCGCGCGTCGCGGCGCAGCGAGGTCGAGCGCATCGCCGCGGCACTGCGCGGGCTGCTGGCGCCCATCTTCGAGAGCTACGCGCCTCTGATCGAGCGCGCCGGTGCGCAGGACCTGGTGCGGCGCAGCGGCTGCCTGTACGTCTACAGCGCGCAGGCGGCCGCGGCGCGCTGGCGCTGGGGCATGGACCTGCGCCGCCGCCTCGGCGTCGATCTGCGCGACGTCGGCGAGGACGAGCTCGCCGCGCTCGAGCCCGACCTGCGCGGGCGCTTCCGCTTCGGCATCCTGGCGCCCGAGAACGGCTCCACGCGCGATCCCTCGGCGCTGGTCAAGGCGCTGCACGCGCAGTGCCTGGCCGACGGTGCCACGCAGCGCATGGCCGCTGCCCGGGGCTTCGTGCGCCAAGGCGATACGGTGCACGGCGTGCGCCTGGACGGCGGCGAGGTGCTGGAGTGCGACGGCGTGGTGGTGGCGGCCGGGGCCTGGTCCAGGCCGCTCGCCGCCGACCTGGGGCTGCGCGTGCCGCTCGAGACCCAGCGTGGCTACCACGTCACCGTAGCCAGCAACAACCTGGCGCTGCGACACACCGTCATGGCGCCCGAGAACAATCTCATGGTCAACCCGATGGCGATGGGCCTGCGGCTGGCCGGCAGCGTCGAATTCGCCGGGCTGCAGGCGCCGCCCGATTACGCCCGCGCCGACGTGCTGCTGGCCAAGGGCCGCGAAATGTTCCCGCACCTCGATGCCTCGCGCACCACACGATGGATGGGCCACCGGCCCTGCCTGCCCGACAGCCTGCCCGTGATCGGGCGCGCGCCGCGGCTGGCCAACGCGTGGCTCGCGTTCGGGCACGGCCATGTGGGCATGTGCGGCGCAGCGAGCACCGGCCGCGAAATCGCGCATCTGGTGGCCGGTCGGCCGACCCAGGTGGACCTGCAGCCGTTCCGGGCGGATCGCTTCTGAGCCCGCACGCCGCCTGCGCCCCGGACGCTCGATCCACCTGCGCGCAGTGGGTTTGTGCGCGCGCCGCGGCCGGCGAGCGGCGGCGCGTCCTATAGTTCCGCGGCCGCCTCACGAGAGCTCCTGTCCATGCAGTCCAGTCACTCCCCTTCGCAAGCCCGACGCGTTCCCGCCTGGGGCTCCTGGTACTACGGCTGGAACATCGTTGCCGTGGCGGGCTTCACGACCCTGCTGTCGGTGGGCATGCGCCTGGCGATCGGTCCGTTTTTCCTGCCCATGTCCGAAGACCTGGGCTTCAGCCGCAGCCTGCTGGCGGGCATCATCGCAGTGGGCATGATCTGCTATGGCCTGGCCATGCCGCTCGCGGGCTGGCTGGTCGAGCGCTGGGGCACCCGCACGGTCCTCAGCATCGGCGTCGTCACCGTTGCGCTGTCGGTCGCCTGGACGGTGCAGTCGCGCGACGCGCTCAATCTGCTGCTGTCCTTCGGCGTGCTGATGTCCTTGGGGCTGGGCTTCGTCAGCCCGGTTGCCTTCACGCCGGTCATCAGCCGCTGGTTCACGCGCCAGCGCGGCATGGCGCTGTTCTTCCTGTCCACCGGCTCGATGGCCGGCATGGCCCTCATGACGCCGGTGCTGACCTGGGCCATCCACCTGTGGGGTTGGCAAGGCGCGCTGGTGGCCTATTCCGTGACGCTGCTGGCCTTCACCCTCCCAGCGGCATGGCTCGTGTTGCGGGACCAGGCGCCCGAGCACACCGATCTGCTGCCCGACGAGGTGGCGCTGCGCAAGGCCCGCCCGGCCGGCGCCACCGTGGCCGCGCCCAGCATGCGCCAGGCCTTGAGCACGGCGCCGTTCTGGAAGGTGTTCCTGGGCCTGTTCGCCTGCGGCTTCAGCATGAACCTGCTGGGCACGCACGGCATGCCCATGCTGATGGACCACGGCTTCAGCCCGGGCTCGAGCTCGCTCGGCATCGGGCTGATCGGCTTCGTTGCCATCTTCGGCACGCTGTTCCTGGGCCGCATGGCCGACCGCCTGCCGCGCCGCAAGCTGCTGGCCTCCATCTACGCGGTGCGCGGCCTGGGCTTCTTCGCCCTGGTCGTGGTGGGTACGCACTGGGAGCTCTACCTCGCCGCGACCATCGGGGGCATCGTCTGGGCCGGCAGCATCGCCTTGTCTTCGGCCATCCTGGCCGACGTCTACGGCGTGCGCCTGGTCGGCGTGCTGTATGGGCTGACCTACGTGGGGCACCAGGTCGGGGGCATGGTGAGCTCGTGGCTGGGCGGCTGGGGCTACGAAGCCTTCGGCACCCACTGGATCGCCTTCGGCTCGGCCGGCGTACTGCTGCTGGCGGCCGCGGTCATCTCGCTGCAGCTGCCCCGTTCGGGCATGCAGCTCCAGCCCGCCTGAGCCGTCCGCCCGGCGCCCGCGTGCGCCGCCTCAGTACAGCACGCGGCAGCGGATGGTGCCCGGGATGCCGCACAGGTGGTCCAGCGCCACCTTGCTCGCTTCGCTATCGACGTCGATCACCACGTAGCCGACCTCGTCGTTGGTGCGCAGGTACTGGGCCGCGATGTTGACGCCGGCCTGCGAGAAGCGCTCGTTGACCTGCGCCATCATCCCCGGCACGTTGTGGTGGATGTGCAGCAGCCGGGAGCGGCCCGCGTGCCCCGGAAGCGAGACCTCGGGGAAGTTCACCGCCGTCACGGTGGAGCCGTTGTCCGAATAGCGCACCAGCTTGGCCGCCACCTCGCGGCCGATGTTCTCCTGCGCCTCGGCGGTGGAGCCGCCGATGTGCGGCGTGAGCAGCACGTTGTCGAAGCGCGCCAGCGGCGATTCGAAGCGTGCGTCGTTGCCCTGCGGCTCGAGCGGAAACACGTCGATGGCGGCGCCGCCCAGGTGGCCGCGCTCCAGTGCCTCGGCCAGCGCGTCGATATCGACCACGGTGCCGCGCGAGGCGTTGATCAGGTGGCCGCCCGGCTTCATGCGGGCCAGCTGCGCTGGGCCGATCATCTTCATGGTCTCGGCCGTCTCGGGCACGTGCAGGCTCACGACGTCGGCCGTCTGCAGCACGGCGTCGAGCGAGGGCAGCTGCCGTGCGTTGCCCAGCGGCAGCTTGGCCTCGATATCGACGAACACCACCTGCATGCCCAGCTGCTCGGCCAGCACGCCGATCTGCGTGCCGATGTGGCCGTAGCCGACGATGCCCAGGGTCTTGCCCCGCACCTCGTAGGAGCCGGCGGCGCTCTTGACCCAGCCATTGCGGTGCAGCACCGCGTTCTTGTGCGGGATGCCCCGCATCAGCATGATGATTTCGGCCAGCACCAGCTCGGCGACGCTGCGGGTGTTCGAGAACGGGGCGTTGAACACGGGCACGCCCCGGCGCATCGCCGCGCGCAGATCGATCTGGTTGGTGCCGATGCAGAAGGCGCCGATGGCGGTGAGCTTGGTCGCGCGGGCCAGCACCTCTTCGGTGAGCTGCGTGCGCGAGCGGATACCCACGAAATGCGCGTCGGCGATGGCCGCGACGAGCTCCTCGCCGGCCAAGGCCTTGAGCGCGGTCACGATCTGGGTGTAGCCGTCGGCCTGCAGCGTGTTCACCGCCGAGGCATGGATGCCCTCGAGGAGGACGAACTTGATCTTTTCCTTGGGGACGGAGAGGCGGGGTGCGTTCATGGCGGCGGGTGGGAAACGGTGGCGCGGTGCCTGCCGGAGCGGCAGGCCAGATGCTGCCCATGATGCCACCCGGCACGGGCCGCGGGGCGGTGCGCCCATCGACGAGCCCGCAGCCGGCGCGGGCATTGGCGCCGAGCCCCCCGAAGATCGAGAGTGCGGTCGCTACACTCGGGCGCTTGCCCGGGCAGGCCGACCCGCCGCCCCCGGGCACCGTGCCCGCACTCCCCCACGATGACCGCTCCCACCGCTGCGCCTGCGCGGCCTCCCTGGCTCACGCTCAACCTCGTCGCGCAGTTCGCGTTCGGCTTGGTGGCCATGACCATCTGCCTGCCTTCCATGCAGGAGTGGCCCGCCATCTTCGGCAGCAGCCAGGCTACGGTGCAGCTCACCTTCAGCGCCTACGTGGCGGCGTACGGCGGCCTGCAGCTTCTCTACGGGCCGCTGTCGGACCGGCGCGGGCGCAAGGTGGTGCTGATGGCCGGCCTGGCGCTGGCCTTCGTCGGCTCGGTGCTGGCGGCGCTGGCCCCCAGCCTCGAACTGCTGATCGCCGCCCGGGCCATCCAGGGCGCGGGCAGCGCAGCCTGCATGGTGATCGGGCGCGCGCTGGTGCAGGACCTGTTCGCCCCCGGCGAGCGCACGCGGGTCATGGCCTTCGTCGGCATGATGCTCGGGCTGTGTCCACCCGCGGCCACGCTGCTGGGCGGACAACTGCACGTGCGCCTCGGCTGGCAGGCCAACTTCGTGCTGATGGCGGTCCTCGCGCTGCTGCTGATGGTCGCCGCCTGGAAGGGGCTGCCCGCCGCGAGCGCCCGCCCCGACCCGCAGCGCAGCGGGGGCGGGTGGTCCGAGCTGGTGTCGGGATACCGGCAGCTGGCCCGCGTGCCCGCCTTCCTGGCCTACGTCGCCATCCTGGGCATGACCACCGCCACCTTCTATACCTTCCTCGCCGGCGCGCCCGTGGTGCTCGGCGGCTACGGCATCCCGCCCGAGCACATCGGCTGGTACATCATGTGCATTCCGCTGGCCTACATCGTGGGCAACGTGCTGACCAGCCGCCTGGTCGGAAGGCTGGGCGAGCGCCGCATCATGCAGGCCGGCCAGGCCCTCACCGTGCTGGGGCTGCTGATCACGCTCGCGGCCGGGCTGGCCGGGCTGCACTCCCCCTGGGCGCTGGCGCTGCCGCTGATGGTGCTGGGCGTCGGGCACGGCCTGCTGGTGCCGCCCACCCTGGTCGGTACCGTCGGGCTCGTGCCGGCACTGGCCGGCTCGGCAGCGGCCGTCGCCGGCCTGATGCAGCAGCTCGGCGGTTCGGTGGCCGGCTTCGTCGTCGGACTGGTCAGCCACCAGGGCTCGGTCAACCTGGCGCTGTTCATGCTGGCGTGGGCGCTTGGCGGGGTCGCCGCGCAGGGCCTGCTGCAGTGGCTCGGCAGCCCCCCGGGCACGCCCGCGCCCGGCGGGCCCGGCCGGGGGCCTGCCGATGCCGGCCGCACCTCCTCCCGCTGAGGCGTGAGCGACATGTCACCAGGCGTCGAGATCGCCGCAGCCATCGCTGTCGCCGTCCTCTTCGTGGCCGCATGGATCGCGCTGGACCGCTGGGCCGACCGCGCGCGCAGCCGCCTGCCCGAAGACCTCCGCGAGCGCGGCCTGCTGCGCTGGATGTGGGGGCGGTGGTTTGCGGGCCGCAAAGACACAAGCGCGGCCGGCGGCAGCCGCAAGCGCGGGGGTGGGGGCGCGCGGCGCCGGCGCGGTGATCGGCGCGAGGGCGGTCCCGGGCGGCATTTCCGGGAGGACTGATCCAGGCGGCGGCCCGGAAAAGAGGGGTGTGCACCACGTAGGGCGCCAACTTGGCGACACTCGCGCCATGCAGCACTTCACGAGAGACCGCCGCCAGGCCTTGCGCATCCTCGCGGCGGCCGCGACTGCACCCCTGCTTTCCGGCGCCCGGGCACAGGCAGCGCCGGCGTCGTGGCCCGACATCGAGGCGCGCGCGCGCGGCCAGAAGGTCTTCTTCAACGCCTGGGGCGGCAGCGAGCGCACCAATGCCTACCTGCAGTGGGCAGCCGACGAGGTGGACCGCCGCTGGGGCATTGCGCTGCAGCACGTGAAGGTGACCGACACCGCGGAGGCGGTGCGGCGGGTGCGCAGTGAAAAGCAGGCCGGCCGCACCAGCGGCGGCAGCGTCGACATGGTGTGGATCAACGGCGAGAACTTCCTCACCATGAAGCGCGAGGGCCTGCTCTTCGGGCCTTTCGCGGAGCGGCTGCCGCACTACCGCTGGGTCGATACACAAGGCAAGCCCACCACCCGCATCGACTTCTCGGAGCCGGTGGAGGGCATGGAAGCGCCCTGGGGCATGGCGCAGTTCACCTTCTTCGCCGATGCGCAGCGCGTTGCGCAGCCGCCCCGCAGCATGGCGGCCCTGCTGGAGTTCGCCCGGTCCCGTCCGGGCCGCGTCACGTATCCGCGTCCGCCCAACTTCCACGGCACCACCTTCCTCAAGCAGGCCCTGCTGGAGGTGGGCGGCGACCGCGCCGTCTTCTCGCGGCCGTATGCGGGCGCGGCCTTCGCCGACGCCACGGCGCCGCTGTGGGCCTGGCTCGATGCGCTGCACCCGCACCTGTGGCGCGCAGGGCGGCAGTTCCCGGCCAACGCGGCCGCGATCCGCCAGATGATGGCCGACGGCGAGCTGCACCTGGCGATGACCTTCAACCCCAACGAGGCCGCCAACGAGATCGCGGCCGGCCGCCTGCCGCGCAGCGTGGTGAGCTGGCAGAACGACGGCGGCAGCGTCGGCAACACCCACTTCCTCGCGATTCCGTTCAACGCGCGCGCTCCCGAGGCGGCGCAGGTGGTGATCGATTTCCTGCTCTCGCCGCAGGCCCAGGCGCGCAAGGCCGACATCGCGGTCTGGGGCGATGGCACGGTGCTCGCGGTCGAGCGACTGCCCGAGCCGGAGCGCTCGCTGTTTGCCGCGGCCCGCGCGCCGGGCCAGGTGGAGCGCCCGGCGCCGGTGCTGCTGGAGCCGCACGGCAGCTGGGTGGAGCCCCTGGAGCGTGAGTGGCTGCGGCGCTACGGCCAGTAAGCACCCCCTGGGGCGCGGGCGCCGACCGGCCGATCGCCCTGCTGCTGGCGGCGCTGCTGCTGGTGCCGCTGCTGTGGGCCGCGGCCAGCGCCGTGTCGGCGGGGTTGCAGCCCCGCGTGTGGGCCGAGCTGGGCGCGCAGCCCCGCCTCGCGCGCGCACTCGCCCTGTCGCTGTTCACCGGGCTGGCCTCCACGCTGCTGTCGGTCGCCATCGCCGCCGCGTTGCTCGGATGCGCGTTCGCGAGCCGGCCCTGGCCCCTGCTCAACCGCGTGCTGGCGCCCATGCTGGCCATGCCGCACGCCGCCTTCGCCATCGGCCTGGCCTTCCTGGTGGCGCCCAGCGGATGGATCCTGCGGGCGCTCTCGCCCTGGGCCACCGGCTTCGAGGCGCCGCCGCCGTGGATCACCACGCAGGATCCCTGGGGACTGGCGCTGGTGGCCGCCCTCGTGGGCAAGGAGCTGCCCTTCCTGCTGTGGGTCGGGGCGACGCAGCTGCAGCGCGCCGACGTGGGCGCGCGCTGGGCGGCCGAGCTGCAGCTGGCCCGCACCCTGGGCTACAGCCGCGCGGCGGCATGGTGGCGGGTGGTCTGGCCCCAGCTGTGGCCCCGGCTGGGCGCGCCGCTCGCGGCGGTGCTGGCCTACAGCCTCACGGTGGTCGATATGGCCCTGGTGATCGGCCCGGCCGCGCCGCCTACCGCCGCGTTGCTGGCCTGGGAATGGCTGCTGGACGCGGACCCGCAGGCCAACGCGCGCGGTGCCGCGCTGGCCTGGCTGCTCGCGCTCGTCGTGGCCGCGCTGGGCGCCTCGGCATGGGCGCTGCGGTCACGGCTCGTGCGGCGCGGCCGCTGGGTGCGCGGCAGCCGCGGCCGCGCCGATCCGCCCGGCTGGACCGGCTGGCTTCCGGTCGGCGCGCTCGCGCTGCTGTACGCGGCGGTGCTGCTGGCGCTGGCGGTGGGCAGCGTCGCGGGCGTCTGGGCCTTCCCGGCGCTGTGGCCGCAGAACCTCAGCTTCTCGGGGTGGCGGTCCGTCGCCTCGAGCGCGCACACGCTGTGGACGTCCCTCAGCCTCGCCACCGCGAGCGCCGCCTGCGCGCTGGCCTGGGCGGTGGCATGGCTGGAGACCGCGCCGCCCGCCTGGGACCGGCCGCTGCGAAGGCTGGTGTTCCTGCCGTTGCTGCTGCCGTCCATCGTCTGGGTGATCGGCGTGCACCGGCTGGCCCTGGCCTGGGAGCTGGACGCCCGCTGGAGCGGCCTGTGGCTGGCGCACACCCTGGCGGCGCTTCCGTATGCCCTGATCGCGCTCAGTCCGTCCTACCTCGGCTTCGACGCGCGCTACGGCCAGCTCGCCGCCAGCCTGGGCCACGGGCGCGTCGCGTTCCTGCTGCGCATCAAGTGGCCGCTGCTGCGCGCCGGCCTGGCGGGCGCCTTCGCAGTGGCCTTCGCGGTCAGCATCGCGCAGTACCTGCCGACCTTGTTCGTCGGCGCGGGGCGCTTCGCCACCGTCACTACCGAGGCGGTCGGACTGGCCAGCGGCGGCCAGCGCTCCCTGCTCGCCGCCTACGCCTGGCTGCAGTGGCTGCTGCCGGCGCTGGTGTTCGCGCTCGCCGCCTGGGCGGGGCGGGCCCGGCGCGTCGGCGTGAGCCCTGGGGCCGCTCCTGCGACGAGGGGCGCCGCGATGCGCAGCACGGAGGCAGTCCGGTGAGCCGCTGGGCCGCTTTCAGGCAGAACGGCCGCGCCCGGCGCGGCGCGGAGGCCCTGCGGTGACGCTGGACGTGCAGATCGACGAGCTGGCCGTGGGCGGGCGCGTCCTGGTGCGGGCGCTCGCGCTGCGGGTCCGGGGGGGCGACGTGCACACGCTCATGGGAGCGAGCGGCTGCGGCAAATCGAGCCTGCTGGCGGTCGTCTGCGGCATCGCGCCCGACGCGGTGCGCTTCGCCGGCACCGTGCACCTGGACGGCACGCGCGTAGACGCGCTGCCCACCCGGCGGCGCGGCATCGGCATCCTGTTCCAGGACGATCTGCTGTTCGCGCACATGACGGTGCGCGAGAACCTGCTGTTCGCCGTGCCGCCCGGTGCGCGCGCGGCACGCGAGCAGGCGGTGGCGCAGGCGCTGGCCGAAGTGGAGATGGCGGACTTCCTGCGCGCGGATCCGGCGACGCTCTCGGGCGGCCAGCGTGCCCGCGTCGCGCTGGCGCGGGCCCTGCTCGCGCGGCCGCGTGCCCTGCTGCTGGACGAGCCCTTCGCCCGGCTCGACGCCGACCTGCGCGGCCGTATGCGCGCGCTGGTCTTCGACACCTTGCGCGCCCGTGGCATCCCCGCGCTGCTGGTCACGCACGACCAGGCCGACGTAGCCGACGCGCAGTGCCTCACGCGTCTTCAGCCGCCCGGGTAGGCCGGGCCGCACCGCCCTCAGCCCACGCGTGCGCGCGGCACGCGGCGGCCGCGCATGCCGATGTACAGCCCGGCGGTCAGCAGGCCGAAGACCATGAATCCGATCGCCATGACCCAGGTGCGCAGGCCCACGAACCAGGGCAGCATGGCCGGCGCGATCAGGTAGAACTGCAGGGCATACAGGGCGACCCCCACCGCCAAGCCGACCAGCAGCGCGGGGCCCAGGTCCATGCGGTGCACGAGCCATCCGATCAGCAGGCCGTACAGGGCCGACAGCGCGAGCTGGATCGCCGCACCCACGATCACGATGGTGCCGGTGGTGGGCGAGGCTGCCGGCAGGGCGCCCGGCCCCATGACGATGACCGCATTGGCGTGCAGGGGCGACCAGAAGCTGATGCCGTAGACGAAGCCCAGCAGGAGCATCTCCAGCACCAGCGCGACTGCGCCGGCGACGAGGCCGGCCAGGGCCGCCGCGCCCCAGCGCGTGCGGGAGGGCACCAGGGTGCCTGCGGGCGTCGCGTCGTCCACGGTGCGGCGGTTCTCGTCGGGATGGGCCATGTCGTACTCCTTGGGAAGTGAAAAAACGCGAGCGGTGTGGTGCCGGGCGATGCGGCGGTTCAGGGCACCTGCGGGTCGGGCGACAGCGCCAGCCGCGTGGCGATGGCCGTCCGGTAGTGCGGCGCATCGCCGGCCAGGCATGCGAGTTCGGCCAGGCCGGCGTCCAGCAGGTCGGCCGCCAGCGCGGTGTAGGCCAGCCGCGCAGGGGCGAGCGCCTGTGCGGGATCGGATACCAGGCGGCCGATCCAGCGTTCGCCGAGCTGGTGGTGCGCGTCTTCCTGGCGCAGCACCAGCAGCCGCAGCGGCACCAGCCGGTCGGCCAGCCGTGCCAGTTCGCCTGGCGGCGGCTCCAGGGCCACGCAGGCCAGCGACTCCAGCACGCCCTGCAGACCGACCAGCGTGCCGGCCAGCTCGGCGCGGTCGAGGTCGCGCTCCAGCCGCACCCGGAAAGCCTGCAGCGCGCGCTCGACGCGCGGCGGACAGCGCGCCCCGCCCGGCAGGGCGGCCGCGGCGGCGCCGAACAGCGTGGCATGGGCGGCCTCCTGCCGTGCCTGCTGCGCGAGAGCGCGCGCCAGCGGCGCCGGTGCGAGCCGCGACTGGCGCAGCGCCACGTCGCGCGAGATCGCCTCGGCCCGCGCGATGGCCGCGAGCAGCGGGCCGAGGTCGCTGGCGCTCAGCATGGCGCTCCTATGATGGCCGCGTGATCAGCGTCGTCGTCCCGGTGCGCAACGAGGCAGCCCTGGTGCAGGGGGCGCTCGCCGCGCTGCGCGCGCAGGCGTGCAGCGTTCCGGTCGAGCTGATCGTGGTGGACGGCGGCAGCACCGACGCGACGGCCGCGCGCGCGGCGCAGGTGCCCGGCGTGCGCTGCCTGCATGCGGCGCCGGGACGGGCGCGCCAGATGAATGCCGGTGCGGCCGCAGCGCGCGGCGAGCTGCTGCTGTTCCTGCATGTGGACACCCGACTCGCGCCCGGCGCCTTGCAGATGCTCGCCGCCGCGACCGCCCAGGGGCTGCGCGCCGGGGCCTTCCGCCACCGCTTCTCCCATCCCGACTGGCGGCTGCGCCTGATCTCCCGGGGCCACAACCTCAAGTGCCGGCTGACCGGCATCTACTACGGCGACCACGGCATGTTCGTCGCGCGTGAGCTGTTCGAGTCGCTGGGCGGCTTCCCCGAAGTGGACATCCTGGAGGACGTGATCTTCTGCGAGCGCCTGCGCCGGCACGCGCGCGGGCGGCTGCTCGAAGCCGAAGCCGTGACCGACGCGCGGCGCTTCCTGCAGCAGGGCATCTGGCGCACCACCGCGCGCGGCCTGCTGATCCTCGCGCGCCACCGCCTCGGGCTCACGCCGGGCGGCCGCGGCTTCTCGCAGGAAGTGCGCTGAGCGCAGCATCAGGGCTGCCGCGCCAGCGCGTGCGCGGCCTCCTCGCGGGGAAGTCCGATGGTCACCCGATCCGGCTGCTCCACGCGCAGGTAGGTGCCGTGCAGCCGGTCCCACACCGTGAGGCCGCTGGAGAGGTTGGCGTGCTGCAGCCGCTCGCGGTCCGCGTGGTGTACCCCGTGCAGCGCCGGCGTGACCACCAGCCAGCCGAGCGCGCGCTCCAGCGGGGGAGCCAGGCGCAGGTTGCTGTGGTGGAACATCACCTCCGCCCCGGTGAGCTGGCTCCACAGCTTCAGCTGGCGGGGCGTGACGCCGATCAGCAGCACCTGCGCTGCGCGCCAGGGCAGCGACCACAGCAGCTCCATGGCATGGAAGCGCAGCGCGGTGGAGGTGTCCAGGTCGCGGTCGGCATGGTGGAACCGGTGCCAGCGCCACAGGGCGCGGTGCAGCAGCACATGCCAGAGGTAGAGCGTGTAGTCGAGCAGCACCAGCGCGAGCAGCGTCGCGCCGGCGGGTGAAAGCCCCAGGCGCGGCACCAGCCCGAGCCGGTGCTTCTCGACCCGAAGCGCCAGCGGCTGTACCAGCGGCGTCTGCGTCACCGCCACCGTCAGCGCCGCGGCGGCGCCCGCCAGCAGGTTGCCCGGCACGCGCGCCGCGTCGGGCTGCACCGGGCGCCGCAGCGGCCGGCGCCGCTCCGCCCACAGCAGCAGCAGGAAGCCGGCGCCGAGCGCGAGCGTGGCGCCGCCTTTCACCGGTTCTCCAGCAGCGGGCGCTTGCCGCTGCTCAGGTGCTTGATGGCTGCCGCACTCTCCGGCAGCGTGAGGGCGACGGTCGCGAAGTGCGTCAGCGCATCGACGATGCAGTAAGGACACCAGGCCTTGTCGATCTTGGGCATCTGCCAGAACAGGTAGCGCGCGGCGGTGACGGCCTGCGCGCCGGCGAAGACGGTGGCCAGCAGCGGCAGCCAGGGGTGCCGCGTGCTGCGCTCGGCTCCGCCCATGGAGGCCAGCACCATGTTCACGCCGTGCGTGGTGATGGCGATCGGGCTGTCGGGGCCGCCGTAGCTGTAGGCCTCCTCGGAGGAGTTGACCTGCTTGGTGTGGAAGTTGCCGCGGCGCGGATCGGGCAGGTTGCGCACCACGCCCGTCTGCAGCAGCGTCGTGGCGGCCATCGCGGCGATGCCGATCAGCGACACGACCACGGCCCCGCGCCGCAGGGTCAGGTGCTCGTCCGAGCCCTCCTGCATGTACTGCCGCAGCGCGGAGGGGTCTTCGCCCAGTAGCTTGCTGATCGATGGCATGGCGTGGATCTCCTTGGGGTGTGGGGGTGTTCTGGGGGCTTCTGGGCCGGCGATAGAGCGACTGCGCGCGCCCTCGTGCGCCGGGCTCAGCGGCGCAGTCCCTTGCGGCCGGCGCCGGCGGCCACGGCGCCGACGGCGAGCAGCGCCGCGGTGGACGCCAGCAGCCAGTTGCGGTGCAGGTTGAGCCACAAGGTGGCGCTGGCGGGCTTGGCCTGCTCGTCGAAGCGCCCGTGGGCGCCCCAGGGGCCGGGAACCGGCTCGAACAGGTTGTCCTTGCGATCGGGCGCGACCCGCTCGCGCATCTGCTGGCCGGGGTAGGCCGTGCGCGCGAGGAAGCGGTCCAGCAGGCGCGGAATCAACTTGTCGCCCCAGATCGCATTGGCGCTGGAGATGGTCACGAACAGCTCGCGCCGGTGGCCTTCGGCGGCGTAGAGCACCGCATCGGCGATCAGCTCCGGCTGGTAGATCGTCCCCATCGGCCGGGGATGGCCGGCCATCCTGGTGCGGCACCACTCGAACTGCGGCGTATTCACCGCCGGCAGCTGCACCATCGCCAGGTGGATGGCGCTGCCTTCCTGGATCAGCTCGCTGCGCAGGGCGTCGGTGAAGCCCAGCATCGCGTGCTTGGCGCCGCAGTAGGCGGCCTGCAGCGGAATCGGGCGGTAGCTGAGCGCCGAGCCCACCTGCACGATGCTGCCGCGGTTGCGCCCGCGCATGCGGCGCAGTGCCGCCATCGTTCCCCACACCGCTCCGTGGTAGGTGACCTCGGTCACCCGCCGCAGCTCCTCGGGCGTGGTCTCGCTGACGGGTGCGACCAGCGTCACCATCGCGTTGTTGACCCAGACGTCGATGGGGCCGAGTTCTCGCTCGATGCGGTCGCAGGCGGCCTCGACCTGCGCTTCGTCGGCCACGTCCGTGGGGATCGCGAGCACCTGCTCGGCGCCCAGTGCCAGCAGGGCGCTGCGGGTCTGCTCCAGGCGCTGCGGCTCGCGGGCGAGCACCGCGACCTTGGCGCCGCGGCGCGCGCACGCGTCCGCGATGGCCCTGCCGACCCCGGCACTGCCGCCGGTCACCACCACCACGGTGCCTGGTCCGATTTTCATGTCCACTGCGTCGTCCTTCTGCTTGCGTGCGGGTCCATGGCACGGCCCGGCCGACCCTGCCTACGCACAAGGCTCCCACACACCCTGTGTAAGGCAGGACCGCAAGCGCGGCGAGCACCGGCAACTTGGGCAACCGGATGTTGTGGCCGCGCTGCCCGGGCGCAGCAACCTCAGCGTTCGAGCCGGCGGAAGAGGTCGTTGAAGATCGCGTCGCGCTCGACGGCCCAGCCCTCGCGCATGAGGTGTCGCGCGGGCGCTGCAATCCAGCGCCGGTCGTCCTGCAGCCGGGGGGCGCGCACCAGCATGCTGGGCACCCAGCGCGGCTCGAGCACCCAGGCGACGCAGATCAGGTCCCAGATCACCCAGCTGTGATGGCCTGTGGGCGCGCCGCCCGAGAGGCACCACAGCGGGTTGTCGCAAAACAGGTTCCACAGCAGCTCGCCGATCGCGCCGCGCCCGGGCAAGGTGCGCTCGGCCTCGGCCCGCGACAGGCGCAGCTGCGCGCCGATGTGATAGCCGGGCAGGTAGACCATCGGCACGCCACTGTCGAACAGCACGCGCGAGGCGTGCAGGTCCTGCTCGAGGTTGAAGGAATCGTTGGGGTGCGGCGCGTGGGTGGGAAAGCCGCTGGTCCAGACCACCACGATACGTTCGGCGATGTCCGGCGCCAGCAGCAGCGCGCTGGCGACGTTGGTGGGACAGCCCAGCACCAGCACGTAGAGCGGCTCGTCCCGCGGCGCCGCGCGCGCCCGCGCCACCAGGTGCCCGGCGGCCGGGCTGTGCAGCGGCACGTTCGCAGCCGGCAGGTACCCGGTGCTGCCGGGGAACACGCGGCCCTGCGCCGGCTCGCCCAGTGCGTCGAGCACGCGCAGGATCTCGTCGTGGCTGCGCTGCATGCCGACCTCGGGTGGCGCGAAGGGCGGGGCGTCCGGCGGTGCGTCGGGCCATGCGGCGCGCCGGTGCGCGAACGAGAAAGGCGCCGCGTACAGCGCCTCGACGCGCAGCCGCTCGGGTGCACGCAGCGCCCAGGCCAGGGCGAACTGGTCATCGATTTCGTTGGCCGTGTCGGTGTCGATCACCACCGGCAGCGGGCCACGGCCGGGCTCGGCCAGGCGCAGGCGGTACCAGTCGTCGTCCCGCGTCGTGTTCATGCGAAGCTGCCTCCGGTGGGGGGCGTGGCGGTGGCGGTGAGTTGCTGCAGGCGTTGCCAGTCCCGCGCGTCGTCGATGTCCCACAGCGCGTCGAGCTCGCACCAGCGCGCACCGCTTGCGCGCAGGCGCTCGCGCGTGCACCGGGCCACCTCGGGGCTGCTCCAGGGCATGCCGGCCGAAAACAGCTGCGGCATCGGACGCGCCAGGCCGAGCAGCACGTAGCCGCCGTCCTCGGCCGGAATCATCACCGCGTCGTGATCTCGCAGGAGCGCCGCCGCGGCCTGGAGATGGCCCGGGGCGAGCACCGCGCAGTCGGTGCCGATGAGAAGCAACGGCAGCTCGGGCCGGTGCAGGAAATGCGATCGCATGGCCGCACCCAGCCGCTCCCCGAGGTCGCCCGGGGGCTGCGCATGCAGCGTTACGCCGCCGTGCCGTGCCAGGGCGCGGAACAGCCGGTGGTGCGCGTCCGGGGCGCACCAGAGCGCCACCGGGCCGAGCGCGGCCGAGCGCACCGCGTGCAGCGCGCCGAGGGTCATGCGCCGCTGCGCCCGGGCCGCCGCCCGGGCTCCGATGGCAGGTGCGAGCCGCGTCTTGGCGAAGCCGGCCACCGGCGCCTTCGCGAGCATCGCCACCACGGCGGACGCAGGGGCCGGCGCGGCGCCATAGCCGTAGCGCCGGGCCAGCCGGTTCGCGTCGGCGCCCAGCGCGAATTGCGCGCGCAGCAGCCACATCAGGCCGACGGTGCGCGCCACGCCGTGGCGCTCCCAGCGGCGCCCCGAGGTCTCCACCGGCTGGCGCAGGCAGGCCGGCGGACCCGCTGCCCGGCACAGGCGCGTGCTCAGCTCGACGTCTTCCATCAGCGCGAGCGGCGCGAAGCCGCCGAGCTTCCGGAACACGTGCGCTGTCACGAACATCGCCTGGTCGCCGGTCGCAATTCCGCTCAGGCGCGAGCGCAGGTTGATGGCGCGCTGCACCACCGGCAGCAGCGGATGGGTGCCGGTGATGCGCAGATCGAAGCGGCCCCAGGAGCGGTCCTGCCCGAGCGCGGCGCGCAGCAGCCGGTCGGCATCCGGCGGCGGCAGGGTGTCGGCGTGCAGGAACAGCAGCGCCTCGCCGCTGAATCCCTCGGCGCCCGCGTTCATCTGGCTGGCCCGGCCCCGCGGGGCCAGCAGCACGCGGTCGGCGTGGGCACAGGCCAGGGCCCAGCTGGTGTCGGTGCTGCCGCCGTCCACCACCACCACTTCGGCGCCGCGCGCGCGCATCGGCGCCAGCGCCCGCAGAAGGGCGGGCAGCCGGCCGGCCTCGTTCAGCACCGGCACGACGATGCGCAGCCAGGCGCTCATCGCAGCGCCTCGTCGAGGGCGTCGAACTCCTCGGTCAGGCGCAGGACGACCTCGGGCGAGAGATAGTGATCGACCCGCTCGCGCACGTGGTCCACCAGCGCCCGCGAACTGCGCTCGGCCGACCAGTCCTCGCCGCTCGGCCGCGGGTCGGGCGCGCGCGCCGAGGCGACCCGCCACTTGGCGCACCAGCTCACCGACCACAGCCACATGGCGCGGCGCAGCAGCGTGTGCCAGGGCCGCGCCGCATCGGCCAGTTCGCATCCGGCGCGCGCCTCCCACTGCCGGTAGAAGGCCAGCACCGCGCCGGGCGCGAGTACCGCACAGCTGTCGCGGTCCCAGGTGGTGGAGGTGTAGAGGGAGGCATGCGCGAGGTCCAGGCCCGGGGTGCCGTAGCGGCACTTCTCCAGATCGACCAGGACCGCGCTGCCGTCGGCGCGCAGCAGGAAGTTGCCCGGATGGGCGTCGAACGCGATCAGCCGCTGGGGCGGTCGCGCCGGCCGCTCCAGCGCCACACGCAGCCGCTCGAGCTGGCGTGCGATGGCGCGACGCGCGGCCGGATCGACGCCGGCGGCGTCGAAGTGCAGGGCTTGCGTGGCGATCTCGTCCCACTGCGCGAGCAGCGCATCGGGGGGGCTGCTCAGCGGGGCGCGCGCCGCGGCCTCGGGCAGCGGCAGCCGGTGCAGCCGGGCCAGCGCATCGGCCAGCGCGGGCAGGTCGGCAGGCAGCCGCGCCGGCTGGCCCGCCACCTCCTCGACCAGCAGGGCGCCGCGCGGCAGTGCAGCCGACACCGGCAGCCAGCCCGCCAGGCGCGGCGTGTGCGCACTGGCGTAGGCGCGCTCGAAGCAGGCGCGCTGATAGCGCAGGTTGCCCTCGGCATCGAGGCCCATCTGGCTTTGCTTGGGGATCCGCGCGAGCAGGCCGGTGCCCTCCAGCCGCACGTGGTCGTGCGCGAGGCCCTTGTCGGGCATCCAGGTGAGCGGCGCGCTGCGCCAGGGCGAGCCTGCCTGCGCCAGGGCGGCGGCGAGCGCGCCCAGCAGCGCGCCGGCGGGCGGGTGGTCGGGGGATCGCGCGGATGCCGTGCTCATGCGGGCCATTGCAGGGGATGTGGCCGAGAGGTTACCCCCTCGCTAAGCTGCGCGGTGTCCACCACGATCGCACCGCATGCCCCCCAAGAAAACCGCTCTCCTGCTGCTGCTCGTTCTCGCGGTGGTGCTGTTCTTCACGTTCGACACGCACCGTCTGCTGAGCCTGGAGGCGCTGCGCGAGCGCCAGCTGCAGCTGCAGCAACTCGCGGCCGAGCGGCCGCTGCGGGTGGGGGCGGCGTACGTGGGCGTGTACCTGCTGGTGACGGGGCTCTCGCTGCCCGGTGCGGCCGTGCTGACGCTTGCCGGCGGCGCATTGTTCGGGCTGGGCTGGGGTACTTTGATCGTCTCTTTCGCCTCCAGCGTCGGCGCGCTGCTGGCTTTCCTCCTTGCCCGCTCCTTGCTGCGGGACAACGTGCGCGCGCGCTTCGGCGCCCGGCTGCGGGAGGTCGATCGTGGCCTGCAGCGCGACGGCGCGCTCTACCTGTTCTCGCTGCGGCTGGTGCCGCTGGTGCCGTTCTTCGTGGTGAACCTGGTGATGGGCCTCACCGGCATGCGCGCGGCCACCTTCTATGCGGTGAGCCAGATCGGGATGCTGCCGGCCACGCTCGTGTACGTGAACGCCGGTACGCAGCTCGCCGCGGTGGATTCGCTGTCGGGGCTGCTGAGCCCCTCGGTGCTGGGCGCCTTCGTGCTGCTGGCGCTGCTGCCCTGGATCGCGCGCGGCATCGCCCGCCTCGCGCAGCGGCGCCGCGTCTACGCGCGCTGGCGCGGTCGGCGCCCGCGCCGCTTCGACCGCAACCTGGTGGTGATCGGCGCCGGCTCGGCCGGGCTGGTGTCGGCCTATCTCGGCGCGGCCTTGCGCGCGAAGGTGACGCTGGTCGAGTCGCACCGCATGGGCGGTGACTGTCTGAACACCGGCTGCGTTCCCAGCAAGGCGCTGATCCGCAGCGCCCGGCTGGCGCACCAGATGCGCCACGCCGCGCGCTGGGGCGGTACCCCCGTGGAACCCGACTTTCCTTTCGCCGAGGTCATGCGCCGCGTGCGCGAGGTGGTGCGCGCCATCGAGCCGCACGACAGCGTCGAGCGTTTCACCGGGCTGGGGGTGGACGTGGTCGCGGGGCACGCCAGGCTGCTCGATCCCTGGACGGTGGAGATCGCACGCAACGACGGCGGCATCCAGCGGCTGACGACCCGCAGCGTGGTCATCGCTGCCGGCGCGCGCCCGATCGTGCCGCCGCTGCCGGGCCTGCAGGAGCTCGGCTGCCTCACCAGCGACACGCTGTGGGACGCGTTCGCGCAGCTCGACACGGCGCCCGCGCGGCTGCTGATCCTGGGAGGCGGTCCGATCGGCTGCGAGCTGGCGCAGGCCTTCGCGCGTCTGGGCTCGCAGGTCACCCAGGTCGAGCTGGCGCCGCGATTGCTGGCGCGCGAGGACGCCGAGGTGTCCGAGCTCGTGCGCGCTTCGCTGGAAGCGGACGGCGTGCGGGTGCTGACCGGCCACGAAGCGCTGCGCTGCGAGCGCGAAGGCGCCGACAAGGTGCTGGTCGCGCGTGCCGACGGTCGCGAGCAGCGCATCGCCTACGACGCGCTGGTCTGCGCCGTGGGCCGGCGCGCCCGCCTGGAAGGCTACGGCCTGGAGGAGCTGGGCATCGTGGCCGAACGCACGGTGGGCACCAACGCCTGGCTGGAGACGCTCTATCCCAACATCTACGCGGCCGGCGACGTGGCCGGGCCGTGGCAGTTCACGCACACCGCCGCGCACCAGGCCTGGTACGCCACGCTGAACGCGCTGTTCGGGACCGTGCGGCGTTTCAAGGTCGATGCCCGCGCCATTCCGTCGGCGACCTTCGTCGATCCCGAGGTGGCGCGCGTCGGCCTGAACGAGCAGGAGGCGCGCGAGCAGGGCATCGACTGCGAGGTCACGTGCTTTCCGCTGCACGAGCTGGACCGCGCCATTGCCGACAGCGACACGCAGGGCTTCGTCAAGGTGCTCACGGTGCCGGGGCGCGACCGCATCCTGGGCGTCACGCTGGTGGGCGAGCAGGCGGCCGAGCTGCTGGCCGAATGGGTGCTGGCCATGCAGCACGGCCTGGGCCTGAGCAAGGTGCTGGGCACGGTGCACACCTATCCCACGCGCGCCGAAGCCAACAAGTACGCGGCCGGGCAGTGGCGCCGCTCCCACCAGCCCGCCTGGGCGCTGGGCCTGCTGGGCCGCTGGCACGCCTGGCGGCGGGGCTGAAGTCGAAGGAGCGCTGCGCACCCCCCATCCGCGCGGACCCTGCTTGTTGCGGGCCGAGGAAAACTGTATTCCCGGTTGGGGGATTGATCCCGCCCGGCCGCAACGCGGACACTGCGCCACGATGCTGCCGCGCCTCGCGGCGTGCGCCGCGATGGAGAGTCCATCGAGAGTTCATCGAGAGGAGCCCCGCATGAGCAACCACGCCGAGTGGATCGGCTTCGGTCCTTCCCGCCTGCTGGCCGAGGACCGTGATCGGCCCAGCCCCGGCCGCCCGCCGCACGCGCGGCCGACCTGGCGCGACGAAGCCGCCCTACGGCGCCGCGCAGGCAGCGCCCGGGCGTGGTGATGCAGGGGCGGCAGATGCGTGTCCACGTCGTCGGCGTCGGGAAGATGGGGCTTCCCATGGCGCGCCACCTGGGCACAGGCGGCCACTCCGTGGGCGTGAGCGACCCCGACCCGCAGCGCCTGGCGCTGGCCGGTGAGGCCGGCCTGGCGCAGCGGCCCTGGAGCGAGGCGGCGCTGGCCGGTGTGGACGTGGTCCTGTCTTCGCTGCCGCACGACCAGGCCTTGCGGCAGGTCGGCGACGCGGTCGCCCGGTGGGGCCGACCGGGGCTGCTCTTCATCGACACCAGCACCGTGTCGCCGCAGGCGTCGGCCGAGGTGGCTCGCAGCTGCGAGGCCGCCGGCGTCGCGCACCTGCGTTGCACCGTCTCGGGCAACAACCAGATGGCCGAGGCGGCGCAGCTGACGGTGATGGGGTCCGGCCCGGCGTCCGCCTGGGAACGCGCCTTGCCGCTGCTGCGGCTGCTCGGGCCGACGCAGCTGTACCTGGGCGAGGGTGAGCAGGCGCGGCTGATGAAGCTGGTGGTGAACCTCATGATCGCGCAGACCAGCGCCATGCTGGCCGAGGCGCTCGCGCTGGGCCGCAAGGGCGGCCTGGAAGGCGAGGCGATGTGGCGCGTGTTCACCGCCAGCGCGGTGGCCTCGCCGATCCTGCGGGCCAAGGCCGATGCCCTGGCCGCGCGCGATTTCACGCCCACCTTCACGGTGCACCAGATGATCAAGGACCTCGACCTGATCCTCGGCGCCGCGCAGGCCCTGCAGGTGCCGCTGGCGCAGACCGCGCTCACGCGCCAGTGGATGTCGGCGGCCGTCGCGCAGGGCGACGGCGGCGAGGACTACGCGGCCATCCTCAAGGTGGTCGAACGCAGCGCCGGGCTCGGCGCGGACGGGACAATCGCGCCATGAAGGACTTCCTCTACATCGGTCGGCCCGCACGCGTCCTCTTCGGCGCCGGCAGCCTCCAGCATCTGCAGCGCGAGATCGACACCATCGGCGCATCCCGCGCACTGGTGCTGTGCACGCCGCAGCAGCGCGAAGCCGGCGAGCAGGTGGCGGCCATCCTGGGTGCGCGCTGTGCCGGCCTGTTCGACCAGGCGGCCATGCACGTTCCCATCGAGACCGCCCGCGAGGCCCGCGAGACGGCGCGCCGGCTGGGTGCGGACTGCGCGGTGGCCATCGGCGGCGGCTCGACCATCGGGCTGGGCAAGGCGATCGCGCTGGAATCGCCCCTGCCGATCCTGGCCATTCCCACCACCTACGCCGGCTCGGAGATGACCACCGTGTTCGGCATCACCGAGGGCGGCGTGAAGAAGACCGGCCGCGACGAGCGCGTGCTGCCGCGCACCGTGATCTACGACCCCGAGCTGAGCGCGGGCCTGCCGCGCGCCATGAGCGTGGCCAGCGGCATGAACGCCATCGCGCACGCCGCCGAAGGTTTCTATTCGGTCAACACCAATCCCATCATCGATTTGCTGGCCGAGGAGGGCATCGCCGCTTTCGGCCGCGCGCTGCCCGTCATCGCGCACGGCGAGGCCGGCAGCGAGGCTTTGCGCCAGGCCCGATACGACGCGCTGTACGGCGCCTGGCTGTGCGGCACCGTGCTGGCCACCGTGGACATGGCGCTGCACCACAAGCTGTGCCACACGCTGGGCGGCAGCTTCGGGCTGCCGCATGCCGAGACGCACACCGTGGTGCTGCCCCAGGCGCTCGCCTACAACGCGCCGGCGGCGCCCGAGGCGATGCGGCGGGTGGCGCGGGCGCTGGGCGGCGCCTCGGCGCCGCGGGCGGTGTTCGACCTGGCGCAGGCCAACGGCGCGCCGACCTCGCTGCGCGAACTGGGGCTGAAGGCGAGCGACCTCGACCGCGCCTGCGATCTCGCCATGAGCAACCAGTACCCGAACCCGCGGCCGCTGGAGCGCGCGGCGATCCGGCAGCTGCTGCAGGACGCGTTCGAGGGAACGCGGCCGGCGTAGGCGCAGTCGATGCGCGCTGCGTGCAGCCTGTTGTGAGCGCAAGGAGCTAGCCGCGCACGCCCCGCGTCACTGCGTCACTGCGTCACTGCGTCACCGCGTCGCGCTCCGCACGGACTGTCTTACCGCTGCGCGCCGCTTGCCTGGCGCAGGATGTCGCGCGCCGCGTGGTCGTCGCGGCCGCGCCAGGCGACGATCTGGTCGGGTCGGATCAGCACCAGCGGCGCGTCGTACAGCGCACGCAAGGAAGGCGTAGCATGGTGGACGACCGCCAGGGACAGCCCGCACGCTGCCGCGGCCTCGGCGAAAGCCGCGCCCTGCGGCGCGTCGGCGCCAAGGCGCAGCAGCGTCCACTCGGGGCCGAAGCTGTCGTAGAGCGATCGGCCGTCTTCCAGCCAGGCGTGCGGCGGCCGCCCGCCCGGGCAGGCGCTGGGCTCGTAGGCGCTGGGCTGGTCGGGCGGAGGGCGGGTGCCGTCCGGCACGATGAGCGGCGAGCCGTCGTAGCGCCCGCCGAAGGTCACGCCGGGGATGTTGAATTCGAGCCGCACGTGCGCATCGAGCGCGGCGCCGGCTCCGGCACGCGCCGCGCGCCCGGCTTCGCTGTCGTCCTCCAGCGCCGGCGACGCGCGCAGCAGGCCGACCGAATCGGCGAACTGCCGCGCATAGCCGGTGTTGCGGATCGCCAGCGGCCGCCGTTCGGCCTCGTAGCTCGCGAGCAGTGCGGGCGCGCTCACCCCGCGCGCCACCTGCGCCAGCTTCCAGCCCAGGTTCACCGCGTCCTCGACCGCGGTGTTGTAGCCCAGGCCGCCGGTCGGGGTGAACAGGTGGGCGGCATCGCCGCCGATCCACACGCGGCCACGCCCGAACGATTGCGCCACCAGCGAGTGGCCGGCGGTCCAGGTGCCGCAGGAGAGCACCTCGATCGGGATCTCCCGGCCCATGGCTTCGGCGAACACGCGACGCGCCTGCGCCTCGCCCCAGGCGTCGGCGGCCTCGCCCTCGTGCACGGCGGCATGGAAGGCGAACTCGCTGCGGCCATCGACGCTCGCCATGAACGCGCGCCGCTGGGCGTTGAACGACACCATCATC
The DNA here is from genome assembly GCF_037726105.1 of Ramlibacter sp. AN1015. Classification (NCBI taxonomy): domain Bacteria; kingdom Pseudomonadati; phylum Pseudomonadota; class Betaproteobacteria; order Burkholderiales; family Comamonadaceae; genus Ramlibacter; species Ramlibacter sp. AN1015. Next base: position 107,545 of record NZ_JBBJUM010000008.1, read on the forward strand.
CACGCCCGGGCGTGCGGGAAGGCGTCGTAGAAGGTCGGGGCGCGCAGGTAGACGGCGAACATCTGGCCGCCCATGAAATCGCGGCGCACTCCGGTGGCCCCGCCCCAGGGGATGCCCAGCGCCTGGCGCACCGGGCTGCGCGCGCCGTCGGCACCGATCAGCCAGCGTGCGCGCACGGTGCGCGCGGCACCGCCGTCCACCGGCGCGATGCGGGCGGTCACGCCGGTGGCGTCTTCCGCGAAGTCCAGCAGGCGCCAGCCATAGCGCAGCGTGTTGCCGGCGGGCTGGCGCGCGTGGCGCAGCAGCGTGGCTTCGACGAACTTCTGGGACACCCGGTGCGGCAGCTCGGCCGCGCTCCAGGAGCCGCCCAGCGCGCGTACACGCGCCACCGCCTCGGCCGCCGTGGGCAGCGACAGGCGCGCCAGCTCGTGGCCGGTGTAGCGGGTGAAGTAGGCGATGTCGGTGGGGTGGTCGCCGGGCAGCCCCTGCGCGCGGATCTCGTCGGCGAAGCCCAGGCGCCGGAAATGCTCCATGGTGCGCGCCTGGGTGGCATTGGCCTGCGGGTTGAAGGCCGTGCCGGGCTTGGGATCGACGAGCCACAGCGGAACGCCCCGGCGGCCGAGTTCGATGGCGAGCATCAGCCCGAACGGGCCGCCGCCCGCGACCAGCACTTCGGTATCGACGTCAGCTTGCATGGGAGGCGATCCAGCGGCCGGTCCACTTGCGGCTGTAGTCCATGCGCTCGAAGTGCTCGGCCATGAAGTCGATGAAGCTGCGCACCTTGGCCGACAGGTGCTTGCGGCTCGGGTAGGCCATGTTGATGGTCAGACGCGGCAGGTCCCAGTCGTCGAGCACCGGCGTGAGGCGGCCGGCCACGATGTCTTCGTAGAGGATGTAGGTGGGCTGCACCAGGATGCCCATGCCGGCGAGCGCCGCCGCGCGCAGCACCTGGCCGTCGTTGGATTCGAGCAGGCTGCCCACGGTGAGCGCGCGCTGCTCGCCGCCGCGGGTGAAGCGCAGCTCGTGGGGGTTGTTGGCGTGCGTGTAGATCAGCATCTGGTGCTGCTGCAGATCGTCCAGCGTGCCGGGCGTGCCGTGCGCCTGCAGGTAGGCGGGGGAGGCGGCAAGGATGCGCCGCGTCTCGCCGAGGCGGCGGATCGTGACGTTCGAGTCCGGCTCGAACTCGCGGGTGCGGATGGCCACGTCGATGTTGTTGTCGATGATGTCGAAGTAGCGGTTGGCCACCTCGACGTGCACCGCCACGTTGGGATAGCGCCGCGTGTATTCCTTGAGCAGCGGCGCGATGTGCTGCACCGAAAAGGACAGCGAAGCGGTCACCCGAAGGATGCCGGTGGGGTTGAGCGCGGCGGCGTTGACGGTCTCTTCGGCGTCCCGCAGGTCGGCCAGGATGCCGCGCGCGCGGCCGAAGAACTCGCGCCCGGTTTCGGTGAGGAACAGACGGCGCGTGTTGCGCTCGACCAGCCGCACCCCCAGCCGCGCCTCGAGGGCCGCGAGGTGGCGGCTCGCCGCCGCGTTGGACAGGGCCAGCGCCTCCGCGGCGCGGCTCAGGCTGCCGGTCTCGGCCACCTGCACGAACAGCTCGATTTCGGTCCAGCGGTCCACCTGCGTGTGTCTCCTCGTGTCGTTCGCTCTGTCTTTCCGCTGGGCGCAAAACTCATTTGCAGCGGCGCATCTGTTGCCGATTGTGGCCTGCTTCTACAGTGCTCCGATGCTCTACACGCTCCACCTGCTGGACCGCCCGGATGCTGCCGCGCTGCGCGCCGAACTGAGGCCGCGACACAAGGCCTACCTCGCCCAGGTGGCGCAGCGCATCGCCCTGGCCGGGCCCCTGCTGGCCGACGACGGCAGCACCATGGTGGGCAGCCTGCTGGTCATCGATTTCGACTCGCGCGAGGCGGCCGAGCAATGGCTGGCGCAGGAGCCGTTCACGGCCGCCGGGCTCTACGCACAGCGGCACGTCCATGCGTTCAGCAACCTCTGGCCCCAGCAGGCGGGGCATGCGCCCAGCGTGCGCCACATCGTGATGTGGGATGTGCGCGGCGACACGCCCGCCGAGCGCCAGGCCAACCTCGAGCGGCTGCGCAGCAGCTTCGAGAGCCTGCGCGGGCGCATTCCGGGGCTGCTGCGGCTGGAGGTGGGAATCGACACCAGCGGTGTCGATTACGCCTGCCACGCGGTGCTGTTCTCGGAGTTCGCCAGCCAGGACGCGCTCGACGCGTATGCGCAGCATCCCGAGCACCTGCGCGTGAAGCAGGAGCTCGGTGCGTTGCGCATCGCGCGCCACCAGGTCGATTACGCGGTCGCGCCCTGAGGCCCCGCACATTCTTTTTTGCAGCACATCATGAACACTCCCGACTCCCTCGACGACGAACTGCGCATCCGCCGGATGATCGAACGCTGGGCCGTGTGGCGCGATGCCGGCGACTGGGATCGCTTCGCCACCGTGTGGCACCCCGACGGCGTGATGATGGCCACCTGGTTCCAGGGGCCCTGGGCCGACTTCATCCGCGTGACGCGCGAGGGCTGGGACAAGGGCGTGAGCATCCTGCACTTCCTGGGCGGCTCGGCCATCGAGGTGCAGGGCGAGCGCGCCATCGCCCAGACCAAGATGACCATCTCGCAGCGCGGCAATGTCGAGGGCGTGCCCTGCGACGTGGTCTGCACCGGGCGCTTCTACGATTTCGTGCAGAAGCACGAAGGCCAGTGGAAGCTGCTGCACCGCCAGCCCATCTACGAGAAGGACCGCATCGACCCCATCGATCCGGCCGCGCGGCTGGAGCTCGATGCAAGCGCGCTGGCCCAGTTCCCCGACGGCTATCGCCACCTCGCCTACATCCAGACGCGCATCGGCTACCAGGTCAAGCGGGACATGCCGATGCTCAAGGGCGCGGTGGTCGAAGAGCTCTATCGCCGCGGTGCGCGCTGGCTCGCCGGACAACCCCTGGAGCGCTGACATGATCCTCTTGAACCGCCGCAGCTTCGCGGCCGCAACCCTGGGCTGCGTGCTCGCCGTGCCGGCCTGGGCGCAGGCTCCCGCAGCCTGGCCGAACAGGCCGATCAAGGTGGTGGTGCCGCAGCCTCCGGGCGGCGGCTTCGATTTCGTCGGCCGGCTGCTGGCCGATCGGCTGTCCAAGGCAGTGAATCAACCCGTGGTGGTGGAAAACCGGCCCGGCTCGGGCACGCTGGTCGGCACCGACGCGGTGGCCAAGGCGGCGCCCGACGGCTACACGCTGCTGGTGGGGTCGATCTCCAACATCGCGCTCAACCCGGGGCTGTACCGCAACCTGCCGTACGACAGCCTGCGCGACTTCGAGCCGGTGGGGCTGGCGGCGAGCTACAGCTATACGCTGATCGCCCGCAAGGACCTGCCCTTCAAGAACCTGCGGGAGGTGGTGGACTACGCGCGGGCCAACCCCGGCAAGCTCAGCTACGCCTCGGGCGGCAACGGCTCGGGCCAGCACGTGCTGGCCGCCGTGCTGTGGAAGCAGGCCGGCGTGGACGTGACCCACGTGCCCTACCGCGGCGCGCAGGCGGCCTACCAGGACCTGCTGGGCGGGCGGGTCGATCTGTTCTTCGATTTGAGCTCCACGGCCAGGCCGCAGGTCGAGGCCGGCAATGTGCGCGCGCTGGCGGTCTCCGGCGGCGAACGCAGCCCGCTGCACCCGGACGTGCCCACCGTGAAGGAGACCGGGGTCGCCGACGTCGAGCTCGAATCGTGGTTCGGCCTGTTCGCTCCGGCTGCCACGCCGCCCGAGGTGCTGGCGCGGCTGCGCGCCGAGCTGGCGAAGGTGATCGCCTCGCCCGACGTGGTGGAGGCATTCCGCAAGGCGGGCGGCAAGCCCCTGAGCCTGGGCGCGGCCGAGACGCGTGAGCTGGTGCAGCGCGACGTCACGCGGTGGACGCGGCTGGTGCAGGACGCCGGCATCCGGGCCGACTAGGCGCGAGGCAACTGCACGGCACACCGGCGCACCGCACCGCATGCGCTCGCCCTCAACCCGCCTGCCCCACCGCGTCACGAATGATGGTGGCCAGCTGCCGCACGGTGGGCGAGCCGGTGGCCCCGCGCTTCCACAGCAGGCCCGGCGTACGGATGGGGGTGGGGTCCTCCAGCGGAATGCTGCGCAGGTCGGCCGCGGGATGGACAGCGGTCTCCGCAATGATGCCGGCGAGGTCGGTCTGGCGGATCAGCTCGATCATCGGCGCGATGGAGTTGAGCTGCGCCACCACCGTGGGCTGCGCGCCCGCCGCCTCGAAGCAGTCGTCGAGCAGGGCGCGCGTGGCCATGCTGCGCGGCAGCAGCACCATGCGCAGGCGGTGCAGCTCGGCCATGCGCACGCGGCGCCTGCGCGCCAGCGGATGAGTGGCCGCCACCACCAGCCGCAGCTCCTCGTTGTAGAGCGGCTCGAACCAGAGCTCGGCATCGTCGGCCGGCTGGTAGGACACCGCGAGGTCGAGCGAGCCGTCGGCCAGCCCGCGCGCGATGTCGGCGGCCGGGCGCTCCTCCACGGTGAGCTCGTGCCCCGGATGCTGGCTGAGAAAGCGCGAGACGCAGCGCGGGACCATGCGGGTGTTGAAGCTGGCGGTGGTGCCCAGGCGGATGTGCGCGGTGGGCGCGAGGCCGGTGCCGCGCAGCGCCTGCAGACCGCGATCGATCTGTGCGAGCGCCGGCGTCATGTAGCTGCGCAGCATCTCGCCGGCTTCGGTCATGCGCACCTTGCGCCCGCTGCGGTCGAACAGCGCCACGCCCAGCTCGTCCTCCATCTGCCGGATCTGGTGCGACAGCGTCGATTGGGTCACGTGCAGGCGCTGCGCGGCGCGCGTGAAATTGAGCGTTTCCGCAATCGCGTCGAAGTAGCGCACGTGCCGCAATTCCATGGGTTTACCCGCAGTACGAAGTCATCGATGGGATCGATCATATGACTCGAAAAAAGTCACTTTCCATCGGGAAAAGCCCAACCTAGACTGCCCGCGGACAGCACGAAGACAAGGAGACAACGCCATGGCCGAATACGCCGCCCAGGATCTCGCGCAAGCCGTCATCGACCGCATGGCCGATGCGCCCAATCCCCGCTTCAAGGAGGTGATGAGCGCGCTGGTCAAGCATGCCCATGCCTTCGTGCGCGAGGTGCAGCTCACGCCCGACGAATGGATGCAGGGCATCCAGTTCCTCACGCAGGTGGGCCAGATGTGCGACGAGAAGCGCCAGGAGTTCATCCTGCTGTCCGACACGCTGGGCATCTCGATGCTGGTGGTCGCGATCGACCAGGCCCGCGGCGCGGCCGCCCGCACGCCCGCACCCGACGAGCAGCCTCCCACCGAGGCCACGGTGCTGGGCCCGTTCTACTGGGAAGGCGCCCCGGAGCTCGCGGCCGGCGCCGACATCGCCGAAGGCGCGGCCGGCGAGCCCGCCTGGTACCACGGGCGTGTGACCGACACCGCCGGGCGCCCGGTAGCCAACGCGGCGCTCGACGTGTGGTCGGGCGACGCCGAGGGCTTCTACGACCTGCAGAAAGGCGCCGACGCGCCCATGCAGCTGCGCGCGCGCTTTCGCACCGATGCCGACGGCCGCTACAGCTTCTGGTCGATCAAGCCCACCTACTATCCGGTGCCGGCCGACGGCCCGGTGGGCAAGATGCTGCGCGGCATGGGCCGCCACCCGAACCGCCCCGGCCACATGCACACCATGCTGCAGGCCGAGGGCCACCAGACGCTGGTCACGCACCTGTTCGACGCGGACAGCCCCTACATCGATTCCGACGCCGTCTTCGGCGTGCGCAACAGCCTCATCGTCGATTTCGGCAAGCACGCCCCGGGCACCGCGCCCGACGGCCGTGTGCTGAACAAGACCTGGTACGACTGCGCGTACGACTTCCGCCTGGTGCCCGCCGCGTGAGCGGGCCCGTTTCCTCAGGAGCTACTTCATGAAAATCGGCAAGGCGACCGCGCCTCGCTCGGCCATCTGCGCCTCGGACGAAGACCGCATCGTCGTGCGCGGTGCCGACCTGTCCGAAGAGCTGATCGGCAAGATCAACTTCGGCGACTACTTCCACCTGCTGGTCACCGGCCGCCGCGCCGATGCCGCGGCCAGCGAGGTGCTCAATGCCACGCTGGTGGCAATCGCCGAGCACGGCCTGGTGCCCAGCGTGCAGGCCGCGCGCATGACGATGGCGGCTGCGCCCGACGCCATGCAGGGCGCTGTGGCCGCCGGCATCCTCGGTTCGGGTTCGGTGATCCTGGGCGCCTCCGAGACGGCGGGCCGCCTGTACCTCGCCGTCGAAAAGGCGGCCGAGCAGCACGGGGGCGACCTGCGCGCCGCGGCGCACGCGGTCATCAGCGACCTGCGCGCGCGCCGCCAGCCGATCGCCGGCTATGGCCATCCCGAACACAAGAAGCGCGACCCGCGCGTCGGCGCGCTCTTCGACGTGTCGCTGCGCGCGGGCGGTGGTCAGCGGTATGTCGAGATCGCGAAGCTGGTCGAAGAGGTCATCCCCGCCATCGTCGGCAAGGAGCTCAAGCTCAACGTGTCCGGCGCCATTCCGGCCGTGCTGCTGGGCGTGGGCTTTCCGGTGAACGCGCTCAAGGGCGTGCCCATGCTGGCGCGCACCGCCAGCCTCATCGGCCACCTCAACGAAGAGCTGGAGGACCCGATCGGTTTTGCGCTCTCCTACCAGGCGACGCGCGAGTACGAGTACACCGGTCCCATGCCTGCGGCCGCGCCGAAACGGGGGGGCTCCGAATGACGCTGCCCCTGCAGGACGTGCGCGTCGTCGAGCACGGCACCTTCATCACCGGACCGGCGGCCTCCATGCTGCTGGCCGACCTCGGCGCCGACGTCGTCAAGGTCGAACTCCCCGGCTCGGGCGATCCGTTCCGGGCCTTCAAGGGCGGGCTCTACAGCCCGCACTTCCAGACCTACAACCGCAACAAGCGCAGCATCGCGCTGGACACGCGCAAGCCCGAGGACCTCGCGGCATTCGATGCGCTGGTCAAGGACGCGGACGTCTACATCCAGAACTTCCGCCCGGGTTTTGCCGAACAGATCGGCGCGGGTGAAGAGCGGCTGCGCGGCCTCAACGCGCGCCTGATCTACTGCGCCATCAGCGGCTTCGGCCCCGACGGCCCGTATCGCGACCGCCCGAGCTACGACACCGTGGCGCAGGCCGCGAGCGGCTTCCTGCGCCTGCTGGTCAACCCCGAGAACCCGCGCGTGGTGGGCCCGGCGCTGGCCGATGCGCTGACCGGCTTCTACGCGGCCTACGGCGTGCTCGGCGCGCTGCACCAGCGCAATGCCACCGGCGCCGGCAAGCGGGTCGAGGTCTCGATGTTCGAGGCCATGACGCACTTCAACCTCGATGCGTTCACGCACCTGTTCTCCGAGCGCGAGGTGATGGATCCGTACAGCCGCCCGCGCGTGTCGCAGTCGTATGCGCTGGAGTGCGCCGACGGCAAGTGGATCGCGCTGCACATGTCCTCGCCCGAGAAGTTCTGGCAGGGGCTGGCCACGGCCATGGAGCGCAAGGACATCTTCGACGACCCCCGATTCGCCACGCGCATGGCGCGCGTGCAGCACCACGAGGAGCTGATTCCGGTGCTGCAGGAGGTGTTCCGCAGGCACGACCGCGACGAGTGGTCGCGGCGCCTGCTGGCGCAGGACGTGCCGCACGCGCCGATGTACCGCACCGACGAGGTGCCCGAAGACCCGCAGGCGCAGCACCTGCAGCTGTTCGTGGACACCCACCACCCGGTGATGGGCGACTCGCGCACCGTGCGATCGCCCGTGTCCTTCGATGGCCGGCGTTCGCTGCAGGTGGACGCGCCGCCGACGCTCGGCGAACACGACGATCAACTACGCCACGGCTGGACGCCGCGCACCGCACGCAAGGAAGCACCATGAAGAACACCAACACCGCCCGTTCGCGACGCCTGCTGCTGCAGGCCCTGGGGCTGGGCGCCGTGGCGCTGCCGGCCCTCTCCTTTGCCCAGCAGGACTTCCCCAGCCGGCCGCTGCGCATGGTGGTGCCCTTCGGTGCCGGCACCACCACCGACATCGTCAGCCGCGTCATCGCCGAAGGCATGTCGCGCCCGCTCGGGCAGTCGGTGATCGTCGAGAACCGCGCGGGCGCCGGCGGCTCGATCGGCTCGGACCTGATCGCCAAGGGCGCGGCCGACGGCTACGGCATGGTCATGGGTACGGTGGGCACGCACGCGATCAACGCCACCCTGTTCAAGCGGCTGCCCTACGACCCGCTGCGCGACTTTGCGCCCATCGCCTTCGCCGGCTACACGCCGACGCTGCTGGTCGTGCCAGCCAACTCGCCGGCCAAGGACCTCAAGGGGCTCGCCGAGATGGCGCGCACCGGCCAGGTGAGCTTCGCCTCGGCCGGCAACGGCACCTCGGGCCATCTGGCGGGTGAGCTGCTCAAGGCGCGCCTGGGCGGCGAGATGGTGCACGTGCCCTACAAGGAAGGTGGCCTCGCCATGAGCGACGTCATGTCGGGCCAGGTGCAGTTCATGTTCTATCACCCGGCGGCCGTGATGCCCCACATCCGCAGCGGCAAGCTGCGCGCGCTCGGCGTATCCAGCGCGCGGCGCAGCGCCGCCGCGCCGGACGTGCCGACCATCCAGGAGCAGGGCTACGGCGACTTCGACCTCGTCGCCTGGTTCATGCTGTATGCGCACGCGAACACGCCGCCGGCGCAGCTGGCCAAGCTGCGCGACGCGGCCGCCCAGAGCCTGGCCGCGCCCGAGGTGGTGTCCAAGCTCAACGCGCAAGGGCTGGAGCTGCGCACCATGAAGCCCGACGAACTCGCGGCCTTCAACCGCAGCGAGATCGCCAAGTGGGCCGAGCTGGTCAAGCGCTCCGGCGCGCAAGTGGATTGAAACGGGGAGCACACGACATGACGAATCGCAGACACCTCCTGCACGCCGCCGGCGCGCTCGCACTGGCCGCCGCCGCCTTGCCGGCAGCGGCCCAGGCGCCGGCGTCCGGAACCTTCCCGACCAAGCCGATCCGCATCATCGTGCCCTACGCGCCCGGCGGCACCACCGACATCGTCGGACGGCGCATGGGCCAGCGCATGTCCGAGCTGCTCGGGCAGCCCGTGGTGGTCGAGAACCGCTCCGGCGCCAACACCGCCATCGGTGCCGAGGCAGTAGCCAAGGCGCCGGCCGACGGCTACACGCTGCTGTTCACCAACGACGCCACCTTCGTCGCCAACCCGGTGCTCTATCCCAAGCTGCCCTACGACGTGCAGCGCGACTTCACGCCGGTGGCGCCGGTCACCTACGTCGCGCTGGCACTGGTGGTGAACGCCAACGCGCCGGCCAAGGACATGAAGGAGCTCGCCGCGCTGCTGAAGACGCGCAAGGACCTGAGCTACGGCTCCTTCGGCGCCGGCAGCCAGCCGCACCTGATGGGCGAGATGCTCAAGACGCTGACCGGCTCCGACATGGTCCACGTGCCCTACAAGGGCGCAGGCCCGGCGGTGACCGACGTGCTGGGCGGCCAGATCCTGCTCACCTTCCCGGCCTTTCCCACCATCCAGGGCCACGTGAGCTCCGGCAAGCTCAGGGTGCTGGCCGTGAGCGGCGACAAGCGCGTGCCGCTGGTGCCCGACGTGCCGACCTTCACCGAAGCCGGCTTCAAGGAGATGGACATGGGCGCGTGGTACGGCTTCCTGGCGCCGGCGGGCACGCCCGCCGACGTGGTGGCCAAGCTCAATGCCACGGTGAACACCATCCTGGCCGACCGCGAGTTCGTCGAGAAGAACATGACCAGCCAGGGCATGGTCCCGATGACCTCGACACCGCAGCAGATGGCGGCCCTGATGCGCTCGGAGCTGCAGCGCACGGCCGACTACGTCAAGAAGTCCGGCGCCAAGGTGGAGTAGGGCGCGCCGGCCGACGCACGGGTTTTCAGCACAACGATTTCAACAGGAGACAAGCATGAACCACTCTCGTCGCGACCTTCTGGGCCTGGCCGCCGGCACGGCCGCCCTCGCGGTGCTGCCCGCCGCAGCACAGCAGCCGCCGATCCGCATCGGCAGCACCCTGGCGCTCACCGGCCCGCTGTCGCAGACGGCGATGGTCCACAAGCTGGTGGGCGACATCTATGTCGAGCAGCTCAATGCGCGCGGCGGCCTGCTCGGGCGCAAGGTGGAGTGGATCGTGAAGGACGACCAGTCCAAGCCCGACCTGGCCCGCACCTTGTACGAGCAGCTGGTCACCTCGGACAAGGTCGATCTGCTGATGGGTCCCTATGCCACCGGCGCCATCCTGTCCGCCATGGGGGTCGCACAGCGCCACGGCAAGGTGCTGGTGCACCACACGTTCGGCATCCCGTCGATGGCCAAGTACGAGCGGCAGTTTCCCGCCTGGTCGCTGGGGCCGAAGCCGCAGGAGACGGTGCCCAACACCCTGTTCGACGCGCTGGCTGCCTCGCCCAAGCCGCCCAAGACCATCGCCATCGTCACCAGCAAGTTCCCCTCCATCCACTACATGTCCCTGGGCGGGCGCGAGGTGGCCAAGAAGCGCGGGCTGCAGGAGGTGCTGTTCCTCGAGTGGGAGTTCGGCAACCGCGACTTCGGCCCCATCGCCGCGCGCGTGAAGGACGCCAAGCCCGACCTCGTGTGGATGGGCGACATCGGGCTGGAAGGCAACATGCTGCTCGATGCGATGAAGAAGATCGACTACACGCCGCCGCTGCACTTCCACCTCTATCCGGCGCCCGGCCCCATGAGCAAGGCGGCCGATGGCAACAACGCGCTGGCCGTGACCATCTTCGAGGAGCACCCGCCCTTTACCAGCAACCCGACGGCCGCCAACTTCGTCAAGGCGTTCAACGAGCGCGCCACGCAGGCCAAGCTGCCGGAGACCAGCGTCGAGGTGCAGGCCGCGGCCTCGTACTCGGCCTGGCAGATCCTGGAGGCGGGCGTGCGCGGCGCCAACAGCCTGGAGGACAAGGCCATCGCCGACTGGCTGAACAAGAACAAGGTGGACACCATCCAGGGCACCCTGCGCTTCGACGGTCCCGGCAACTACGGCGACGACCTCATGAAGATCAAGCAGGTGCAGGATGGCAAATGGGTCGTGGTCTGGCCCAAGGCCGCCGCCGCTCCCGGTGCCTCGCTGAAGGTCAACTGAGGACGCGCCCCCGATGACCCTGCCCAGCCTGAACCTGCTGCTGCAGTCCATCCTGTCCGGCATCTTCATCGGCAGCCTGTACGGCCTCATCGGCCTCGGGCTGGGCCTGACCTGGGGCCTGCTGCGCCAGATCAACCTGGCGCACTTCGGGCTGCTGTTCCTGGCGGCCTACCTCAGCTACCACATGGCCAGCGCCTGGGGCATCGACCCGCTGGTGGGGCTGCTGGTGCTGCCGCCGCTGTTCTTCGTACTGGGCGCCGGCATGCAGTGGGTGCTCGCGCGCTTCGACATCACGCCGTTCAATTCGCTGCTGGTCACCTTCGGCGTGACGGTGGTCCTCGAGAGCGCCATCCAGGGCGTCTGGACAGCCGATTTCCGCAAGCTGGAGTCGCGCTACGCCGAAATGAAGTTCACCGTCGGCGGCCTCTACGTGCCGGTGCCCGAACTCCTCACGCTGGTGCTGGCCGTGTCGATCTCCCTGGCGGTGTGGGCGGCCATGCGCTACACCGACCTGGGCAAGGCGCTGCGCGCCATGGCCGAAGACCCGCGCATCGCCGCCGCGTACGGCGTCAACGAGCGCGTGCTCTCGCTGATCCTGGCGGGCCTGGTGGCGGCGCTCGCGGCGGTCGCCGGGGTCTGCCTCGCGCTGAGCTTCGCGCTCACGCCTTCGCAGATCTTCGCCTGGGTCGGCGTGGTGTTCGCGGCGGTGATGATCGGCGGGCTGGGCAGTGCGCTGGGCCCGCTGCTCGCGGGCATGCTGATCGGCGTGAGCGAGGCCATCACCATGGCCGTGACCTCCCCCTCGTGGGCGCCGATCGTCTCCTTCTCGCTGCTGATCGCGCTGCTGCTGCTGCGCCCCAACCGCCTGCGCTGAGCCTCGCCGATGTCCGCTTCCACGAACCGTCCGGTCGTCCTGCTGCTCGCCGCCGGCGCGCTACTGGCCACGCTGCCCTGGCTGGGCCTGCCGGCTTTCTACGAGTCGCTGCTCTACCTGGTGTGCCACTGGGTGGTGCTGGCGATGTCCTGGAACATCCTGTCCGGCTACTCGGGCTATTTCTCCTTCGGCCACGGCGCGTTCTTCGGCGTAGGCATGTATACGACCGCGGTGCTGTCGGCCAAGGGCGGATGGCCGTTCCTGGCCACGCTGCCGCTGGCGTTCGCGGTGCCCGCGCTGCTGGGCGTGGCGCTGGGCGCGGTGGTGTTCCGGGTCAAGTCGGTGCGCGGCGAGCTGTTCGCGCTGCTCACACTGGCGGTGACCTTCGTGGTAGCCACCATCATCATCAACACGCCGATCGACGGCGGGCCCGGCGTGTACCTCAACGCGGTGGACGTGCCCGCACTGGGGCCGAACGCCTCCTCCTCGCTGTACCTGCTGGCGCTGGCGGCGGCCGTGGGCACGGCGATCGTCGCGCTGCGCGTGCAGCGCTCCAAGCTGGGCACGGGCCTGTTCGCCATCCACGACGACGAGGACGTAGCCGAAGTGATGGGGGTGCCCACCTACCGGTACAAGCTGCTCGCCGTCGCCATCTCGAGTGGCCTGGCCGGCATCGCCGGCGGCATCCACGCGCTGTTCATCCAGTACGTCACCGTCAGCGAGACCTTCAACATCACGGTGCCGCTCACGGTGGTCCTCATGAGCGTGCTCGGCGGCAGCCGCCACTGGGCGGGGCCGGCACTCGGCGCGGTGTTCATCACCGGGCTGCTGTACTACTTCACCGCGGGCAACAGCCCGCTGCTGGGGAAGGCGGCGGTGGGCGCCATCCTGGTGCTGGTGATCCTGTTCATGCCCAACGGCATCATGGGCGCGGTGGCCAAGCGCTGGCCGGCGCGGCGCTCGCCGATCCCGCAGCAGGCCGCGGCGGTACGCGCGGTGGCGCAGCCGGTGTCGCAGGCAGGCGCGGCTGCCGGTGCGCCGCTGCTGGAGGTCAGCGGCCTGTCCAAGGCCTTCCGCGGCGTCCAGGCCCTCGACGGCGTCACGCTCGAGGTGCGTCGCGGCGAGATCCTGGGCCTGCTGGGCCCGAACGGTTCGGGCAAATCGACTTTCATCAACGTGGTGAGCGGGCATTTCGCGCCCACGGCAGGCGAAGTGAAATTCGAAGGCCGCAGCCTCGCCGGCCTCGACGCGCACCAGATCGCGCGCAGCGGCATCGCCCGCACCTACCAGATCCCGCGGCCCTTCGCGCACATGACGGTGCTGCAGAACGTCGCGCTGGTGGCGCATTTCGGCAGCGCCGGGCTGACGCGCGAGCAGGCCGAGCACGAGGCCTGGACCTGGCTCGAGTTCACCGGGCTCAAGGACAAGGCGCACGCGCTGCCCGACGACATCAACCTGCACCAGCGCAAGTTCCTCGAGCTGGCGCGCGCGCTGGCCGCGCGGCCGCGGCTGGTGCTGCTCGACGAGGTGCTCTCGGGCCTCACGCCCGGCGAGATCAACGAGGCCATCGAGCTGATCCGCCGCATCCGCGACCAGGGCTCCACCATCGTCTTCGTCGAGCACGTCATGCGTGCCGTGATGGCACTGGCCGACCGGGTCGCGGTGTTCAACCACGGCAAGCTGCTGGCCATCGGCGACAAGCAGGCCGTCATGACCGACCCCGAGGTGGTGAAGGCCTATCTCGGGTCCGCGCCGGCCGAATCGCAGGCCGAGGCCGCGGGCGTGGGAGCCGAGCATGCTTGAGGTCAGCCACATTTCGGCGCGCTACGGCGCCGCGGCGGCACTGTGGGACGTGAGCCTGCAGGTGGGGGAAGGGGAGCTGGTCTGCGTCGTGGGCCCGAACGGCGCCGGCAAGACCACGCTGATCAACGCGATCGCCGGCCTGCACCCGGTGCACGAAGGCCGCATCCGCTTCGCCGGGCGGGACATCACCCAGCTGGCGGGCCACCGCTTCTGCGAGGCGGGCATCGCCATCGTGCCGGAGGGGCGGCGCCTGTTCACCGGCATGAGCGTGCGCGACAACCTCGAGCTGGGAAGCTACATCCCGCGCGCCAAGGCCCGTCGCCGCGACACATTCGACCGGGTGCTGGCGCTGTTCCCCGTGCTCGAAGCCAAGCTGCACCAGCAGGCGGGCGCGCTCTCGGGCGGGCAGCAGCAGATGGTGGCGATCGGCCGCGCCCTCATGGCCTGTCCGCAGATGCTGCTGCTGGACGAGCCGTCGCTGGGCCTGTCGCCGCTGGTGGTGCAGGACATGTTCCGTGCGATCCGCGAAGTGAACGCGCAGGGCACCTCCGTCCTGCTGGTCGAGCAGAACGTGCACATGGCCATGTCGCTCGCGCGCCGCGCCTACGTGGTGGAAGAGGGGCGCATCGTCGCGCAGGGGCCGGCTGCCGAACTGCTCGAGCGTCCCGAGATCCAGCGCGCCTACCTGGGGCTGGAAACCCAGTGACGCGTGCGCCTCGGTCCGAGGCTTCCCGGCCGCACGCTGCTGCCTGAATCGCTTCGCTGAGCACACTCGCGGCCTGCGGCCTGCGGCACGCGCCCGCACGGGCAGCGCGCCAACGCGCCCACAGCCGTCCCTATACTGCCGGGCGATGGAAGCGTGGTTGCAAGCAGCGATGGCCTGGCTGGCCCTGCCCCAGTTCGGGCTCAGCACGCTTTTTCTGGTGTCGTTCCTCTCGGCGACGCTGCTGCCCATGGGCTCCGAGCCGGCGCTTTTCGGGCTGCTCAAGCTCAATCCCGATCTGTTCTGGGTGGCGATCCTGGTGGCGACCGCCGGCAACACCCTGGGCGGCATGCTCGACTGGTGGCTCGGCTACGGCACGCACCAGGTGGTCGACAAGTGGAAACATTCGAGCGTGCACGTGCGCGCGCTCGATTGGCTCGAGCGGCTCGGTCCCAAGGCCTGCCTGCTGTCGTGGCTGCCGCTGGTGGGCGATCCGCTGTGCGCGGTGGCCGGCTGGCTCAAGCTGCCGTTCTGGCCGTGCACCTTCTACATGATGGTCGGCAAGTTCCTGCGCTACCTCACGATGACCTGGGTGCTGCTGCAGTTCTTCCCCGGCCAGATCTGAGCCGCCGCCGCCCGCCCCGCGCACGGGCCTGCGAGTCGACCCGCCCATCCGTCGCCAAACAGCGACAAAAGCCGCAGAACATTTCGCGTCCCAAAAAGCGCAGCGCCTACAATCGTGCCTCTTTTTTCAGCAGTGCCAGGCTTCCCCCCACCCCATGCAGATCGGCCCGTACACACTGGCGAACTCCCTGTTCGTGGCCCCCATGGCGGGGGTGACCGACCGGCCCTTCCGGCAGCTGTGCCGCCGCCTCGGAGCGGGCTACGCGGTCAGCGAGATGGTGACTTCCCGGCGCGAGTTGTGGAACAGCCTGAAGACCTCGCGCCGGGCCGACCACGCCGGAGAGCCGGGGCCGATCGCGGTGCAGATCGCCGGCACCGACGCGGCGATGATGGCCGAGGCCGCGGTCTACAACGTGCAGCGCGGCGCCCAGATCATCGACATCAACATGGGCTGCCCGGCCAAGAAGGTCTGCAACAAATGGGCGGGTTCGGCCCTGATGCAGGACGAGGCGCTGGCCGTGTCCATCGCCCGCGCGGTGGTCGAGGCCTGCGCGCCCGAGGGCGTGCCGGTGACGCTGAAGATGCGCACCGGCTGGTGCCGGGCGCAGCGCAACGCCGTCGCGCTGGCCCGCGCGTTCGAGGACGTGGGCATCCGCATGCTCACCGTGCACGGACGCACCCGCGAGCAGGGTTACCGCGGCGAGGCCGAGCACGAGACCGTGGCGGCCGTGAAGGCCGCCGTGCGCATTCCGGTGGTCGCCAACGGCGACATCGATTCGCCGCAGCGCGCGCGCGACGTGCTCGCGGCTACCGGCGCCGACGCGATCATGATCGGCCGCGCGGCGCAGGGGCGCCCCTGGATCTTTCGTGAGATCGGGCATTTCCTGGCCACCGGCACGCTGCTGGCACCCCCACTCGTCGGCGAGGTCAAGCGGCTGCTGCTCGAACACCTGCAGGACCACTACGGCCTGTACGGCGAGTTCACCGGCGTGCGCAGCGCCCGCAAGCACATCGGTTGGTACGTGCGCTCGCTGCCCGGCGGCGAGGAGCTGCGAGAGGCCATCAACCGGGTGGAGGACTGCACCTCCCAGTCGCGCATGGTGGCCGACTACTTCGACCAGCTCGCCCTCGTGACGGACCGCCTGCCCGAACTCGGTCCGCAGGACGAGGGCGACCACGATGAACAACGCGCCCATTCCAGCGCAGAAGACGCATGAGCAAGAAACACATCGAGGAGTGCGTGCGCACCAGCCTGGAGGGCTACTTCCGGGACCTGCGCGGCATCGAGCCCAACGACATGTACGAGATGCTGGTGAAGGTGGTCGAGAAGCCCCTGCTCGAAGTCGTCATGGCCAAGGCCGACCAGAACCAGTCGCGCGCGGCCGAGTGGCTGGGCCTGAACCGCAACACGCTGCGCAAGAAGCTCCTGGAGCACAAGCTCCTGAAATAACAACACCATGAACGCACTCCTTTCCGTCTCCGACAAGACCGGCGTCGTCGATTTCGCGCGCGCACTGCACGCCCTGGGCATCCGCCTCATCTCCACCGGCGGCACGGCGCGCCTGCTGCAGGACGCCGGGTTGCCGGTCACCGAGGTGGCCGAGCTCACGGGCTTCCCGGAGATGCTGGACGGCCGCGTCAAGACCCTGCACCCGAAGGTGCACGGCGGCCTGCTGGCGCGGCGCGACCTGCCGGAGCACCGGGCGGCGCTGCAGGCGCATGGAATCGAAGCCATCGACCTGCTGGTGGTGAACCTGTATCCGTTCGAGGCCACCGTGGCAAAGCCAGGATGCACGCTGGAGGACGCCATCGAGAACATCGACATCGGCGGCCCGGCCATGGTCCGAAGCGCCGCCAAGAACTGGAAGGATGTCGGCGTGCTCACCGATGCGTCGCAGTACGCGCCGGTGCTGCAGGAGCTGCAGACTTCCAGCGCCCTGTCGGACAGGACGCGCTTCGCGCTTTCGGTGGCCGCCTTCAACCGCATCAGCAATTACGACGCCGCGATCAGCGACTATCTCTCCAGTCTGCAGTGGAGCGAAGACGGCAGTGCTGCCACGCGCGCGATGTTCCCGGCCCAGGCCAATGGCCGCTTCGTCAAGCTGCAGGATCTGCGCTATGGCGAGAACCCGCACCAGCAGGCCGCCTACTACCGCGACCTGCACCCGGCTCCGGGCTCGCTGGTCACCGGCGTGCAGCTGCAAGGCAAGGAGCTTTCCTACAACAACATCGCCGACGCCGACGCGGCCTGGGAGTGCGTCAAGGGCTTCGACGTGCCGGCCTGCGTGATCGTCAAGCACGCCAACCCCTGCGGCGTGGCGATCGGCGAGAGCGCCCTGCAGGCCTATGACAAGGCCTTCAAGACCGACCCCACCTCGGCCTTCGGCGGCATCATCGCCTTCAACCGTCCGCTCGACGGCGCGGCAGCGCAGGCCGTGGCCCGGCAGTTCGTCGAGGTGCTGATCGCGACCGACTTCACGCCCGAGGCGCTGGAGGTGTTCAAGGCCAAGGCCAACGTGCGCCTGATGAAGATCGCACTGCCCCCGGGCGGCGCCACCGACTGGGCGCGCGGGCAGAACCTGATGGACATCAAGCGCGTGGGCTCGGGGCTGCTGATGCAGACGGCCGACAATCACGCGCTGCAGCCGTCCGAGCTGAAGGTGGTGAGCCGCGCGCAGCCCACGCCGCAGCAGCTGCAGGACCTGCTCTTCGCATGGAAGGTGGCCAAGTACGTCAAGTCCAACGCCATCGTCTTCTGCAAGGACGGCATGACCATGGGCGTGGGCGCCGGGCAGATGTCGCGGCTCGATTCGGCCCGCATCGCCAGCATCAAGGCGCAGCACGCCGGGCTGTCGCTGCAGGACACGGCGGTGGCGAGCGACGCCTTCTTCCCCTTCCGCGACGGCCTCGACGTGGTGGTGGACGCCGGTGCGCGCTGTGTCATCCAGCCGGGAGGATCGATGCGCGACGCCGAGGTGATCGCCGCGGCCGACGAGCGCGGCGTGGTGATGGTGTTCTCCGGCGTGCGGCACTTCCGCCACTGAACGAGCGCGCAGCGCACCGCGCCCAGCTGCTGCGGCTCGCATGCGCATCGCCACCTGGAACATCAACGACGTCCGGACGCGGCTCGCGTTGCTGCTGGCATGGCTGGAGGCCACGCGGCCCGACGTCGTGGCGCTGCAGGAGATCAAGTGCACCGACGCGCAGTTTCCGCGCGAGGCCCTGCGTGCCGCCGGCTACGGGGCACTGGTGGTGGGCCAGCGCACCTGGCACGGCGTGGCCCTGCTGGCGCGTGGGGCGGAGCCGCTGGAGATCCGCCGCGTCCTGCCCGGCGATCCGGAGGACCGCGAAGCGCGCTATCTCGAAGCCGCGGTGCACGGGATGGTCGTCGCCTCGCTGTATCTGCCCAATGGCAATCCCTGTCCCGGCCCACGCTTCGACTACAAGCTCGCGTGGTTCGAGCGCCTGATCGCGCACGCGCGGAGCCTGTGGCGCAGCGGCCATCCGGTGGTGCTTGCCGGCGACTTCAACGTGGTGCCGACCGATGCCGACATCTACGCGCCCGCGACCTGGCGCGACAACGCGCTGCTGCAGCCGCAGGCGCGGACGGCCTACGCGCGCCTGCTGCGACAGGGCTGGTGGGACGTGCTGCGGCGGCTGCATCCGCAGGGGGCGCCCTTCACCTTCTGGGATTACCGCCGCAACCGGTGGGAGCGCAATGCCGGCCTGCGCATCGACCACCTGCTGGTCAGCCGCGGCCTGCGCGAGCGGCTGGCGGACGCGGGGGTCGATCGCGAGGTGCGCGGCATCGAAGGCGCGAGCGACCATGCGCCGGTGTGGCTCCAGCTGGACGCGCTCGCGTAGGGCGGCCAGTCCGCGCGGCGCCGCCAGCGGCGTTCACCGTTGGCAGGGGAGCACGGCGCGCGTCGAGGGACTGACGATCCGGCCAGATCCCGATCAGCGGACGCACCCCTCCTCGCTGGCGTGGAGGCGCCGCGCCGTGCCTGTCTCCCGGCGCCTCGCCATCGGTGCTTCAATGCGGCCCATGGCTTCCACCGTTCCCCTGGCACTTAGCCACAACGCAACGCGCGGCGTCGAATCCCCTTACGCCTGGCTGCGTCTGTGCGTCTCGCTGCTGCTGATGACCATCGGAGGTGTCGGCATGTACTCGGTGCCGGTGGTGTTGCCGGCCATCGAGGCCGAGTTCGGGCTGGCGCGCGGCACGGCGGCGCTGCCCTACACGCTCACGATGATCGGTTTCGGCCTGGGCGGTGTGCTGATGGGGCGGCTTGCCGATCGATTCGGCGTGATGGTGCCGGTGGCGATCGGCGGGCTGGCGCTGGGCGCCGGGTTCATCGCCGCCGGCCACGCGCCGGGGCTGTGGACCTTCTGTCTCGCGCAGGGGCTGCTGGTGGGGCTTCTGGGCACCTCGGCCACCTTCGCGCCGCTGGTGGCCGACACGTCGCTGTGGTTCGAGCGGCGCCGCGGCATCGCGCTGGCCATCTGCATGAGCGGCAACTATCTCGCCGGCGCGCTGTGGCCGCCGGTGATCCAGCACTTCGTGGAGGGTGCCGGCTGGCGCCAGACCTACGTCGGCATCGGCATCTTCTGCATCGCGGCCGTGCTGCCGCTGGCTTGCTGGCTGCGGCCGCGCCCTCCGGCAGGCGCGGCCGGCGTCGCCGCAGCGCCGGCCACGGTCGGGGCGGGAGCCGCCGGGCTGCGGCCGATGGGTCTGCGGCCGCGCACCGCGCAGGCGCTGCTGTGTGTCGCCGGGGTGTCGTGCTGCGTCGCCATGGCGATGCCGCAGGTCCACATCGTCGCCTACTGCACCGACCTCGGCCTGGGCGCCGCGCGCGGGGCCGAGATGCTGGCCCTGATGCTCGGGATGGGGGTGGTCAGCCGGCTGTTCTTCGGCTGGCTGTCCGACCGCATCGGCGGGCTGCGCACGCTGCTGCTCGGCTCCTTGCTGCAGGGGCTCGCGCTCACCATGTTCCTGCCGTGGGACGGTCTGGTCTCGCTCTACCTCGTATCGGCCCTGTTCGGGCTGTTCCAGGGCGGCATCGTGCCGGCGTACGCCCTGGTCGTGCGGCAGCACTTCGCACCGTCGGAAGCCGGTGCACGGGTGGGCACGGTGCTCATGGCCACCCTGTTCGGCATGGCGCTGGGCGGCTGGATGTCCGGCGCGGTGTTCGACTGGACCGGCTCGTACCGCGCCGCCTTCATCAACGGCATCGCGTGGAACGGGCTGAACCTGGCGGTGGTGCTGTTCCTGCTGCACCGGGTGAGCCGGCTCAGCGCCCGGGCGGCGTGACCGATGCGCCTCGGCTGTCGTGCTCGAGTTCGTGCAAGGTCTGCAGCAGGCGCTCGCGTTCCACCGGCTTGACCAGGAACCGGTCGGCGCCCGCCTGGCGGGCACGCGCCATCGCCTCCTCGGTGTCGTTGCCCGAGAGCATCACCACGCCGCAGCGGGGGAGGGCGTGCACCGCTTCGTGCCTGCGCACCCAGCGCACGGTCTCGATGCCATCCATGACCGGCATCTCCATGTCCAGCAGCAGCAGCTGCGGCCAGTGGCGCAGCATGATCTCGGTGGCGGCCTGGCCGTGCGCCGCCACCTCCACCCGGAAGGGCGGATCGGGCAACAGCTGCCGTGTGACGAAGCGCGAAAACTCGTCGTCGTCCACCAGCAGCACGTGCCGCAGCGGCAGCTCGTCGATGCTCGCCTGCGCCGCCGGCTGGCGGGGCGCCGCCGGCACCCGGGGCGATGGCGCTTCGCGCAGCGCCGGAAGCGTCAGGGTGAAGGTGGTGCCCTCGGCCTCGCCGGTGCGCATCACCAGGTCGCCGCGCTGGGTGCGCGCCATCAGGCGGGCGGAGTAGGCACCCAGACCGGTGCCTGCCCGCTTGCCGGCGGTCACGTACTTCTGGAACATGCGCGCGGCGATGTCGGGCACCACTGCGTCGGGGTTGTGGATCGTCAGGGACACCGGGTCGCCGGCGCCGAAGCTGATGGTCACCCGGCCTGCGGAGTCGGTGGCCTCGATGGCGTTCTTCACCACGTTGGCGACGATGGAGTAGCACAGCAGCTCCTCGCCACGCACCTGCACCGGCGCGCCGGCGCCCTCGCCGTCTTCGACGTGCAGCAGCACGCCCTTGGCCTCGGCGAACGAATGCAGGTCCACCAGCACCCGTGCCACCACGCCCCGCAGATCGACCGCCTCGGGCCGGAACGGATAGGAGCCGGTTTCCATCTTGTACAGGCCCAGCGACAGGTTGACCATCTCGACCATCCGCAGCGCGGCACGCTGCAGCACGCCCACGAGCTCCTGCTGCGGCGGCGACAGGCTCGGGTCGTCGCGCAGCAGGCGGGCGGCTCCGAGGATGCTGTTCAGCGGGGTTTTCAGGTCGTGGCGCGAGATGCGCTCGACGTCTTCGCGCAGTCGCGCGTTCTCCTCGAGGGTGCGGCTGCGTTCTTCGGCGTTGAGCGCGTGGCTCATGCGCCGGGCGATCACCACCGCCGGGGACAGCAGGAACAGCGCGAAGCCCAGCGGACCGAACTTCTGATCGGGATGGGTGCCGTCCAGCAGGAGCAGATCGAGCAACAACGCGGCCACCACCGCCAGCATGCCCGCCAGCAGCGCGCGGGCGTCGGCAGGTGCTCGGCGCTGGGCCCGCAGCATCGCCGTGAGCAGGTAGGCGCCGACCACCACGGCACCCGCCTGACCGGGCAGCACGATGTAGGAGAACCGGGACGTCGGCAGCGCCAGCACCGCCACCGCGGCGGCGACCAGCAGCGCCAGCGCCGCGCGGGTCACCCTGCGCGAGACCTCGTGCGGGAACAGGCCGCGCAGGGTGAGGAGGAACAGGCCCATGCCGACGATCCAGGCGAGGTACTCGGCTCGGGCGAAGGTGCGCCACGGCGTGGTGTCGGTGAAGGGCCGCAGCAGCAGGCGCGCTCCGATGAGGTCGGTATACAGCGCCATCGCAAGGCAGAAAAGTCCGAACACGAGCGGCACCCGCTCGCGCCGGCGCACGGCGAAGAAGATGAGCGCGACGACGCCGGTGAGCAGGTAGGCGGACAGCAGCGCGGCCCGCTCCACCAGGCGCGCCTCTCGCCAGCGCGCCAGCGCATCGGGCGAGCCGGCGGCCAGGGCGCGCACGAAGCCGCCGGCACGGTGGTCGAAGTTGGAGATGTGCAGCGTCAGGCGCAGCGGGCAGGCGAACTCACGGCTGATCGACAAGCGGCTCGGCACCTGCGCGCGGCTGGAGTCGGCCGACGCACCGGCGGTGCCGTGCGCGGCGACCAGCTCGCCGTTGACGTACAGCTGCGAGGCGGTGCGCTGCATCGGCGCCTCGAGCGCCATGGACTGGCCGCTGGGGCAGTTCAGCAGCAGTGCATAGCTGCCCCAGCCTTCCTCGCCCTCGGGCTTGCCGTCGGCGCGCAAGGCGTTCCAGGGCTCGGGCACGGGGGCGAAGCCGCGGGTGGGCAGCTGCTGCCAGCCGGGATCGACGAAGTGCTGCCAGCTGAAGCCCCATTCGCCCAGGAGCAGGACGGGGCCTGCGGTCGGCACGGCCGGCAGTTCCAGCCGCCCCGCGACGGCGCGCGGCGCGGGCGTGTGCTCGGCCGCCACCGGCAGCACCGCCGCCAGCAGCAGCAGCACGAGCGCGATGGCGCGAAAAAACCGGACGAGTTGCATCGAGACGCGTGTGCGCGGCGCCGCCTGGCGGCCCGTGGGCAGGTCAGGCCCGCATCGATGCGAAGACCTCGCGCGCCGCTTCGAGCGTGGTGGCGATGTCGTCGTCGGTGTGGGCCGCGCTCACGAAGCCGGCCTCGTAGAGCGCCGGCGCGATGTACACGCCGCGTTCGAGCAGCCCGTGGAACAGGGCGTTGAAGCGGGCGGCGTCGGTGCGCATCACGCTGCGGTAGTCCTGCGGCAACTCGGGCAACAGGAAGAAGCCGAACATGCCGCCTTCGCAGTCGGCGCTGAACTCGATGCCCTCGGACCGCGCGACGACGGCCAGGCCGTCGGCCAGGGCCCGCGTGCGCGCCGCAAGCGCTTCGTAGAAGCCGGGCCGCGTGACCTGTTCGAGCGTGGCGAGTCCGCAGGCGGTGGCTACCGGGTTTCCCGACAGCGTGCCCGCCTGGTAGACGGGGCCCATCGGCGCGAGCTGCTCCATGACAGCGCGAGGGCCACCGAACGCGGCCAGCGGCATGCCGCCGCCGATCACTTTGCCCAGCACGGTGAGATCGGGGCGGAAGCCGGGGATCTGGCGGGCGTAGAGGCTTTGCGCGCCGCCGAGCGCGACCCGGAAGCCGGTCATCACTTCGTCGAAGACGAGGAGCGCACCGTGCTGGTCGCACAGCTCGCGGCAGCGGCGCATGAAGGGCACGCTCGCGCGCACGAAGTTCATGTTGCCGGCGATGGGCTCGATCATCAGGCAGGCGATGTCGCTGCCGTGCAGCGCGAACGCTTCCTCGAGCTGGCCGATGTGGTTGTATTCGAGCACCACGGTGTGCTGCGCCACTTCGGGCGGCACGCCGGCGCTGGTGGGGTTGCCGAACGTGGCCAAGCCCGAGCCGGCCTTCACCAGCAGCGCGTCGGCGTGGCCGTGGTAGCAGCCCTCGAACTTGATGATGCGTTTGCGGCCGGTGGCGCCTCGCGCGAGGCGCAGGGCGCTCATGGCCGCTTCGGTGCCCGAGCTGACCAGCCGCACCATGTCCATGCTGGGCATCAGGTGCACGATGGCTTCTGCGAGCTGCACCTCGCGCTCGGTGGGCGCGCCGAAGGAGAAGCCGTCCAGCACGGCCTGCTGGACCGCTTCGACCACGGCAGGGTGGCCGTGGCCCAGGATCATGGGACCCCACGAGCCGATGTAGTCGATGTAGCGCTGGCCGTTCGCGTCCCAGAAGTGCGCCCCCTGTGCGCGCTGCACGAAGCGCGGCGTGCCGCCGACCGCGCGGAACGCGCGCACCGGCGAATTCACTCCGCCGGGAATGCGCTGGCGCGCGCGTTCGAAGAGTTCCTCGTTGCGATCAGTGTTTGGTGTCATGTGCGGGCATGTCGAAGACCTGCAGGGCCTGCGCCTCTTCTTCGGTCACGGGTTCGCTTTCACCGCTTTCGGGCAGGGCCCAGAACAGGCGGTCTGGCACCACATGGCCCATGCCGGGGCGGAAGCCGCCGTTCAGGCATTGGTCCAGGTAGGCAAGTGCTTCGCCGAAGGCGCCGGCCAGGTCGGTGCCGTTGGCCAGCAGCGCGGCCAGCGCCGCGCTGAGGGTCTCGCCGGCGCCCGAGAAGACGGCTTCGAAGCGTTCGAAGCGCTGGCTGGCGAGGACCGCCTGCGGGGAGGCGAGCACGTTGTCGATGAACTGGTCCGGCAGCGGAACGCCGGTAACCACGGTGTAGCTCACGCCGCACTCGCCGGCGGCCATGGCGATGTCACGCGCGGTGGGGCTGCGCTCGCCGGTCCAGTCGGGAAGCAACCAGCGCCAGAGCGTGCTGTGGTTTCCCACCAACACGGTTGTCTGCGGCAGCATCAGCTCGCGGAAGGCGTCGAGGTACAGATCGATCTGGGTCTCGTCCCACCAGGACAGGTTGGGCATGTACGCCACCACAGGCACGTCCGCGTAGTCGGAGGCGATCCCGGCGATGGTGCTGATCGCCTCGGGGCTTCCGACGAAACCCACCTTGAACACCTGCACCGGCACGTCTTCCAGGATGACGCGGGCCTGCTCGGCGATCGCTTCCTCGTCGAAGGCGAAGTGCTCGAAGATGTCCGCGGTGTCGCGCGCGTAGGCGCCGCAGGTGACGGGCAGGGCGTGTGCGCCGACCGACACCATCGCGGCCACGTCCGCGCCCAGACCGGCGGCGCCGCTCGCGTCTCCTGCGTTGAAGGTCATCACGCACGGCGGGCCTGCGGCGAGGTCGTCTTCGTCGTCGTCGCTCGTCTCGGGAGGGCTCGGGGGTGTGGGCGTCATCATGGGCCTGCCAGCATCAGGCGTGTGCGCTAGTTGCGTATCGCTCAGAGGCGCATCGATACAATCGTTGCATTCTATTGGAAGCCACTTTAAGCTGTGACTGAAGCAAAAACCTGGATGTGTCTGATCTGCGGATGGATCTACGACGAGGCGGCCGGCGCCCCTGATCACGGTATCGCGCCAGGCACCTTGTGGGCTGATGTCCCGATGAACTGGACCTGCCCCGAATGCGGCGCCCGCAAGGAAGATTTCGAGATGGTCCAGATTTGACGGGGCACGCGTCACGCCTTCGATGATGCGCCCCACGTTTGAGGAGGAGCCGCATCAGTGAGCGACGCGAACGCGCCTTTGAAGGTGCTGGTGATCGATGACAGCAACACCATCCGCCGCAGTGCCGAGATTTTTCTGAAGCAGGGCGGCCATGAAGTGATGCTGGCCGAGGACGGCTTCGACGCGCTGGCCAAGGTCAACGATTACCAGCCCCACCTGATCTTCTGCGACATCCTCATGCCGCGCCTGGACGGCTACCAGACCTGCGCCATCATCAAGCGCAACGCCCGCTTTGCCGGCGTTCCGGTCGTGATGCTCTCGTCCAAGGACGGCGTGTTCGACAAGGCCCGCGGCCGCATGGTCGGCTCGCAGGACTACCTCACCAAGCCTTTCACCAAAGACCAGCTGCTGCAGACCGTGCGCCAGCTCGGTGCCGCCGCTCCGGAGTGATCCCTATGCCCGTCTCCAAAGTCCTCGTCGTGGACGACTCGAAAACCGAGCTGATGTTCATGACCGATCTCCTGCAAAAAAGCGGCTACTCGGTGCGCACGGCCGAGAACGCCGACGACGCGTTCCGGCGCCTGGACGAAGAGCGTCCCGACCTGATCCTGATGGATGTCGTGATGCCCGGCCAGAACGGCTTCCAGCTGACGCGATCGATCACGCGCGACCCTCGCTTCGAAGGCGTGCCGATCATCATGTGCACCAGCAAGAGCCAGGAGACCGACCGCGTCTGGGGCATGCGCCAGGGCGCGCGCGACTACATCACCAAGCCGGTCGATCCCGGTGAGCTGATCGCCAAGATCAAGGCCCTGGGCTGACCCGCAGCGCCGCCCCCCATGGCCAACCGAGACGCACTGCGAGAACTTCA
Source organism: Ramlibacter sp. AN1015 (assembly GCF_037726105.1). Lineage (NCBI taxonomy): Bacteria > Pseudomonadati > Pseudomonadota > Betaproteobacteria > Burkholderiales > Comamonadaceae > Ramlibacter > Ramlibacter sp. AN1015. The sequence goes on from NZ_JBBJUM010000008.1 coordinate 133,823, forward strand.
GGCACGACTGGCCGGGCGGCTGCAGGCAGCACGCACCGATGACGTCCAGGCCGCCTGGCTGGCCGTGGTCGCGGCGCAGGCGCACTACCTCTTTCCGCTCGCCCAGTCGGGCGAAATATTCCCCTTCGCCCCGCTGCAGCGGGTGCCGTACACCCAACCCTGGTTCCTGGGCGTAGCCAACCTGCGCGGCGGGCTCTGGGGCGTCGTCGATCTGTGCGGCCTGCTGGGCGGCGAACGCCCGCCGCGTGCAGCGGCAGACGCCAGCCGCGCGCAGTCCCGCCTGGTGGCACTCAACCCGATGCTCGAGGTGAACTGCGCCTTTCTGATCGACCGGCTGGCCGGCTTGCGCAGCCTCGACGCGTTCACCGTTTCGCACCCGCCTGCGCCCGACGCCCCGGCGTGGTTCGGCAGCGTCTACACCGATCCGCAAGGGACGCGCTGGCAGGAGCTGAACCTGCAGGCGCTGTCCCGGCAACCGCAGTTCCTGAGCATCAGCGTCTAAACGAGAGAGTCCATGCCCATCGTCGATCAACTCAAGAACCTGTTCGCCACCCGGCGCGGCGCTTCGCCGGCGGATGCGCAGCCCGCCGTCGAAGCCGTCGGAGAAGGCGACACCGTCTCCATTCCCCTCCTCGGGCGCAAGCCGGTGGAGGTGCACCAGCGGCGCCTGTTCCTGCTGCTTGCGGCTTCGCTTGCGGTGCTGGGCGCGGTGGGTGTGCTCGCGGTGCGGCAGGCCGACCAGGCGGCGCAGCAGGTGGCCGGCACCGGGCAGTCCCTGATGCAGTCGCAGCGCCTTGCCAAGTCGGTGTCCCAGGCGCTGGTGGGCAGTGAACAGGCCTTCCCTGACGTGCGCGAGAGCGCGGACGTCCTGGCCCGCACGGTGCGCGGCCTCCACAGCGGCGACGATGCCTTGCGCCTGCGGCCGGTCGCGGCTGCCTCCGCCGGCGAACTCGCCACCATCCTGCCCTTGATGGAGCGGGCCGAACAGAACGCCGCCGTCGTGATGGCACAGCAGGAGATCCTCACGCGCGTCGGCGCAGCCCTGCGCACGATCAACCGGCAGTCCTCCGACCTCCTGGAGATCGCCGAGACGGTGTCGGCGCTCAAGCTGCAGCAGGGCGCCGCGCCCGCCGAAATCTCCGCCGCGGGGCAGCTGGTCATGCTGACCCAGCGCATCGGCAAGTCGGCCAACGAGTTCCTGACGCTGGAAGGCGTCAGCCCCGAGGCCGTATTCCTGCTGGGCAAGGACCTCAACTCCTTCCGCGCCATCGCCCGTGGCCTGCTCGATGGCAGCCCCGAGTTGCGCCTGCCGGGCACGCGCGACGCGCAGACCCGCGAGCAGCTGCAGGCGCTGCTGGCGCTGTACGACAGCACCCGCAGCGAGGCGGGCGCCATCCTGGGAAACCTGCAGGGTCTGGTCGCTGCGCGCGAGGCGCAGCTGGCCATCGTCGCCGACAGCGAACCCCTGCGCCGCTCGCTCGAGACGCTGCAGCTGCAGCTGTCCGCCCAGACCGGGCTCGGCGCAGCGGCCCTGGCGGCCCTGCTGCTGGCTGCGGCGGGCGCCATCGCCTGCTCGGTGGGGCTGGCGCTGGTGCAGCTGCAGGACAGCCGTCGCCGACAGGCCGTCTCCGAGCAGCAGCGCCTCGAAGCCGAGCGCCAGCAGCAGGAGGCCAAGCGCGTGAACGACGCCAACCAGGCGGCCATCCTGCGGCTGATGAACGAGCTGCAGACCGTCGCGGAAGGCGACCTGACGCAGGAGGCCACCGTCACCGAGGACATCACCGGCGCCATCGCCGACTCGGTCAACTACACCGTCGAGGAGCTGCGCCAGCTGGTGGGCAACGTGCAGACCACGGTCGCGCGCGTGGCCCAGACCACGGCGCTGGTGGAGAACACCTCCACCGAGCTGCTGGCGGCATCGACGGAGCAGCTGCGCGAGATCCGCGAGACCGGCCAGTCCGTGCTCGACATGGCAGGGCGCATCAACCGCGTGTCGGGCCAGGCGCAGGAGTCGGCGCAGGTGGCACGCCAGTCGCTGCAAGCGGCCGAGTCCGGGCTGCAGGCGGTGCAGAACGCGATCGGCGGCATGAACTCCATCCGCGAGCAGATCCAGGAAACCTCCAAGCGCATCAAGCGGCTGGGCGAGTCGTCGCAGGAGATCGGCGAGATCACCGAGCTGATCTCCGACATCACCGAGCAGACCAACGTCCTGGCGCTGAACGCGGCTATCCAGGCGGCCTCGGCCGGCGAAGCCGGGCGAGGCTTCTCGGTGGTGGCCGAGGAGGTGCAGCGACTGGCCGAGCGCTCGGCCGACGCCACCCGCCAGATCGCTGCGCTGGTCAAGACCATCCAGACCGACACCCAGGACGCGGTCGCCGCGATGGAGCGATCGACCCAGGGAGTGGTCGAGGGCGCCAAGCTGTCGGACAACGCCGGCACCGCCCTGACCCAGATCGACCAGGTCTCGCGCCGGCTGGCCGAGCTGATCGAGGAAATCTCCGCCTCGGCCTCCAAGGAAGCCGAATCGGCCAACTTCGTGGCGGGCAACATTCAGCACATCTTCGCCGTGACCGAGCAGACCGGCGAGGGCACGCGCTCGACGGCGCAACAGGTGCGCGAACTCTCCCGCATGGCCGACGAACTGCGCCAGTCGGTCGCCCGGTTCAAGATCGCCTGAGGCCTCCAGCGCCTCCGCCGTCGTCACCGCCCCATCACCGAACGCCGCTTCGCGCTTCATGCACGCCCTAGACCACGACAACGACCTCGTCGTCAACGACCTGGGCCCCCTTGCCTGGGTGCTCGAGGAATTGCGCAAGTCGCTGGACGCGTCCTCCTCCGCGCTGCGCCGCTACCTGCGCGAAGCTGCGGTAGCCGCGGGCGAGGAAGCCGGCCCCGCGGACGACGCGCAACTGCGCATCGGACGCCAGCACCTGCACCAGGCGCTCGGCGCACTGGAAATGGTCGGCCTGAACGGGCCGGCCCAGCTGCTGCGCGCCATGGAGGCTGCGGTGCAGGCATTCGTGCAGCGTCCGCAGTCGTGCGACGAGCTGGCGGCAGGCAAGGTCGAACGCGCCGGATTCGCGCTCCTTGAATTCCTGGAGGCCTTGCTGCAGGGGCAGCGGTTTTCTGCGGTGGCCCTTTTCCCCCAGTACCGCGAAGTGCAGTCGCTCAGCGGTGCCGAGCGCGTGCATCCGGCAGACCTGTGGTCGCGAGACTGGGGCTGGCGCGAGCCGCGCACGCCGGCGCCGACGCAGCCGCTGCCTTACGCACCCGCCGTGCGATCGCGGATGGACCAGGCCGTGCTGCGCATCGTGAAGTCCGGCGACGCGGCCGCGGCGCATGAGCTCAGTCGCATCTGCCACGGCTTGTCCGCCGCCGGTCCGAGCCGGCAGGCTGCAACCTTCTGGCAGGTGTGCGCCGGCACCTTCGAAGCGCTCGCGCTGGGCCTGCTCGCGCCGGACCTGTACGTCAAGCGCGCCGCTTCGCGGGTGCTGGTGCAATACGCGCAGCTGTCCAAGGGCGAGGCGATCATCTCCGAGCGCCTGCTGCACGACCTGGTCTTCTTCTGCGCCCAGGCGCGGCCCGCCCATGCGGCGCAGGCGCCTCTGTTGCAATCGGTGCGCGAGGCATGGGGTCTGCTGCAGTTCGCTGCCATCGACTACCACCGCGAACAGTTCGGGCGCTTCGACCCGGCGCTGCTCATGCAGGTGCGCAAGCGTCTCGCCAGCTGCAAGGACCTGTGGTCGCAGCTGGCCGGCGGTGACGTGGCGCGGCTGCGCAGCTGCGGCGATCATTTCCGCCAGGCCGCCGAGGCCCTCGTGCGCCTGCATCCGGCCACCGCACTGCTCGCGCAGGCGCTGGTGGAGTGCGGCGAAGAGCTCACCCGCGGCGCCGTGCTGCCGCAGCCCGAACTGGCCATGGAAGTGGCCACCGCCATCCTCTACCTCGAAGCCGCCTTCCAGCACCTCGACGCCGACGCCGAGAAGCTCGAGATGCGCTCCCGTCACATGGCGCAGCGCCTGCAGCGGGCCCGTACCCTGGGCGCACCCGAGCCGCTGGAGCCCTGGATGGAGGAGCTGTACCGCCGGGTCAGCGACCGCCAGACCATGGGCAGCGTCGTCGGCGAACTGCGCCAGAGCCTGGCCGAGCTGGAAAAGGACCTGGACAGCTGGGTGCGCAACCCGACCGATCCCCGGCCGCTGCAGGCCTCGCCACCGCGGCTGGGCCAGATGCGCGGGGTGCTGTCGGTCCTGGGGCTGGACCAGGCGGCGCAGGCCGTGCAGCACATGCGCCAGTCCGTCGAGGAGATGGCGACGCGGGTCTCCGACGGCGCTGGCGATACGCCGGCGGTCGAGAGCCTGGGCAACAACCTTGGCGCGCTGGGCTTTCTCATCGACATGCTGAACTACCAGCCCGCGCTGGCCAAGAAGCTGTTCGTGTTCGAGGAGGCCACGGGCGAATTGCGGCCCCTGATGGGCCGGGCCGCGGCCGGGCCGGCAGACGCGCCGGCCGAGAGCGTCAGCGGCGATCTGTCGGCCCCTGAGGCGACCACCGCGTCCGCTGCGCCTTACGCCGGTGCCAACGAGCCGCCGAACACCTCGTTCGCGGGCGCTGCGCCCGTGCATCCTGTAACTGCCGAAGTGCGCTCGCCTGGCGCGCCCGAGGTGCCGGCTTGTGCCGATGCAGCCGATGCAGCCGATGCAGCCGATGCGGCTGGCGAACGCAGCCGCGCCGATGCCGATGCCGACGCCGACGCCGACGCCGACAGTGTGTCCGCCCCCACGGTCGTCCTCGGCCCAGCCTGGGACCGCACCCAACCAGCGCCGACCCGACCCGCGGAAGCGCTCGACATTGCCGCGGATCCGCAAGCACGGCAGTTCGAGCACCACGACGGTCCCGCAGATCTTCCCGACATCGATCTGCGAACCCGCTCCGAAGATGCCGCCATCAAGTCGCTGCCGGAGATTGCCTGGTCGTTCGATGCGGGCGCGCCCGCGGCACCGTCGGTGCAACCGTCTCCGGACGGCCTGCTGGACATGTCGCCGCCGTCGGAGCGAGCGCAGGCGGCGCCAGCCGGCATCGATCTGCTGCAGCCCGACGGGCGATCCGATTTCGAACCGGTCGCCGCCACGACTCCGATGCCCTGGCCTGCCGCCAGCGCTCCCGTGTCTGACGGTGACCCGCAGGACGAACTGCTCGACATCTTCCTGGAGGAGGTCCGCGAGGTGGTGCAGACCGCGCGCGGGGCCCTGGTGGTACTTGCCGCGCAGCCCGGCGACCTGGCCGAGCTCACCACGTTGCGCCGCGCCTTCCACACCCTCAAGGGCAGCTCGCGCATGGTCGGCTTGGTCGAGTTCGGGGAGGCGGCCTGGGCGCTCGAGCAGGTGGTCAACGTCTGGCTGGCGGAAAACCGGCCTGCATCGGACGGCCTCCTGGGCCTGGCCGGGGCTGCGATCGAAGGCTTCGCACGGTGGGCCGAGGACATTTCCCGCGGCGCGGCAATCGCCTGGCACGCCGACCTGTTCCGCCCTGCAGCGCTTGCATTCCGCGCCACGGGCGCGGTGCAGCCGCTGCTCCTGCCGGACGCAGCGCGCGCCGCGCCGCCCGGCCCGAATGCCGGCGAGCCGCGCGACGCTGCCGAAGACCTTGCCGCGCCCTCCGTCGCAGCGTCCGAAGCCGCCGGAACCGTTGCTCTCGCCGGCGATCAAGCCTCCGACGAGGTCGCTGGCGGCACGAACGCTCTTACGCGGAACGCTGTCGCACGCGATGAAGACGGGTTCAGCGCCTGGAGCCCGGCGGGCAAGGATGCCCGGGCTGCTGATGTGACGCTCGATCCGGTGCCGCCTGCAGAGGGCTTGCCGGTGCAAGCACCCGTTGATCGGGCCCATGCTGCCGCCGAAGCCGAAGCCGAAGCAGAAGCAGAAGCAGAAGCAGAAGCAGAAGCAGAAGCCGAAGCCGAAGCCGAGGCAGAAGCAGAAGCAGAAGCAGAAGCAGAAGCAGAAGCAGAAGCAGAAGCAGAAGCAGAAGCCGAGGCAGCAGAAGCAGACGCCGACGCCGCCGACGCTGCCGCTGCCGCTGCCGACGCCGCGCTCGAAGCGAGCGCCGAAGCGCTCCCCGCGCCTGCGATTGCCAGCGACGATTCCTCGGTTCCTGCGGGTGCGGGTAGTGAGGTCGCGGCAAGCGCGCGGCTCGGACAGCCGCTGCCCTTCACCGGGCCGGCAGAGTCGCCGCCAAGCCTGGGGTCGCCACCCTTCGACGGGCAGCACGACGTGCCAGAGGCGGTGTCGCCGCAGGCGGCTGTCGCGTCCGCCGCCGATGCGGCGCCCGAGGCACGTGCGCCGGACGGATCGCCTGGCGACGCGGACCTGGACCTGGTGTCCGCCGCGCCCGATGCGCCGGCACCTGGCGCGGCGCCTTCTCCAGCGGACCTCGCCTGGACGAGCGGTCACTCGCAGCCCGGGCATGCAGCGCCGGCCGAGGCCGTCCAGCCGGCCGTGGACGCCTTCCAGGTTCAGCCCGAAGTGGACGCTTTGCCCCCCGAGCCGCAAGCGGACGACGTCACAGCCCTGCACGAGCAGGACGATCACCTTTCCACCCTCGCGCCCACCGTGGTGTCCTTGCTCGACGCGCCGAAGGCCGAGCGGGACGACGAGCAGGTCCGGATCATCGGCGACCTGCGCATCGGAATACCGCTGTACAACGTCTACCTGAACGAAGCCGACGAATGGTCGCGGCGCCTGCAGGTGGAGCTTTCCGAGTGGGCGCTGGAATTGATCCAGCCGGTCTCGGAAAACGCCGTCGGCTTCGCCCATTCGCTCGCCGGCAGTTCGGCCACCATCGGCTTCGATGCGCTGTCGCGCATCGCCCGCCTGCTCGAAGACGCACTGGTGCGCAGCCAGTCCCTGCCGCAAGCCGGCCTCGCCGAGCACGGCCGGGTCTTCAACGCCGCGGCCGAGGACATCCGCCGCTTGCTTCACCAGTTTGCGGCCGGGTTCCTGAAGGAGCCGGACCCGCGCGTGCTGCAGGCCCTGTCGCAACTGGGCGCGGCCTCAAGCGCGGCTCCCGCTGCGTCCGCTGCGACAGCGCGGCCCCCGGTGCGGGACGCTGCGCCCGACCCTGCCGCACGCGCGCTCCGTACGCCGGTGGCCAGCCTGGACGACATGCGCGAGGGCATCGATGTCCTCGACGCGATCGATGTCGATCTGTTCCCGGTGTTCGAAGAAGAGGCTGCCGAGCTGATGCCGCAACTCGGCGGCGCACTGCGCCAGTGGCACGCGCGTCCCGAGAACGGCAGTGCGCGCGACGCGGTGCTTCGCATGCTGCACACGCTCAAGGGCAGCGCCCGCCTCGCCGGTGCCCTGCGCCTGGGCGAGATGGCGCACCGCATGGAGTCCCTGGTGGAGCAGATCGCGCCACAGGCGCAGGCGGCGATCGAGATCGAGCCGCTGCTGCAGCGTTTCGACCTCATGCAGGCCAGCTGCGAGGCGCTGCGCGCCGGGCTGGACGAAGCTGCGCAGGTGCCCCCTTCGGACAGCGCGCCCACGGGCGCTGCCGATGCTGCCGGGGCAAGTGCCCTCGACGACTCCGCCGAGCGCACCGGCGAGGCGCAACCGCCACGCTCCGAAGCCCCGGCAAGCACTTCCCGGGCGCTGCTCGCCGCGCCCGTGGCGACCAGCTTCGCCGTGCAGCGCGCGGCGGCAGGGCAAGCGGTTCGGGTGCGCTCGCAGCTGCTGGACCGGCTGATGAACCAGGCCGGCGAGGTGATGATCTCGCGCTCGCGCATGGAAGACGAGCTGCGGCAGCTGCGCGGCTCGCTCAAGGACCTCACGGGCAACCTGGAGCGGCTGCGCGGGCAGCTGCGCGACGTCGAGCTGCAGGCCGAAATGCAGATGCAGTCGCGCATGGCACAGACCCGCGACGCGCCCGCCGCCTTCGATCCGCTCGAGTTCGACCGCTTCACGCGCGTGCAGGAGCTCACGCGCATGATGGCCGAGTCGGTGAACGACGTCGCCACCCTGCAGCGCAACCTGCAGCGCACCGTCGATGCCACCGAAGACGAGCTGGCGGCGCAGGCGCGCCAGACGCGTGAGCTGCAGCGCGATCTGCTGCGCACGCGCATGGTCGAATTCGAGGCCATCGCCGACCGCCTCTACCGGGTGGTGCGCCAGGCCTCGAAGGACACCGGTCGCCAGGTCAAGCTCGACATCGAAGGCGGCTCCATCGAGATGGACCGCGGCGTGCTGGACCGGATGACACCGGCGTTCGAGCATCTGCTGCGCAACTGCGTGGCCCACGGGATCGAGGACCCGGCCGTGCGCAGCGCCATGGGCAAGGAGCCGGTCGGCCGCATTCGCGTCGTGCTCGGACACGAGGGCAATGACGTCGTGGTCGAGTTCCGCGACGACGGCGCCGGCCTCGACCTCGCCCGCATCCGCCAGCGCGCCGTACAACTGGGTCTGGTGCGGCCGGGGCACACGCTGACCGACCAGGAGGCGGCAGCCCTGATCTTCACTGCCGGGTTCAGCACGGCGACCCAGGTCACCGACTTTGCCGGCCGGGGCATCGGCATGGACGTGGTGCGCTCCGAGGTGGTCGGCCTCGGCGGACGCATCGAGACCGACACGCTTGCCGGCCGGGGCACCACCTTCCGCCTCGTGCTGCCGCTGACCACCGCGGTCACGCAGGTCGTGATGATCCGAAGCGGCACCCTTTCGGTGGGCGTTCCGGCCCACCTGGTCGAAGTCGTGCGCCGCGCGTCCGCCCGCGACCTTCAGCAGGCCTACAACGCCGGGCAGTTGGAGCACGCGGGTGAACAGGTCCCCTTCTTCTGGTCGGGCGCCCTGCTGCAGTCTTCGCGCCACAGCGACGAGCCGCAGGGACGCTCGTTGCCGGTGGTGGTTTTCCGAAGCGCATCGCAGCGCCTGGCCATGCACGTCGATGAGGTGCTGGGCAGCCGCGAGGTGGTGGTCAAGAACCTCGGCCCGCAACTCGCGCGTCTGCCGGGCCTGGCGGGCATGTCCGTGCTGCCGTCGGGCGCGGTGGTCCTCATCTACAACCCGGTGGCCCTGGCTGCCGTGCACGGCGAGCAGGCCCGCGCGCTCAGCGCAGACCGCGCGCAGCCCGAGATGCTCGGACAGGGCGGCGCGCAGGCGCCGGCCAACGCCGAGCCGCGCGTGCCGCTGGTGCTGGTGGTCGATGACTCCATCACCGTGCGCCGCGTCACGCAGCGCTTGTTGCAGCGCGAGGGCTATCGCGTGGTGCTGGCGGCCGACGGGTTGCAGGCACTGGAACGCATGGCCGAGGAAACTCCCATGCTGGTCCTCTCCGACATCGAGATGCCGCGGATGGACGGGTTCGATCTCGCACGCAACATCCGTGGCGATGCCCGCTGGTCGCAGCTGCCCATCGTCATGATCACCTCGCGCATCGCGCAGAAGCACCGCGACCACGCGCAGCAGCTCGGCGTGAACCACTACCTGGGCAAGCCGTACGTCGATGAGGAGCTGCTGGGGCTGGTGCGCCGCTACTGCACGGTCGCCGCGCAGTGAGCAGCTCCGGGCGCGTGCGCGCCACACGCCGCGTGGCCGGTGCGCAGCAGCTTGCGATCCGGCGCAGTGCGTGAGGCGGGCGGGGTCAGGGCGCCAGTCCCGGTGCTCCCGGTTCCTGTTTGCCGACCACCGCGTAGCGACGCAGCGTGCGATCACGCGCCTGCGCGTGATCGACGACTGGCCGGGGATAGTCGGCGCCCAGGCGCAGCCCCGCCTCGGCCAGCTCCGCGGCGCTGGCGGTCCAGGGGGCGTGCAGGGCTGCGCCGCGCAGGCCCGCGAGCTGCGGCAGGTAGCGCAGGATGAAGCGGCCGTCCGGATCGAAGCGCCGGCTCTGTGTCACGGGATTGAAGATGCGAAACCACGGCTGCGCGTCGCAACCCGACGAACTCGCCCACTGCCAGCCGCCGTTGTTGGCCGACAGGTCGTAGTCGTTGAGCTGCTGCGCGAAGTAGCGCTCGCCGCGGCGCCAGTCGATGCCCAGGTCCTTGCTGAGGAAGCTGGCCGTCACCATGCGCAGTCGGTTGTGCATGTAGCCGGTCCCGTTGAGCTGTGCCATCGCGGCGTCCACCAGGGGGTAGCCGGTGCGACCGGTGCACCAGGCGTCGAACAGGGCGTCGGCATGCGGCCCTGTCTCCCAGGCGATGGCGTCGTACTCGGAGCGAAAGCTCGCCGCCCGGCCTTGCGCATCGGCGACATTCGGATAGTTGGCGAGCACCTGGACGTAGAAGTCGCGCCAGGCCAGTTCGCTGCGCCACACGGCCGCACCCGGGCTGCCGGCTTCGGCGCGGGCATGCGCCTCGCGCATCAGTTCGCGGATGGACACCGTGCCGAAGCGCAGGTGCACGCCGAGATAGCTGGGGCCGCGCTGCGCGGGGAAGTCGCGCGTGTCGGCGTAGCGATCGATGCGCGTCAGGAAGTCGCACAGCAGCGCGTGCCCACCAGCGGTTCCGGGCGGCAGCGCTTGGCGGTCGAGGTTGCTGGGTGCGAAGCCGAGCTCCTGCAGCGTCGGCACGGCGCGCCGGTACTCCGGTGGGCGGTCCGCCAGACTGCCCGCATGCGGCTCTACCGGAAGCGCCGCCAGGTCGGACGGCTCGAGCGCTGCCAGCCACGCGCGCCGGTAGGGGGTGAATACCGCGAAGGGCGTGCCGGCGCGGGTCAGCACTTCGCGCCGCTCGAAGATCGTGTGGTCCTTGCGGGTGTGCAACGCGATGCCCTGGGCCGCCAGTGCGCTGCGCACGCGGGCGTCGCGCTCCAGTGCGGCGGGCTCATCGTCGTGGTTGGCGAACACGGCCTGCACTCCGAGCTCCCGGGCGAGCCGCGGCACGTCGTCTCCAGCGCGGGCGTGGCGCACGATCAGGCCCGCCTCGGCGCGGCCGGCGAGCCGCTGCAGCGTCTCGTCGAGTTCGACCAGCGAGCTGCGGATGAAATCGACCCGGCGATCCTGGCGCGGCAGCGGATCGAGGATGTCGCGGTCGAAGACGAAGACGACATGCACCTGCCTGCAGGCCCGCAGCGCTTCGGAAAGTGCGGCGTTGTCGTGGGCGCGCAGATCGCGCCGCAGCCACATCAGCCCTGCGTCGTAGTGCTTGTGCATGGCTGCAGGGGCGGGCTCATTGGCGGGTCGGTGCGTAAAATCCGCATCATGCCCGCCGATGCAGACGCCATCAATCTCACGCATCACTTCCTGATTGCGATGCCGGGCCTCGAGGACGAACGCTTCGCCCGCAGCGTCATCTATCTGTGCGAGCACAGCGCCCGCGGTGCGCTGGGCATCGTCATCAACAAGCCCAGCGATATCAACCTCAAGCACCTGTTCGACAAGGTCGAGCTGCCGCTGGGACGCGAAGACCTGATGGGTGCGCCGGTGTTCCAGGGCGGACCGATTGCCACCGAGCGCGGCTTCGTGCTGCACGAGGCCGTGGTCGCCCAGGACGCGCCGCCCGAGGAAACCGTCTACGCCTCCACCATGACCATCCCGGGCGGGCTGGAGATGACCACCTCCAAGGACGTTCTGGAAGCCCTGTCCACCGGCGCCGGTCCACGCAAGGTGCTGGTCTCGCTAGGGTATTCGCAGTGGGGCGAAGGCCAGCTGGAGTCGGAGTTGGCCGAAAACAGCTGGCTCACCGTTGGAGCCGATGCTGCGGTCATCTTCGACACGCCGGTGGAAGAGCGCTATGAGCGGGCGCTCGGTCTGCTGGGCCTGCAAAGCTGGATGCTGTCGCGGGACGCGGGGCACGCGTGAGCCGACGGGCCGCTCCCGAGGCGAACAGCGCCGCAGTGCGCAGCACGCAGGCATTCCTGGTGAGCCGACGGGCCGCTCCCGAGGCGAACAGCGCCGCAGTGCGCAGCACGCAGGCATTCCCGGTGAGCCGACGGGCCGCTCCCGAGGCGAACAGCGCCGCAGTGCGCAGCGCAGGGGCCGCATCGTGAGCGGCGCCAACGCGCCGCCCCCGGACGTGCCTGCCGACACCTCCGCGCCCGCTTCGGCAGCTGCGCCGGCGGCCGTGCCGGCGCAGCACCGCAGCTTCCTGGCATTCGATTTCGGCCTCAGGCGCACCGGCGTCGCCGTCGGCAACCGGCTGCTCGGCACCGCCACTGCGCAGCGCACCATCCGCGCGGAGGGTGCGGCGCGGCTGGTGGAGGCCGAGGCGCGGGTGCGCGAGTGGCAGCCCGATGCGCTGGTGGTGGGCGTGCCCTTCCACCCCGATGGGGCGAGCCACGAAAATACCGCGCGCGCGCGCCGCTTCGCGCGCCAGCTGCGCGCGCGCCTCGGGCTGGCGGTGTACGAGGTCGATGAGCGCTACAGCACGACCGAAGCGCGCTCCGGCGGCGCGGCCGACGCCGACGCCGGCGCCGCGTGCGTGATCCTTGAACAGTTCCTGAGGAGTATCGAATGACCGAACCTGGCGCGGGCGCCCTGCTGCTCGACGCGGAGGCCCTCTACCGCGAGCTGCTGCGCGGCGTGCGCGGACTGCTTGCCGGCGATGCGCGGCTGGTGGGCGTCACGTCCGGCGGAGCCTGGCTGGCCGAACGGCTGCAGCAGGACCTCGGCCTGCCCGGCAAGCCCGGCGTGATCTCCTCGGCGATGCACCGCGACGACTTCGCGCGGCGTGGCATGGGGGGCTCAGGGCAGCAGACCCAGCTGCCCTTCGACGTGAACGACGCGCGCATCGTCCTACTCGACGACGTGCTCTACACCGGACGCACGATCCGCGCGGTGCTCAACGAACTGTTCGACTACGGCCGCCCTGCCAGCGTGCAGTTGGCGGTGCTGGTGGATCGGGGCGGGCGCGAGCTGCCGGTGCAGGCGGATTTCGCCGCCGCCCGCATCTCGCTGCCGCAGACGCAGTCGCTGGCCCTCGCACGCGACGAGCAGCAACGCCTGCGCTTCCAGGTGGAGGGCGCCTGAGCATGCGACACCGCCACAACCCGCAGCTCAACGCGCACGGCGAGCTGATCCACCTGCTTTCCACCGAAGGGCTGCCGCGCGAGATCATCACGCAGATCCTCGACACCGCGGCGCAGTTCGTGAGCGTGAGCGACCGCGAGGTCAAGAAGGTGCCGCTGCTGCGCGGCAAGAGCGTCTTCAACCTCTTCTTCGAGAACAGCACGCGCACGCGCACGACCTTCGAGATCGCAGCCACCCGCCTGTCGGCCGACGTGATCAACCTGGACATCGCGCGCTCGTCGGCCGCCAAGGGCGAGTCGCTGCTCGACACCATCGCCAACCTCTCGGCCATGGCCGCCGACATGTTCGTGGTGCGCCACAGCGAGTCGGGCGCGCCCTACCTGATCGCCCAGCATGTCGCGCCGCACGTGCACGTGATCAATGCAGGTGACGGCCGGCACGCGCACCCCACGCAGGGGCTGCTGGACATGTACACCATCCGGCACTACAAGCGCGACTTCTCCAACCTCACCGTGGCCATCGTGGGCGACGTGCTGCACTCGCGCGTGGCCCGCTCGGACATCCATGCCCTCACCACGCTCGGCTGCGCCGAGGTGCGCGTGGTCGGCCCGCGCACGCTGGTGCCCTCTGACATGAGCCAGATGGGGGTGCGGGTCTTCCACAACCTGGAGGAGGGCATCCGCGGCTGCGATGTCGTGATCATGCTGCGCCTGCAGAACGAGCGCATGTCCGGAGCGCTCCTGCCCAGCTCGCAGGAGTTCTTCAAGAGCTTCGGGCTCACGCCCGAGAAGCTGCAGCTCGCCAAGCCCGACGCGATCGTCATGCACCCGGGACCGATCAATCGCGGCGTGGAGATCCACTCGGCCGTCGTCGATGGCCGCCAGAGCGTGATCCTGCCGCAGGTCACCTTCGGCATCGCGGTGCGCATGGCGGTCATGAGCATCGTTGCCGGAAACGAGGCATGAACATGCGCACTCACGCATCGCCCCGCATCGGCCGCGTTCCGCCCGGACAGGCGCGCCGCGGCGTCCGGCAACTTCGGCGGCAACCTATCCAGCCACCCGGAAGCATTTGGGCATGAAGATCCTGATCAAGAACGGGCGCGTCATCGACCCGGCCCGCAATTTCGACGAGACCTGCAACCTGGCCATCGCCGCCGGGCGCATCGTCTCCATCCGCAACGTGCCCGAGGGCTTCACCCCGGCCAAGGTGATCGATGCCAGCGGCTGCATCGTGGCGCCGGGGCTGGTCGATCTGGCCGTGCGACTGCGCGAGCCCGGGCACGAGCACGAGGGCATGCTCGAGAGCGAGATGGCCGCGGCGGTCGCCGGTGGTATCACCAGCCTGGTCTGTCCGCCCGACACCGATCCGGTGCTCGACGAGCCGGGGCTGGTCGAGATGCTCAAGATGCGCGCCGAAAAGCTGCACCAGGCGCGGGTGTTTCCGCTCGGGGCGCTCACGCGCGCTCTGGCGGGCGAGGTGCTCACCGAGATGGCCGAGCTCACCGAAGCCGGCTGCGTAGGCTTCAGCCAGGCCGAGGTGCCACTGGCCAACACGCAGGTGCTGCAACGGGCGCTGCAATACGCCGCGACCTTCGGCTACACGGTCTGGCTGCGGCCGCAGGAGCTGCACCTGGGCAAGGGCGTTGCGGCGAGCGGTCCGCTGGCCACCCGGCTGGGACTGGCCGGGGTGCCCGTGGCAGCCGAGACCATCGCGCTGCACACCATCTTCGAGCTGATGAAGACGACCAACGCGCGGGTGCACCTGTGCCGCATCAGCAGCGCCGCCGGCGTCGAACTGGTGCGCCAGGCCAAGGCGCAGGGCCTGCCGGTCAGCTGCGACGTGAGCATCAACTCGCTGCACCTGATCGACACCGACATCGGCTTCTTCGACAGCCGCGCCCGGCTCAATCCGCCGCTGCGCCAGCAGCGCGACCGCGACGCGCTGCGCGAGGCGCTGGCCGACGGTACCGTGGACGCGCTGGTGTCCGACCACACCCCGGTCGATGAAGACGCCAAGACCCTGCCGTTCGCCGAAGCCGAACCGGGTGCCACCGGGCTGGAGCTTCTGCTGAGCCTGGCCTTGAAATGGGGCCAGGAGAGCGGGGTCGGCCTCACCCGCGCGCTCGGGGTCGTGAGTGCCGAGCCGGCCCGCGTGCTGGGGGCGGCGCTCGGCACGCTGCAGGCAAGCTGCGGTCAGCTGGTCGAGGGTGGCGTGGCCGACGTCTGCGTGCTCGATACGCAGGCCGCCTGGACGGTCGGACGCGACGCCCTGCGCAGCCAGGGGCGCCATACGCCTTTCTCCGGCTACGAGCTTCCCGGCCGGGTGCGCTGGACCCTGGTGGGCGGGCAGGTGGCGTACGAGGCCCGGGATCGCGGGTGAGGACGTCGCGCGCTCGGATGCGGCCCGCCGGGGCCGGACGCTGCCTTCGGCATCGGGAGTGCTGATGCGCGTGCTGCTCGCCTTCGGCAGGCTCGTGGCTGCGTTGTGGCACGCCCTGGCGGGCCTGGCCACCATCGTGTTCATTTTTCCCCGCCTTGACGCGCAACAGCGGCAGCAGCGCGTCCAGGCGTGGGCCCGGCAGATGCTGCGGGTGATGGGCGTCGGGCTGCAGGTGCGCGGCACGGCGGCCGCCGGCCCGGTGCTGATCGTGGCCAACCACATCTCGTGGCTCGACATCCTGGTGCTGCATGCGGCGCACTACTGCCGCTTCGTGTCGAAGTCCGACGTGCGCCGCTGGCCGCTGGTCGGCCGCCTGGCCACCGGCGCGGGCACCCTGTACATCGAGCGGGAATCGCGCCGGGACGCCATGCGGGTGGCGCACCACATGGCCCAGGCGCTGCGCGCGGGCGACGTGCTGGCCATCTTCCCCGAGGGCACCACGAGCGATGGCTCGCAGCTGCTGCCGTTCCATGCCAACTTGCTGCAGGCCGCCATCACGGCGGGCGCGCCGGTGCAGCCGGTGGCACTCGCATTCCGCGACGCAGCGACAGGCGCGCCTTCGCGAACGGCCGCCTACATCGGAGACGACACGCTGGTGGGATCGCTGTGGCGGACGCTGGCGGGCGCGCCCTTCGATGCGGTGGTGTGTTTCGGCGAGCCCGAGCACTGTGCTGGCCGTAATCGCCGTGCCTGGGCGCAGCAGCTGCGCGAGCAGGTGGCGCAGCTGCGGGCGCTGGACGGTGAACCTGGCGGCATGGCGGATGGCGCGGCCGAGCGTGCGCAGGACAGCGCAGCGGGCAGCGCGGTCGGCGGATCGCAGCGTGACCCGCGCGCAGCGGTGCCGCCGAGCTGACCCGTGTACGGTTGGCAGTCACCCTGGTGCTGCAGGTGCTGCTGGCGCTGCTTTCGCGGCGCCGAGGTGTTCGAGCTGACCGGGTGCACGCGGCGCAGGCGCTGCCGATCGTGCGGTCCGGGGCAGCCTCGGGTCCGCCAGGCACGCGGCCGCCTGCCCGCACCACTGCTGATGTTTGCGCGTGCACCGGCCGCCTGCGGTATGCCCGGGCGTGCGCCTGCGCCGCGCCGGCCGTCAGACCAGCTGCGTCGGCGGTGCGAGGGCCGGCTCGCAGTCCCCGCCGGACGCGGTGCACTCCATCTGGCAGAGCGCCCGCCCGCGTGCCGGGCAGGAGCGGTCGAAGGTGACCACGTGGTCCACCTGGGCACGAATGCCGATCCACTCGCCGAGCTTGTGGTCGTGGTGGCTGGGCACGTGCGCCAGCACGGTCTGGCCGCCGGCCAGCCGCAGCGTGTAGAGGAACTCGGAGCCCCGGAAGGCCTTGCGCACGATTTGCGCCTTCACCGGTGCATCGTCGTCGTGCAGGATGTCGTCGGCCCGCAGCAGCACGTCGCAGTCGCCGCCCTCGTAGGCGCAGGGCAGGGGGCATTCGGCGACGTCCTCCAGCAACCCGAGCGGCGTGTCCACCACCACCTTGCCCGCGACGTGGCGGATGGTCGCCGGGGTGAAGACGCCGTGCCCGATGAAGTCGGCCACGAACCGGGTCGCCGGCCGGTGGTAGAGCGAATAGGCGTCGTCCCACTGGTGCAGCCGGCCCTCGTGCATCACCCCGATGGCATCGGCGATGGCAAAGGCCTCCATCTGGTCGTGCGTGACGAACAGCGCGGTCGCGCCGGCTGCCTTCAGGATGGCGCGGATCTCGTGCGCCAGCCGCTCGCGCAGATCGACGTCGAGGTTGGAGAACGGCTCGTCCAGCAGCAGCAGCTGCGGCCTGGGCGCGAGCGCACGGGCCAGCGCGACCCGCTGCTGCTGCCCGCCCGACAGCTCGTGCGGCATGCGGCGCTCGAAGCCCGGCAGGCCCACCAGCGCAAGCACCTCGGAGACCCGCTGCGCGCGATCGGTGCGTGCCATGCGGTCGAGGCCGAAGCCCACGTTGCGGCCGACGTCGAGATGCGGAAAGAGGGCGTAGTCCTGGAACACCATGCCGATGCGCCGCGCTTCGGGGGGCATGTGGGTACCCGCACCGCCGACCACCCGGCCAGAAATGCGGATCTCGCCGGCGCTCGCACGCTCCAGCCCCGCCACGGCCCGCAGCAGCGTCGTCTTGCCGCAGCCCGAGGGGCCGATCAGCACGCCGATCCCACCGGCCGGCAGCCCGAAGGAGACGTCCTCGACCGCAGGGCGGGGACGGCCCGCGTAGTGCACGGACAACTGCGACAACTCGAGGTGCATGCCCCATTCTAGATGCTTACAATTCTCATTTGCATCATCAGGCCGCTGCGCCCACACCACCTTACATGCGCACCCCGCGCCTTGCCGACCTCCTGCTGCTGCTGCTGGGCCTGGTGATCGTCGTGCCGGTCGGCGGCGTGCTCGCCGCCTGGCTGCAGTGGGACGCGGCCAGCGCCGACATCCTGCGCGAGATGGCGGGCACGGTGCTGGGGGGCTATGCGCTGACCAGCCTCGTGCTGTGCCTTGCCGTGGCGCTCGGCGTGGGGCTGGTGGGCACCGCGTGCGCCGCTGCGGTGACGATGTTCGACTTCCCGGGCCGCCGCACGCTCGAGTGGGCGTTGCTGCTGCCGCTGGCCATCCCTGCCTACGTGGTGGCGTACGCGTACACCGACTTCCTCCAGTTCAGCGGGCCACTGCAGAGCGGGCTGCGGGCGGCCTTCGGCCGGGAAGGGCGCGTCTTCCCTGAGGTGCGCAGTTTGCCCGGGGCCGCCTGGGTTTTCGTTTTCTCGCTCTACCCCTACGTCTATCTGCTCGCGCGGGCGGCGTTGGCAGAGCGCGCGGTGCACCTGATGGAAGCGGCACGCCTGCTGGGTGCGCCGCTCGGGCGGCGCATGCGCACCGTGGCGCTGCCGCTGGCGCGGCCGGCGGTCGCCGCCGGCATCGCCCTCGCGCTCATGGAGACGCTGGCCGATTTCGGCGTCTCGAGCTACTTTGGCATCCAGACCTTCAGCGTCGGCATCTACAAGGCCTGGCTGGCCATGGACAACCGCATCGCCGCTGCCCAGCTGGCCACCAGCCTGCTGGTGGTGGTGGCGCTGCTGCTGTTGCTCGAATGGAAGGCGCAGCGGCGGCTGCGCTTCGCCACGACCCGGGGCGGCCGAGCCGGCGGCCTCGACGCCCAGCCAGTGGTCCTGCGCGGCGGCGCCGCGGCCGGGGCTTTCGCGCTGTGCGCCCTGCCGGTGCTGGCCGGCTTCGTGCTGCCGATCGCATTCATGGTCCGGCCGCTGGCGGCCGACTGGTCGGTGCTGCCCTGGGACCGCTTCGTGCAGTGGGCCTTCAACAGCGTGCGCCTGGGCGTGCTGAGCGCCGCGCTGGCGGTCGTGATCGCGCTGCTGCTGTCGTTCCGGCTGCGTCAGCGACCCGACGCCGTGACGCGCACCGTGGTGCAGCTTGCGGGACTGGGCTATGCGGTGCCGGGCGCGGTCATCGTGGTCGGGCTGCTGCTGCCCGTGGGCTGGCTGCAGCAGGCAGCGCCTCAGTTGCCGAGCTCGTATTGGGTCACCGGCACCGTTCTGGGCGTGGTGTGGGCCTATCTGGTGCGCTTCATGTCGGTGGCGCTGCAGTCGGTGCAAAGCGGCTATGCGCGCGTGCCGGCGAGCCTCGACGACTCGGCGCGGATGCTGGGCACCTCGGGCATGGGCCTGCTCGCGCGCGTGCACTGGCCGCTGCTGCGGCGGCCCGCCGCGGCGGCCGCGCTGCTGGTGTTCGTCGATGTGATGAAGGAGTTGCCGGCCACGATGGTGCTGCGGCCGTTCAACACCGACACGCTGGCCGTGGTGGCGTATCAGCTGGCGCGGGACGAGCGTCTGGGCGAGGCCGCGCTGCCCTCGCTTGCTCTCGTGCTGGTCGGCTTGCTGCCGGTTGTCCTGTTGAGCAGAACGTTACGAGACAGGCGTTAACAGCTGGGTTTGCTAGAGGGAGCGCGCCGGCGCCCGGATGGCGATCGACGGAGGATCGCCCGTCTGCGAATTCGGCACCGCGCGAGCGGCGCCGCGTCTGCGACGTTCGCGCGCGGCAGGAGTCGGTACTTGCGCAGGACGCCAGAACGACGGCGCCGTAGCTCAGAAGTCTTCGAGCAGCGCCTCGCGGTCTTCTTTCTTGCGAAAGACGATTTCGCCAGTGGGCACATGCACGACGCGGATCTCGTGGCCGGTGCCGGGCGCGAAGTTCTTCGCGGCCAGCGAGATGGCCAGACCGCGGTCCCCCACCAGCACCTGGCGGCCCCCCATGGGGAGCAGGCGGCCCGCGAGTGGCTGATTGCTCTCGATGCGGTATTCGGCGGATGTCATGGGGGTTCCTCTCTCTGTGCTCTAGTCGTTGTACGTGCAAGAACCGGACCAGCGGTCCGGCAGCGACTACCTGTGTAGTTCGATCGGCATAGGGTAGCGACGGCGGTTCATGTGTATGTAGGACAAATTCGATAGGCCTGGCGCGCCCGCGAAGGTGCTGCGATTCGATGGAAGAGCAGGCGTCGCCTGCCCCGGGAGAGCGCGCGAACGTGCTGCGACGGCCGCAGGAACACATGAACACACGGCGGCCGCCGCGCCCGTGCTATGTTGATTTTCCCTAGGCTCCGTGACCATGCCGTGACCCTGCCGCCCGTTCCGCAGAACGAGGAGGAACGCCTGCAGCGGCTGATGCGGCTGCATGTGCTGGACACCCAGGCCGAGGCCGTCCTGGACGCTTTCACGGCGCTGGCCACCAGCGCTACAGGGCTGCCGATCTCTGCAATCTCCCTCGTGGACGGCCGGCGTGAGTGGTGGAAGTCAGCCGTTGGCCTGCCGCAAGGCGGCGAGTTGCCACGCGACATTTCCTTTTGCGCCCACGCGATCGGCGCTCCCGGGCTCCTGATGGAAGTCGGGGACGCTCGGCAGGACCCGCGCTTCAGGGACAACCCGCTCGTGCTCAACGGCCTCGTCGTGCACTACGCATCCTGCGTGCTGGAGATGCCGCAGGGCGAGCGCGTTGGAACGCTGTTCGTGGTGGGGCGTGAACCGGGGCAGCTGGGTGAGCCGGCACGGGCGCTGCTTGTGGGCTTGGCCCAGGCCGTGGTGCAGGTGCTGCTGCTGCGTGAACAGCAGCAGGAGTTCGACGCGCTGCTGCGTTCGCAGGCGCTGCTGCAGGAGCGCGAGGAGCGCTTCAGAGTGATCGCCAATGGCCTGCCGCAGATGGTGTGGTCGGCCGGCCCCGACGGGCTGGTCGATTTCTACAACGCGCGCTGGCACGAGTTCGTCGGCACAGCAGAGGGCAGCGGACTGGGCGAGGAATGGAAGGCGCCGGTGCATCCCGAAGACCGCCGGATGCTGGTCGAGCGCTGGCTCGCCAGCATCGAACACGGCGCGCCCTTCGAGGCCGAGTGCCGTCTGCGGCACTGCGAGGGCGAGTACCGATGGGTGCTCGCGCGGGCACTTCCCGTGCACAACGGCAGTGCGACGGTGCAGCGCTGGCTGGGGACCTGCACCGACATCGACCGGCAAAAGCAGCTCGAGGAACGCCTGCGCAACGCCGACCAGCGCAAGGACGAATTCCTCGCCATGCTCGCCCACGAACTGCGCAGCCCGCTTGCGCCGATCGCCACGGCGGCCCATACGCTCACGCTGGTGCCGGAGCAGGCCGATCGGGTGTGTCAGAGCGCCGAGCTGATCACGCGGCAGGTGCGCCACATGGGGGCGCTGCTCAAGGACCTGCTCGATGTCTCGCGTGTTACGCGCGGCACCATCAGCCTGGAGCACCAGCTCGTCGATCTCAACTCCGTGGTGCACGAAGCGCTGGAGCAGGTGTGGCCCACGATGGACGAGCATGGCCATCGCGTCGCCCTGCACCTGGATGCGCGCGCGGTGCTGGTGCAGGGCGACCGCACGCGCTTGATCCAGGTGCTGGTGAACCTGCTGAACAACGCAGCGCGCTACACCCCCTCCGACGGCCTGATCACCATTGCCGTGGAGGTGCCGCCTTCGCACCGGCAGCCCCCGCAGCAGAAGCAGATGGCGGTGCTGCGGGTGTCCGACACCGGCTCCGGCATCGAGCCCGAACTGCTGCCGCGCGTCTTCGACCTGTTCGCGCAAGGCGCCCGGACGGCCGACCGTCGCGAGGGCGGGCTCGGGCTCGGGCTGGCCCTGGTCAAAAGCCTGGTCGAGCTGCACGGAGGCAGCGTGCAGGCGCGCAGCGAGGGACCGGGGCGCGGCAGCGAATTCCAGGTGATGCTGCCGCTGGCGCAGGCCGGTGCGGCCGCGGGCGGCTCCTCGCGCAAGCAGCCGCATCGCGCCCGCCGCAGCCTGCGGGTGATGGTGGTCGATGACAACCTCGACGCGGCTCGTTCGCTGGGAGCGTGGTTCGAGGCGCAGGGCCACAGCGTCGTGGTCGAAACCGACCCGCTGCGCGCACTGGAGCGCAATGCGCAGCAGCCCGCGCAGATCTACGTGCTCGACATCGGGCTGCCGGGCATGGACGGCTACGAGCTGGCGCGGCGGCTGCGCAGCCAGCCCGGATCGCACGACGCGACGCTGGTGGCACTGACCGGTTACGGGCAGCCTCAGGACGTCGCGCAGGCGCAGCAGGCCGGCTTCGACCACCACATCGTCAAGCCGCTGGACCCGGAGCAGATGGCGCAGGTGCTGGCGAGGGCGGAGCACGGTGCGTGAGCTGGTGGTGCCGCGCTTCGCGGCCGATGCGATGCTCGGGCGCCTGGCGCGCTGGCTGCGCGTGCTGGGTTATGACACCACGCTCGATGTAGCGGTACATGATGCCGAGCTGGTCGTGTGCGCCGAGCGCGAGGAGCGGGTGCTGCTGACGCGCGACCGCCGCTTGCTTCGTGACCTGCGGCCGGCGCGGGCCCTGGAGTTGCGAGAAGACGCGCCTCTCGCCCAGCTACGGCAGGTGGTACGCGCGCTGGAGTTGCCGTCACCGCATGAGCGCATGTTCACGCGCTGCATGGTGTGCAACGCAGCCTTGTCCCAACCGCTTGCCGCCGAGGACGTGCGGCCGCTTTTGCCACCCGGCTTGCAGCAGCCGCCGCCGCCGGTTCGCCGCTGCGGCGACTGCGGGCGCGTCTACTGGAACGGCTCGCATGTGCGGCGCATGCGCGCAGCGCTCGATGCGGCCCTGCCGGGATGGCTGGAGTAAGAGCAGGCTGTACTTCGCCGCATGGATCAGGCACGCGCTGGGCGCCCATCTCGCCTGCTTCGCCGCAGCCGGGAGACGGGCATGAAGACGAGGACGAGGTGCACGGCGGGCGCGATTGGACGCCACCAAATTGATGGGCACCTGAGCTCCTGCGGACGACCGCCGCGAGGGGGCGCTCCTACAGCTGTCGGACGCCGCCTTGATCGGGACGGTGGCCCTGCCGCACCCACGGCGCCCACCCGCGCATATAGGGTGGCGGCATCGAACAACAGACTGGAGAGATAGTCATGAAGCAACTCGTCAGCGTGTCCCTGGTCGTACTGGGCCTGGCCGGCCTTGCGGGCTGCGCCAACACCGGCGGCGGCTCGCAGCCGCAGGCGGATCGCACCATCGGCCAGGCCGTGGACGACGTGGCCATCGTGACCCGCATGAAGGCCGCGCTCGCCGCCGATCCGGACCTCGCCGCCACGAAGATCAACGTGGACTCGCAGCGCGGTGCGGTCCGCCTCAAGGGCGAAGTCAAGAACATGGCGCTTCGGCGAAAGGCCGAGGACCTCGCGCGGCGCATGGACGGCGTCCGTTCGGTCGATAACCAGTTGATCATCACCGGCTGAGTGCCCGCTGCCGGTGCCGCCCGGCGCAATCGAACAGCAAGCCGTGCGCGTGCCGGCGCTGGGGGCAGTCACCTCGGCTTGCGCCTATCGCCCCGCACGCCCGCACCGGGGGCGATGCCGCGTGTTTCCTCTCGCGCTTGCAGAAGAGCAGGAGTAGCATGGTTCCTGGCCAGGCACCGGGTATCCAGGCTGCCGGCCGCCCGCCACTCCGGGAGGGTCCCCATGCGCTGTTCCGTGAATGCCCTCGGCCTGACCGCCGCAGTCCTCCTCGGTCTCGCCGCGCCGCCCGGCAAGGCGGCCGAAGGGTTCCAGGTCCGCTACAACCTGGCGGGCACTCTGGCCATCGAGATGTTCCGACCCGTGGCCCGACCGGGCTGGGTAGGAGGACTGACCTTTTCCCACGCCGACATCCGCAAGATCACCGGGCCGGGCGGCGACCCGCTCACCCTGGCGGTTCCGGGCGGCACGGTACCCCTGCCGGCGCCGGCACCGCCGGCACTCTATGGAACCTACGGTCCTACCACTGCGCAGGTCCACGCCACGGGCCGGCTGCGCCAGTGGAACCTGATGCTGGGCTATCTCACCGCGGCGCCACCCGAGAGCGGACGCTGGCTGCTGGGCGTGAACCTGCCGTGGGGCGTACGCGATCAGGTGTATCGGCTCAGTAACGGAGCTCCGCCCGTGCAGTGGCAGGCCGCGGTGCCGGCACCCGCGCGCGCAGCCGCCGGCGCACGCTTCAACGCGAGCTACGCAGCCGCCCTGGAGGCGGCCGGCGCGGCCGAAACGGGTGAGGCGACCGGCTTCGGCGACCTGGAGCTGCAGACGATGTGGGTGCGCACCGGCGACCGGCTGCGCATCGCGACCGGCGCGGCGCTCGTGCTGCCCACCGGCAAGTACGACGCCGCCGCGGGGCCGGACATCAGCCTGGGTGACTTCACGACCTTGCGGCCCTCGGTGCAGGCCACCTGGCACGCCTCGGCGGCCGTGGACATCGCCGCCAAGCTGCTGGCGGGCATCAACAGCCGCAACGACGACAGCGGCGTGCGCAGCGGCAACTGGGTCGGGCTGGAGGGCGCCGCCGGCTGGCGTTCGCCCATCGGAGTGCTCGGCGTGCAGGCGGTGCGGCTGCAGCAGGTGCAGGACGACAGCGGCGGGCGCTTCGGCGCGAACCGCTTCCGATCGACCACGGCAGGACTTTTCTACACCGTGCCGGTAGCCGTCATCGACGGCGCCTTCACCGTCCAGTACGCGTCCACCGTGGCTTCACGGAACGCGCGGCACGGCAGCTTCCTGCAGCTGCGGCTGATCAGCGGGTTCTGAGATGGGACCGGCGTTCCGCCTGTGGTATTCGGGCGGTGCCGAAGCGATGCCGTGACGAGGCAGGGGGCCGCGTTGATTCCCACGCAAGCGAGGGCCGCAGCAGCGTCGCCACCCGTCCATCTACGCGCGCGCCGCCTACCGCTGCAGCCCGAGTGCCGGTGCGCACCTTCTAGAATGCGTGTCCCCGCCGCCGTAGTTCAATGGATAGAACGAGCGCCTCCTAAGCGCTAGATGCAGGTTCGATTCCTGCCGGGGGCGCCATTACGCGATTGATTCCGTCGGTTTCTCTTTCGGGCGGCTGCATGCCCGGGCACCAGCTTCTCCAGCGTGCGGCGCAGCAGCTGGTCTACCTGGTCGCGTTCCAGCCCGGCCACAGAAGCTGCGGGGGGTCCAGTTTCATCGGCAGGAACTCCTGGCAGATGTCCGGCCACGGCTTCAGGCGCAGCAGTGCATAGCTCTGGAACGCCTGCTCCGCATCCCAGGTTCCTCGCGCATCATCCGCATCTAGAGAGCGGCCGGATTCCCTCATGAATCCTGCGGCATAGCTGAGCCTGCCTACACGTGTTCTCCGCATGGGTGTTACACGGCCGGTTTGCGGGCTCCTACAGTGCATGCATTGCACTGGCGAGGAGTATCCGCCGTGGCACACACCGCATCCGAGTCGGCGCGCCGTATGGCGCGCTGGGGCGTCCTCACGACCTTGGTGGGCCTTGCGGCCTGCGGCGGCGGAGGTTCGGACAGCAGTACGAGTTCGGATGCATCGGGCATCGGCACGACACCCGCACCCGCACCCGCGCCGGCACCCGCACCCGCGCCGGCACCCGCACCCGCACCCGCACCCGCACCCGCACCCGCACCCGCACCCGCACCCGCACCCGCGCCCGCGCCCGCACCCGCACCCGCACCCGCACCCGCACCCGCACCCGCACCCGCCGCATCCCAGGTGAACACCTCTTCCGCCGGCGCGCAGCAGGCGCCCGCACTCGCCGCGCTCGCGGACGGTGGTTTTGTCGTGGCGTGGCACAGGGACGACGCGCAGGGCAACGGCATCTTCGCGCGCCAGTTCGCCGCCGACGGCTCTGCCATCGGCGCCGAGATTCGCATCGACGAGCCGTCGCCCGATCGCGTAGTCGGCGTCGCCAAGGTGGTGGGGCTGGAGGGCGGCGGCTTCGCTGTGACGTGGCAGTCGCGCTCACCGGAGTTCGACCAGTGGGCGGTGGCCATCCGCCATGTCCGGGCGGACGGAAGCCTGTCGGCCGTGCGGCAGGACGCGGTGACGTTCTTCCGGACCTATGAGCTGGTGAGCCTCGCCGGCGGCGGCTACGGCCGCCTGCTGCAAGGGTCGCCCAACCCGGACAACAGCGGCGTGGAGCTCGTGCTTGACCGGTTCGAGGCGGACGACGTGTTGCGCGACAGGCAGCTGGTGGACAGCGGCGCGGTGTTGCAGACCTCGGCTTTCGCGACGGTGTTGGCCGACGGCGGACGACTCGTGTCCTGGGCGCGCAGCGATGCGGCTCGTGGAGGCGGAGTGGGCCTGTTCTTCCGGTTCATGGCGGCCGACGGCACGCTGGACCCTGTCACCCACGTCGGGGGATCGGTTTCAGGCACCTTCGGCGCCTCGGCCTACCAGTCCGCGGCCCTGCGTGACGGGTCCTTCGTCATCACGGGCACGGACCTGCTCGAAGGCACCGCCAACCAGGCCGCGTTCGCGCAGCGCTTTGGGCGGGACGGCACACCCATCGGCTCGCGCATCCGCATAGACGACGAGGCGGATGTGGCCGCGCTCGGCACGTCCTGTACTTTTGCCGACAGAGGCGGCGTCCACCCATGCCCGTTCCCCTGGCAGAAGAACGCGACGGTGACCGGTACGGCTGATGGGGGCTTCGTCGTCGCCTGGGACACGCCCGACCGCCAGCGCCCCGGCGAATTCGTCTACGCACGCAGGTTCGATGCGCAGGGCAACCACATTGGCGCCCCGAATCGCGTAGATGCCGGCTCGGCGCCCGAGTCGATGCCCGTGGCCCGCAGCGTCGGCGAGGGCTTCGTCATCACGTGGGTCGGCCGCGACGCCGACGATTCCGGGATTTTCGCCCGCCACTTCCGCAGCGGGGCGCTGCAGTGATCGCGCGCATTGCCGGCGCAGATGAACTTTACGCAGGTGCCGCGCGAAGACCCAGCCCCCACCCAGCCCACGTATCTCCGTTGCCATAGTCGTCGGCACTCAGGCCATCGGAGGCCGCTGGCGCACCGGTCCCGGTGACGGCAGGCACGGCGATGCTATTGGGCGCCCGCCTGCGGGCCGCCCGCGGCGAGGTTCGATGAAACAGAGGCGCGGCGTGTCGGCTTAATCAGTGCAGCCTGGGTGGCGCGGGGTTGCCGACGGAGACTGCTACCGCTGGCTTCTATGTGGGGACGATGAGCTCCTAGCCCTCACCGGGCGCGTCCAAATAGAACGTTGATGCGTGGATTGCGCGCCCACGCCGCCCAACCGCTACGCCCGGGCTGGCCGTGAATTCCTCGCCCAGTTCGAGTCAGGCACGTGCTCGCTCGCGTCGTACTTCCTCAATAGCCCGCGGGTCACCTGCCTAGGCACGTGCGCAGCCGCAGCGGCGGCGCTGCGGTCACTTCGACAGCAGCCGCATCGCGTCTTCCAGCCCCTTCACCGTCAGCGGGTACATGCGCTGGTTGACCAGCTGCTGGATGACGCTGATGCTCTGGCGGTATTGCCACACGCCCTGCGGTTCGGGGTTGATCCACACAAACTTCGGGAAAGCGTTGGTCAGGCGCTGGAGCCATTCGGCACCCGGCTCTTCGTTGTTGTATTCGACGCTGCCGCCCGGCTGCAGGATCTCGTACGGGCTCATGGTCGCGTCGCCCACGAAGATCAGCTTGTAGTCCTTGTTGTACTTGCGGATCACGTCCCAGGTGGGGAACTTCTCGGAGAAGCGGCGGCGGTTGTTCTTCCACATGAAGTCGT
Source organism: Ramlibacter sp. AN1015 (assembly GCF_037726105.1). Lineage (NCBI taxonomy): Bacteria > Pseudomonadati > Pseudomonadota > Betaproteobacteria > Burkholderiales > Comamonadaceae > Ramlibacter > Ramlibacter sp. AN1015. The sequence goes on from NZ_JBBJUM010000008.1 coordinate 161,280, forward strand.
AGACGCAGTTGTGGAAGTAATAGAAATCGAGGTGCTTGAACTCGGATTTCGCGGCCGAGAACATCTCCTCGACGCGGTGGATGTGCTCGTCCATCGTGCCGCCCACGTCCATCAGCAGCAGCACCTTCACGTTGTTGTGCCGCTCGGGGACCATGCGCAGGTCCAGCCAGCCGGCATTGGCGGCGGTGGAGCGGATGGTGTCGTCGAGATCGAGCTCTTCGTGTGCCCCCTCGCGTGCGAAGCGGCGCAGGCGGCGCAAGGCGATCTTGATGTTGCGCGTGCCCAGCTCCTGGCTGTCGTCGTAGTCCTTGTAGGCGCGCTGGTCCCACACCTTCACGGCGCTCTTGTTGCGGCCCTTGTCCTGTCCGATGCGGATGCCCTGCGGGTTGTATCCGTAGGCGCCGAAGGGCGAGGTGCCGCCGGTGCCGATCATGCGGCTGCCGCCCTCGTGGCGCTCCTTCTGCTCCTCGAAACGCTTCTTGAGCGTCTCCATCAGCTCGTCCCAGCCCATCTTCTCGATGAGGGCCTTGTCCTCGGGGCTGAGCTCGAGCTCGAGGTTCTTGCGCAGCCACTCCAGCGGCAGGTCCTTGCTGAAGTCGGCGATGGTCTCGACTCCCTTGAAGTACGCGGAGAAGGCGCGGTCGAACTTGTCGTAGTGCTTCTCGTCCTTCACCAGGGCCGTGCGCGCGAGGTAGTAGAAGGCGTCCAGCGACCAGCCGTCCTCGCTGCGCGGGCCAGCCACGCCGGCGGACACGGCCTCGAGCAGCGTGAGGTATTCCTTGACGGAGACCGGCAGCTTGGCGCTGCGCAGCGTATAGAAGAAGTCGATCAGCATGGGCAGGCTCCGGCGGTCAGCGCGGCCTGGCGAGCAGGTGTTCGAGGTGGGCCCGCACCTCCGGCCATTCGCCGGCCGACAGGCTGTACATGACGGTGTCGCGCACCGTCCCGTCGCGACGCAGCGCGTGGTGGCGCAGCACGCCGTCCTTTCGCGCGCCCAGCCGCTCGATGGCGCGCTGGCTCGCGAAATTGAAGTTGTCGGTGCGCCAGCCCACGAGGCGGGCGCCGAGCGTGTCGAAGGCGTGCGCGAGCAACAGCAGCTTGGCAGAGGTGTTCACATGGGTGCGTTGCCAGCTGCGCGCGTACCAGGTGTAGCCGATCTCGAGGCGGTCGACGGCGGGAACGATGTCGTGAAAGCGCGTGGTGCCGACGACCGCGCCGCTGGCAGCGTCGCGCACCACGAAGGGCAGCATGTGGCCTTCGGCCTGCCCGCGCAGAGCCGCTGCAATGTAGGCCGCCGTGTCGCCCGGCGCGGGCACCGAGGTCACGCGAATGCTCCAGAGCTGGCCGTCCTGCGCGCAGGCCTCGAGTGCGCCGGCGTGGTCCGCCGTGAGCGGCTCCAGCCGCAGGCGCGGCGACTGCAAGGTGATGGGCGTCGGCGTCTGCATGGAGTGTCTCGGGGGCGGTGTCTCGTGGTCAGGTGTCGCGTGCGACGCGCCCTCAGCGGTTGTGCCGCTGCATGAACACCAGCTTCTCGAAGAGGGTGACGTCCTGCTCGTTCTTCAGCAGCGCCCCCACCAGTGGCGGCACCGCCACCTTGTCGTCCCTGCTTTGCAGCGCCGCCAGCGGAATGTCTTCGGCCACCAGCAGCTTGAGCCAGTCGAGCAGTTCGGAGGTGCTGGGCTTTTTCTTGAGGCCCGGCAGGTTGCGCACGTCGTAGAAGGTCTTCATCGCCGCTGCCAGCAGTTCCTGCTTCAGGCCGGGGAAGTGCACGCCCACGATCTGCCGCATGGTGTCGGGGTCGGGGAACTTGATGTAGTGGAAGAAGCAGCGGCGCAGGAACGCATCGGGCAGTTCCTTCTCGTTGTTGGAGGTGATGAACACCAGCGGCCGATGGCGCGCCTTCACCAGCTCGCGCGTCTCGTATACGTGGAACTCCATGCGGTCGAGTTCGCGCAGCAGGTCATTGGGAAATTCGATGTCGGCCTTGTCGATCTCGTCGATCAGCAGTGCCACGGGCTGTTCGGCCGTGAAGGCCTGCCAGAGCACGCCCTTGACGATGTAGTTGTGGATGTCGCGCACACGCTCGTCGCCCAGCTGCGAATCGCGCAGCCGGCTCACCGCGTCGTATTCGTACAGCCCCTGCTGCGCCTTGGTGGTGGACTTGATGTGCCACTGCAGCAGCGGCAAGCCGACGGCCTGGGCCACCTCCTCGGCCAGCATGGTCTTGCCGGTGCCCGGTTCGCCCTTGACCAGCAGCGGGCGCTTGAGGGTGATGGCGGCGTTCACCGCCAGCATCAGGTCTTGCGTGGCGACGTAGTTCTCTGAGCCTTGGAATTTCATGGGGTGCGGTGGCGACGAAGCCCGTAGGGCCGAGCCATATAATCGCGGGTTGATTTGACGATTGTGATCGGAAAATGACCAAGTTGTTCACCTCGCTCTTTGCCGTCCTTGTCGCTTCCGTGACGAGCGTGGCGAGTGCCCAAGCCCCGGCGCCTGCCCAGGGACAGGGCCAGGCCCCGGCGGCCCCTGCCGCCTCCGCCCAGGCCACTGCGCCCGCCGGGTCGGCCGCGGCGATCGAGTCGAAGGTGGCCATGTGCATCGGCTGCCACGGCATCCCGGGCTACCAGTCCAGCTTCCCCGAGGTGTACCGCGTCCCGATGATCTCCGGCCAGAGCGCCCGGTACATCGCCGCCGCGCTGAATGCCTACAAGACCGGTGACCGCAAGCACCCCAGCATGCGCGGCATCGCCGCCGGACTGTCCGAGGAGGAGATCAACGAGATCGCCGCCTGGTACGAAAAGCGTGGCACCGCCAAGGTCGAGGGCACCACGCCGAGTCGCGAGCCGAGCACCCAGGTCGCGGCCCTGCTGCAGAAGGCCGCTTGCGCCTCCTGCCACGGCGCCACCTACTCCAACCCCATCGACCCCAGCTACCCGAAGATCGCCGGCCAGCACAAGGACTACCTCTACGTCGCGCTGAAGGCCTACAAGATCGACAACAACCCGGTGCAGGGTCGCAACAACGCCATCATGGCGGGCATCGCCAAGCAGTTCACCAACGCCGAACTCAAGGCCATCGCCGACTACGTGGGCGCCCTGGAAGGGGAACTGCAGGTGCAGCCGCAGAGTCGCTTCAAGTGACATCGAAAAGCCCGCCGCGAGCGGGCTTTTTTCATGGGGCACGACGGGTCATGGGCGATGGTCCCGGTTAGTTGACTTGGTTCGTTCGGCAGTCAGAGCGCGTTCCAGCGAACGGCAGACGACTGCCGCTTGCGGCAAAACGGCAAACCCTGACCAGGCAAGGCTAACGGTCACGGCCTCGCCGCCAACCGTCACGCGCCAAGCGCCAACTGCCACGGCGCGCGTCTAGCTCTTGTCTCCCGGCCCCACGGTCGCCCGCCGCTGCACGCATTCGATATAGGCCTGTCCGTCGGGCGGCCGGCCGGCGCGCTGGCTCTCCCACAGCATCTGGCCCAGGCACTCCATGGCCTCATGGTGCGCATCGTGCAGCGATCCGCGACGCGCGGCGAGCAGTTCGACGGCCTGGCGTATGCCGCGCGGCTGGTCGATCGAGCACTGCTCGCTGATGGACAGGTGCATGGCCAGGTGCAAAAACGGGTTCGTCTGGCCGTCGCTGCCGTCGTAGACGCGCGCCACGGCGGCCTCGGCGTCGGCCATGTGCGGGTCGTATTCGGGGTGCTCCAGCAGCCACTGGCTCGCGAGCGTCTGCAGCGCGTCCAGCGGCTGACCGGCCCGGGCCTTTGCGTGCACGTCGCAGAAGAAGCGGCGCACGTCTTCCTGGGAAGGGGTGAACATCCGCGGCAGCGTAGCACGCGCGGCGCGGCGTTCCGGAGCGCGTAAGCTATGCGGTTTCGCGCAACCCCCTCGTTTCGAAGTATGGAGCCTGGACGTGATTGACAAGATCGCCGCAAGCGTGGCCGAGGCGCTGGCCGGCACGCCGGATGGAGCCACCGTGATGGTCGGCGGCTTCGGCACCGCAGGCATTCCCAACGAACTCGTCGATGGGCTCATCGAACACGGCGCCCGCGACCTGACCCTCGTCAACAACAACGCCGGCAACGGCGAGCACGGCCTGGCCGCGCTGCTCAAGGCGGGTCGCGTGCGCAAGGTCATCTGCAGCTTCCCGCGGCAGACGGACAGCCATGTCTTCGATGCGCTGTACCGCGCTGGCAAGGTCGAGCTGGAGCTGGTGCCGCAGGGCAACCTCGCCGAGCGCATCCGCGCTGCCGGTGCCGGCATCGGCGGCTTTTTCACGCGCACCGGCTACGGCACCGACCTCGCGAAAGGCAAGGAGACGCGCGAGATCGAAGGCCAGATGTACGTGCTGGAGCAGCCGATCCACGCCGACCTCGCCCTCATCAAGGCCGAGGTCGGCGACCGCTGGGGCAACCTCGTCTACCGCAAGGCCGCGCGCAACTTCGGTCCGGTGATGGCAATGGCCGCGCGCCGCACCGTGGCCAGCGTGCACGAGGTGGTGGCGCTCGGCGAGCTCGATCCCGAGGCCATCGTCACGCCCGGCATCTTCGTCAGCCGCGTGGTGCGCGTCGAGCGTCGGGCCACGCAGGCCGGGGGCTTCAAGGCGGCCGCCTGAGCACGCAGAAGAAGGAGCATCCATGAGCTACCAGAAACGCAGCAAGGACGAGCTCGCCCGGCGGGTGGCCCACGACATCCACGACGGTGCCTACGTCAACCTCGGCATCGGCATGCCGACCCTCGTGGCCAACCACCTGCCCGAGGGCGTCGAAGTCATCCTGCAAAGCGAGAACGGCATCCTCGGCATGGGTCCGGCGCCCGCAGCGGGCGCGGAGGATTTCGATCTCATCAACGCGGGCAAGCAGCCGGTGACGCTGCTGCCGGGCGGCGCCTACTTCCATCACGCGGACAGCTTCGCGATGATGCGCGGCGGCCATCTCGACATCTGCGTGCTCGGCGCGTTCCAGGTGTCGGCCACCGGCGACCTCGCCAACTGGAGCACCGGCGAGCCCGGCGCGATTCCCGCCGTCGGCGGCGCGATGGACCTTGCCGTGGGCGCCCGCCAGACCTGGGTCATGATGGACCTGCTGACCAAGCAGGGCGCCAGCAAGATCGTCGAGCGCTGCAGCTACCCGCTGACCGGCCTTGCCTGCGTCAAGCGCATCTACACCGACCTGGCCACCTTCGCCTGCACGCGCGAGGGACTGCGCCTGATCGACACCGTGCCCGGGCTCGGGCACGCCGAACTCGAGCGGCTCGTGGGCTTGCCCATCGCGACCGCCTGATCCCGTACCTGGAGACTTCTCATGACCACCCCCTACGCCTTCATCTGTGATGCGGTCCGCACGCCTTTCGGGCGCTACGGCGGCGCGCTGTCCGCCGTGCGCACCGACGACCTGGCCGCGATTCCGCTCAAGGCGCTGATGGCGCGCAATGCGCGCGTCGATTGGCAGGCCGTCACCGACGTGCTGTACGGCTGTGCGAACCAGGCCGGCGAGGACAACCGCAACGTGGCCCGCATGGCCTCGCTGCTGGCGGGCCTGCCGATCGAGGTGCCCGGCGCCACGATCAACCGGCTCTGCGGCTCGAGCCTCGACGCGATCGGTACCGCTGCCCGCGCCATCCGGGCCGGCGAGGCCGAGCTGATGATCGCCGGGGGCGTCGAGAGCATGAGCCGTGCGCCCTTCGTGATGCCCAAGGCCGAGAGCGCGTTCGCCCGGGCCAACGCCGTCTACGACACCACGATCGGCTGGCGCTTCGTCAACAAGCTCATGAAGGAGCAGTACGGCATCGACTCCATGCCCGAGACGGCCGAGAACGTCGCCACCGACTTCAGGATCGAGCGCGAAGCGCAGGACCGCATGGCGCTGGCCTCGCAGCAGCGGGCGGTGGCGGCGCAGAAGGCCGGCTTCTTCGACGCCGAGATCGTGCCGGTCACCATCGCACAGAAGAAGGGCGAGGCGCTGGTCGTGCAGCGCGACGAGCACCCACGCGAGACCAGCCTGGAAGCGCTCGCCAAGCTCAAGGGCGTGGTGCGCCCGGACGGCAGCGTCACCGCCGGCAATGCGAGCGGTGTCAACGACGGCGCGGCCGCCCTCATCCTGGCGAGCGAAGCCGCCGCGGCGCGCCACGGCCTGACGCCGCGGGCGCGCGTGCTCGGCATGGCCACGGCCGGCGTGGCGCCGCGCATCATGGGCATCGGCCCCGCGCCCGCCACGCGCAAGCTGCTGGCGCAGACCGGCATCCGCCTGGAACAGCTCGACCTGATCGAGCTCAACGAAGCCTTCGCCGCCCAGGGGCTGGCGGTGCTGCGCGAACTGGGTCTGCGCGACGACGATCCCCGCGTCAACCCGAACGGCGGCGCCATCGCGCTGGGCCATCCGCTGGGCGCCTCGGGTGCGCGCCTCGCCACCACCGCGGTCAACCAGCTGCACCGCACCGGTGGCCGCTACGCCCTGTGCACCATGTGCATCGGCGTGGGGCAGGGCATCGCGCTGCTGCTCGAACGGGTCTGAGCGCGTGGGCCCCGGTCGCTCGCGCTCGACTTCGCGATCACGATCACGATCGCGATCGCGAGCGTGTGCCGGCGCTGCGCCCCCGCGGTGCGCGGCTGCGGACGCTGCGATTGCCGGCGAAGAACGCGCTGTAGACAGGGTCCGCCCGGATGCGGGCCGTGCGGAAGCGGTCCGTGCACGAACGGTCCGTCCACCAACGACCTGTGCAGACATCGGCCCGGCAGCTGCCGGCCGCGCCGGCGCGAACCGTCTGCCGCCCCTCACGCCCTGAGCGGCGGGAGCCCTCTGCCATTCCGATCACCGACCCCACCTTCTATCTCGTCGCGATCCCGGCGGTGTTCCTGCTCGGGGTGAGCAAGAGCGGCTTCGGCGCCGGCTTCGGTTCGCTCGCCGTGCCGCTGATGGCGCTGGCGGTGCCGGTGCCGCAGGCCGCGGCCATCCTGGTGCCGGTGCTGCTGGTGCTCGACCTCATCGGCCTGCACGCCTGGCGGCGCCACTTCGACTGGACGGTGATCCGGTTCCTGCTGCCCTTCGGTCTGCTCGGCACGGCCATCGGCACGCTGCTGTTCTCGGCGCTCGATGCACGGCTGGTGGCGGGCATCGTGGGTGCGTTCACCTTGCTGTTCCTCGCGCAGCGGTTGCTGTTCCCGCCCCGCGCCGATGCGCCACCGCCTGCGCGCTGGTGGGGCGGCCTGATGACCACCATCGCCGGCTTCACCAGCTTCGTGGCGCACGCCGGCGGACCACCGCTGAACGCCTACATGCTGCCGCTGAAACTGCGCCCGCCCGTCTACACCGCCAGCATCGCCATGTTCTTCTTCACCATCAACGTGGCCAAGTGGGGCCCTTACGCCTGGCTCGGTCTGCTCGATCTGCGCAACATGGCGACCTCGCTCGCCCTGCTGCCGCTGTCGCCGCTCGGTGTCCTGCTGGGCGTGCGCATCGCCCATCGGATCTCGCAGGTGCTGTTCTACCGCCTCATCCACGCCGGCATGCTGCTGACCGGCGCCAAGCTGGTCTGGGACGGCTTTCTGTCCGCGCGCATGTAGCGCATCTCCAGCGCGAGCCGTGGTGCGCGGATCGCGCGCAGGGCGCCGGTCACCGAGTAGGGCAGTCGCCAGGTGAGACTGTCGGGTCGCAGCCGGCTGCCGCAGGGCGGCAGGCAACGCGCAGGCGAACGCGTGGGCACGAGCGTCGGCGACCAGCCCGACTTTCCCGGATGCGGGTTGCGATCGCCTGTACTGCTGGCGTGCGCCGCGGTCGTCGCCCGCCCGCTTCGCGGCTCATGCCGCGCTTGTTTCGCGCGCCACCAGCACCGGCACCGGGGCCTGGCGGATGATGTCCTCGGCGCCGCTGCCCAGCATCAGGCGGCTCAGGCCGCGGCGCCCGTGCGTGCCGACCACGACCAGGTCGGCCGGCCATTCGCGTGCGGCCTTGGCCACCGATTCGGGCAGGCGCTCGCCAAGCTGGTCCACGAACACCGTGTCGGCATCGACTCCGGCGCGCCGGGCGGTTTCGAGCGCCTCCGCGAGGATGCGCGTGCCGCTGTCGCGGGTGGCGCGGAACAGCTCTCCGGCGGCAGCCCCGGTGGGGTCGTAGCCTGCGAGATAGGCGGCGTCCTCCAGCACGTGCACCAGGCGCAGCCGGCCTGCGAAGGCGCGCGCCATGCCGATGGCGACCGTCAGGGCGTGCATCGACGGCGCGCTGCCATCGACCGGAACCAGAATGCGTTGGAACATGGTCACCTCCTTGGGTGCGGTTAGGAAGAACTCGGAAAGGTCCGGGAAGAAGACGACGCCGGTGCAGTGGCGGGCATCGCAGTTGCCGCAATTGCGGCAGTTGCGGCATCGGATGCATTGGCGGCAGGAGCCGGAACGACCGCTTCGGCCAGGAGCTTGTTCAGCGCCGGCGCCAGCAGCGGCGCGAGAGCGATTGCGTTGCTCGGGTGGTGCACGCTGTCGCAGCTCGCCACCCGCGCAATGCCGGCGTGCAGCATGCGCGCCTGTGCATCACCATCGTGCAGCGCGTGCACGCCCACGCACAGGGCGGCTCCCAGTTCGGCGGCCTGCAGCGCCTGCGCAGCGGCGACCAGCGTGTGCCCGGTGGAGATGATGTCGTCCACCAGCACCGGCGTGCGACCGCTCCACTGCGGCTCGCGCGGCGGTGCGACCACCCGCACCTCGCGGTCGCCCTGCCGCGTCTTGCGCATCACCGTCCAGGGCGCGTGTGCCAGGCGGGCGACTTCGCTCACCCACTGCGCGCTTTCCTCGTCCGGACCGACCAGCAGCGGAGCCGGCACCTGGTCGGCGAGCCAGGCGGCGATCGCCGGGGCTGCAGGCACCACCTGCGTACGCAGCGTGTAGATCTGGTCCAGGCTGTGCCAGCGGTGCAGGTGCGGATCGACGGTGAGCAGGAAGTCGAAGCTCGACGACAGCAGCCGCGCGAAGCTGCGCGAGCTGATCGCCTCGCCGGGCTGGAAGCGGGCGTCCTGGCGCATGTAGGCGAGATAGGGCGCGACCAGCCCCACACGACGCGCGCCCAGCTCGCGCGCCGCGTCGGCGGCGAAAACCAGAGGCAGGGTCTTGTCGTGCGGGTGGTCGAGGGTGCAGGCGAACACCACGTCGCGGCCGTCCGGCGCCGCGTCGATTCGCACCAGGGATTCGCCGTCGGGAAAGTGGCGCACCAGAACGCGCGCCGCCTGCCCGCCGCATTCCCGTGCGAGGTCCTGCGCCAGCGCCTCGTTGCCCGGCATCGCCAGGATCAGCATGTCGTGTCCTTCCTCGGGTTCGTGTTCGCGGCCAGCCGCATTGCTGCGCTGGGCGGCCTCCATGGCGCCACTGTAGGCCAGTCGTGCGCTGCAGTGGGCCGCCACGCCCGCGACTTCTGCTGGCGATGCCGCTGCTCGCGGGCTCCCGATGGTTGCTGCTCCGCGCCGCTCGTACGCACGGCTCACGTTCTCACGTTGCCGGTGCGCCGGGTATAGGGTGCCGACCTCACGACCTCACGACCTCACGACCTCGCGACCTCACGACCGCGTCCTCTTCACCGGTCATGGCTTCGAGCCCGCCACGACCGTGGCGTCTTCCGCGTCGGAGGCGGCGGCCTGCGCCTGCGCGGCGGCGCGTTCCTGCGCCATCTGATCCTCGAACTGCGCGCGCCCCTCGCGCGCGACCGCTATAAGCCGGGCGCGGTCGCGGTGGTGCGGGACCATGCGCTCGAACAGGGCGATGTTGTGCTCGCGGTAGCGCGCGGCCTGGCGTTCGGCCACTTCCGGGGTCGCCCCCAGCAGCTCCAGCACGGCTGTGCCGCTGCGCAGACTCGACTCGAAAAGCTCCCGCTCCACCCGCCGAACGCCGCGGTCGCGCAGCGCATACCAGTGCGACACATCGCGTGCACGCACGACCAGTTCCAGGTGCGGAAAATGCTCCCGCGCCACATCGACGATGGCGAGCGACTGCGCCACGTCATCGACCGCCACCACGAGCACCCGCGCCTGCTGCGCACCGGCGGTGCGCAGCAGGTCCAGTCGCCGCGCATCGCCGAAGAACACCTTCGCGCCGAAGACCCGCGCTGCCTCCACCATGTCCGCGTCGTGGTCGAGCAGGGTAGTTGCGATGCCCTGTGCGGCGAGCAGCCGCGACACGATCTGCCCATAGCGTCCGAAGCCGGCGACGATCACCGGCGCGTGCTGCGCCTCGCTGAGCTCCGGCAGCTGGCGCGGGCGGCTCCAGCGGGGCAGCAGCCAGCGGTCTGCGGCAACCAGAAGCAGGGGCCCGAGCAGCATGGAAATGATCACCGCACCGATCAGGAGCGATGCGGTCTCGGGGGGAAAGACCCGTGCGCCGGCGGCAGCCTGGAAAACCACGAAAGCGAACTCCCCGCCCTGAGCGAGCAGCACCGTGAACACCGGACGCTCGCGGCGGTCGATCGCGAGCCGCCCCGCCAGCCACCAGATCAGCGCGGCCTTGATGGCCAGGAAGCCGAGCACGAGCGCCGCCACCAGCGCCGGCGCCCGCGCCAGCGCATCCAGGTCGAGGCTCATCCCCACGGCAATGAAGAACAGGCCGAGCAGCAGGCCCTTGAACGGCTCGATGTCGGTCTCCAGTTCCCGCCGGTATTCGCTATCGGCCAGCAGCACGCCGGCCAGGAAGGCCCCCAGCGCCATGGACAGGCCCATGGAGAACATCAGCGCGGAAGTGGCCACCACCAGCAGCAGCGCCGCCGCCGTGAAGATTTCGGGCGTGCGGCTGCGGGCGATCAGTCGCAGCACCGGTCGCAGCACCAGGCGTCCGCCCAGAATGATGGCGCCGATGGCAGCGACCACCTTGAGTGCCTCGAGCAGGCGGTCGGTGCCGCTCGCGGCCGGCGCATCGAGCGCGGCCATGCCCAGCAACGGCACCAGAGCCAGGATGGGAATGGCCGCGACGTCCTGGAACAGCAGGATGGACAGCCCGGCGCGGCCCGCCGGCGTCGTCATCAGGTTGCGCTCGTTGATCTCCTGCAGTGCGATCGCCGTGGACGAGAGCGCCAGGCCCAGCGCCGCCACCAGGCTCAGCCGCCAGCCCGCCCCGGCGGCGATGCCGGCGGCGAACAGCAGGGCCGTGCAGCCCAGCACCTGCGCCGAGCCCCATCCGAAAATGGGGCGCCGCAGCATCCACAGTCTTCGCGGTTCGAGTTCCAGGCCGATGAGGAACAGCATCAGGACTACGCCGAACTCGGCGAAATGCAGGATCGTCTCGACATCGCTCACGAGTGCCAGCCCCGCGGGGCCGATGACGATGCCGGCCGCCAGGTACCCGAGGACGGATCCGAGGCCGAGCGCACGGGCCAGTGGAACCGCCAGGACGGCCGCGCCGAGATAGAGAAGGCTGCTGGTGAGCCAGGTGGGGGCGTGTTCGATCGGCACGGCTGCGGGCGGTGAATGGACGGGCCGCAGTCTACGCCGCGGCTGTCGCAGGCCCGACACCACGTGCGGCTCGCACGGCCCTACCATGCGTGCATGCGCGTGCTGCAATCTCCGAGCGAACTGCTGGCGCTGGTCGGCCAGGACGTGGCCACCAGCGAGTGGATCACCGTGACCCAGGAACAGGTGCAGCAGTTCGCCGAAGCGACCGGCGACCGGCAATGGATCCACCTCGATGAGGAGCGCGCCCGCAGCGGGCCGTTCGGCAGCACTGTCGCCCACGGCTATCTCACGCTCTCCCTGCTGCCCGCGCTGGTGGCCGGCGCGCTGGAGGTCCGCGGAGTGCACATGGCCATCAATTACGGGCTGAACAAGGTGCGCTTTCCCGCGCCGGTGCCGGTGGGGAGCCGCTTGCGGGCGCAGCTGAAGCTGCTCGGCTGCGACGCGATCGACGCGGGCGGCCTGCAGGTTGCCTGGCTGGCCACGATCGAACGCGAAGGCAGCGACCGTCCCGTGTGCGTGGCCGAGACCCTCGCGCGCCTGTACCCGCAGGCCGATTCGTAGGCGCCGTCTGCCTCAGGCGGCGCCGGCGAACCCGTTCTGTCGCCAAGCCTCGAACACCGTCACCGCGACTGCATTGGACAGGTTGAGGCTGCGCTGGCCCGCCCGCATGGGTAAGCGCAGCTGCCTGTGCGGTGCAAAGCCATCGCGCAGCTGCGGCGGCAGCCCGCGCGATTCGGATCCGAACACCAGCCAGTCCCCGGGCGTGAAATCGACCTCATCCACGCGCCGCGTGGCACGCGTGGTGAGCGCGAACATGCGCTCCTCGGGAGGCCGTGCCGTGGTGACGAGTGCGCTCCAGTCGGCGTGGCGCCGCACCTCGGCCCACTCGTGGTAGTCGAGCCCGGCACGTCGCATGAGCCGGTCTTCCATGGAGAAGCCGAGCGGCTCGACCAGGTGGAGCGTGCAGCCGGTGTTGGCGGCCAGCCGGATCACGTTGCCGGTATTGGGCGGAATTTCGGGGTGGACGAGAACGATGTGGAACATGGCGACGCCGGCCGGTAGGCAGGCTCGAGTATCGCGGCTCGCGTCGTGGTGGCCTCGTGTGCCGCGGCGCGCGTGGGCTGCTCAGGCCGATGCAGTGCGCGCCAGCACCACGGCCGTGACGCCCGCCGCCCCGGCGGCGAGCAGGGCCTGCGCGGCGGCCTGCAGGGTTGCGCCGCTGGTCATCACATCGTCCACCAGCACCACCTGCCGCCCCGCGACGGCCTGTGGTCGCAGCGGGTCGAGGGCAAAGGCGCCGCGCACGTTCGCATGGCGGCGCTCGCGCGCCAGCGACGACTGCGGCACGGTGTCCCGCACCCGCAGCAGCAGCCGGGCCTGCAGCCGCTCGCGCGGCGCCAGCCGCCGCGCGAGTTCGAGCGACTGGTTGAATCCACGCTCGGCGAGCCGCCGCGGCGACAAGGGCATCGGCAGTACCAGGTCGGCCGACGCGAGTGCCTGGGCGATGCCGGGCGCGTTTCGCATGAGGCGCGCCAGCGGCGTCGCCCAACCCGGCTCGTCCTGGAACTTGAAGCGCGCGATCAGGCCCGCCCAGGGGAACGCATAGGGGAGGGCGCAGTGGCAGGCCGCCACCGCGGGCGGCTCGCGCAGGCAGGCGCCGCACTGCGCAACGCCGGCAGGCACCGGCCGGGCGCAGCGCGCACACCGCGCCTGTGCCGCGTGCGCGAAGCGGGCGACGCAACCGTCGCACACCGGCCGCGCCGGCCAGCGATGGCAGATCGCGCAGCGCGCGGGCAGGCGGGACAGGGCGGCGTCGAGCCAGGGCGCAAGCATCGGCTCAATATACTGGCAGCCGCTCCAGCGCCTGGCGGGCACCGCCGGTGCCGCGCGCCGAGGCACCCGCCGCATGCCCGACTCCCTTCCACCCACTATCGATCCGCAGGCCGCCGCGCGCTGGCAAGCCCGTGCGCCGGCACGCCCGCCGTGGTTGCACGAGGAGGTCGGCCGGCGCATGGAGGAGCGGCTGCAATGGATCCGCCTGCAGCCACGCCACTGGATCGATTGGCATCCGATGCGAGGCGGCCTGGAGGTCCACCACCGCGTCGCCGAACGCTACCCGCAGGCGCAGGCGCTGGTGGTAGAGCCGATCGCGACGCAGCGGGCTGCGGCCGAGCGGCAGTTCGCCTTGCCGTGGTGGCAGCGCTGGCGGGCGCAGGGCACTACGGTGGTGGCTTCGGCGCCCGACGGCGCGGCGCAGATGCTCTGGGCCAACATGGCGCTGCACCTGGCACCGGACCCGCAGGCGCTGGTCTCCGCCTGGCACCGTGCCTTGGCTGTGGACGGCTTCCTCATGTTCTCCTGCCTGGGGCCGGACACGCTGCGCGAACTGCGCCCGCTGTACGCGCAGCTGGGCTGGGGGCCCTGTGGTCACGAGTTCACCGACATGCACGACTGGGGCGACATGCTGGTGCACGCCGGCTTCGCCGAGCCCGTCATGGACATGGAGCGGCTTACCCTCACCTGGCCCGATGCGCGAACGATGTTGCGCGAGCTTCGCGAGCTTGGGGCGAACCTGCATCCCCGTCGCTTCGCCGGCCTGCGGGGCCGGCTCTGGCGCAGGCGCCTCGAAGAAGCGTTGACTGCCGGCCTGACCGCGGCCGACGGGCGCTTGGCCCTGAGCTTCGAGATCGTCTATGGACACGCGTTCAAGCCGGCGCCCCGTGCACGGGTCGGCGGCGAGACCGCACTGTCCCTCGACGACATGCGAGCCTTGATCCGAAAGGGTGCAGCGTCGGACGGGGCGTGAGCACCCATGCGGCCGCCCGAAGGCCGCAGCTGGCAGGCGCGCCCGCGTGGGGTTTTCGGGGAAATTCCCGTCGGGGTGCGGCGGCCGCCCCATGGCTGCGCGCTACAATTCCGTGTTGATCTTGTGAGCGGCCACCGTCCATGCGGGGATATCGATTCGCCACGGTACAGGGTCCCCGAATTCAGTGGGCCTTGAAGCGTAACTGCTCGGTATCGCCCGCCCAGCTGGGTTGGTTCTACGCCTCCCTGTGCGTCGTCTCCCTCGGCATCGCCACGGTTTTCTGGCTGCAGGGCGCGACGCTGGTCCTGCCCTTCGCCTGGCTCGAGTTGGCAGCGGTCGGGGTGGCGTTCCTGGTCTATGCCCGGCACGCAACCGACGGCGAGCGCATCAGCCTGCAGGGCGTGCGCCTGGTGGTCGAGCTGGAGCATGGGGGGCGGGTGGAGCGCGCGGAATTCCACCGCGACTGGGTGCGCGTGGAGCCGCGTTCAGACGATCGGTCTCTGATCGAGTTGTCGGGCCGGGGACGTTCGGTGCGGGTCGGTCGCTACACGCGACCCGAGTTTCGGACCGAGCTTGCGCAAGAGATCAGGCGGGCCCTGCGCGAAGCCGCGTGAGGCGCGGAACGAAAGGGCTTTGCGCGGGTGCGCAGGGCATGGACAAGGGCCTCGGGCGACCCCCGCGCGAGGCGACGGACAGGGCGCTGCGGCCGCAGCCGGAGTGCCCTGGAGGCGGCGGATTGTCATTGAGGTGTACGAAGTGAAGATGATGAAGAGCATTTCCCAGAAGCTGGCCGGCTTGCTCGCTGCCGGGGCCGCTGCCGGCGCCGCGCACGCACAGGTGCAGGACCTGCCGGGCGGCCCCGGCGTTCGCCAGCTCAACCTCCATGACGCCGTGACGCGCATTGCCGCCGAACAGGCGTGGCTGCACTGGTTCATGCTCATCACCTGCATCGTCATCTTCGTGCTGGTGTTCTCGGTGATGTTCTATTCCATCTGGAAGCATCGCCGCTCCCGCGGCGCCAAGCCTGCCAACTTCCACGAGTCCGTCACGGTCGAGATCATCTGGACCGCGATCCCCTTCCTCATCGTCATCATCATGGCGCTGCCGGCCACCAAGGTGCTGGTCGCCGCCAAGGACACCAGCAACGCCGACCTGACCATCAAGGCCACCGGATACCAGTGGAAGTGGGGCTACGACTACCTCAACGGCGAGGGCGCCGGCATCTCCTTCCTGTCGGCGCTGGACGCGTCGCACCGCCAGATGTCCGACGCCGGCGCGCGCGGCAACGTGCCCAACGACTACCTGCTCAAGGTCGATAACCCGCTGGTGGTGCCGGTCGGAAAGAAGGTGCGCATCATCACCACCGCCAACGACGTGATCCACGCCTGGGGCGTGCCGGCCTTCGGCGTGAAGCAGGACGCCATCCCCGGGTTCGTGCGCGACACCTGGTTCCGCGCCGAGAAGGTGGGTGACTACTACGGCCAGTGCTACGAGCTGTGCGGCAAGGAGCACGCCTACATGCCGATCCAGGTCCGGGTCGTGTCCGATGCCGACTACACCGCCTGGGTGGGCGCGGAGCAGAAGAAGATGGCCGCGCGCCTGGACGACCCCAGCAAGGTCTGGCAGCTCACCGACATCGTCGCGCGCGGCGAGAAGGTCTACGCCGCCAACTGCGCCGCATGCCACCAGGCCAACGGCAAGGGCGCGGGCCCGATCAAGGCGTTGGACGGCTCGGCGCTGGTGCTCGATGCAGACAAGTCCAAGGCCATCGATATCGTGCTGAACGGCCGGGGCGCCATGCCTGCCTGGAAGCAACTGTCCGATACCGACATCGCCGCCGTCGTCAGCTACAGCAAGAACGCCTGGAGCAACAAGACCGGCCAGGTGGTCCAGCCCGCCGAAGTGCAAGCGCACCGCGCCAAGTAAATCCCGAGGTAACCCAAGATGAGTGCAGTTCTCGACAACCACGCACACGGCGGCGACCACCACGCCCACGACGACCACCACGGCCACCCGGCAGGATGGCGACGTTGGGTCTATGCGACCAACCACAAGGACATCGGCACCCTCTACCTGCTGTTCTCCTTCTTCATGCTGATGGTCGGTGGCGTGCTGGCCCTGGGCATCCGCGCCGAGCTGTTCCAGCCGGGGCTGCAACTGATCAACCCCGAGCTGTTCAACCAGCTCACCACCATGCACGGCCTGATCATGGTGTTCGGCGCGATCATGCCGGCCTTCGTCGGCTTCGCGAACTGGATGATCCCGCTGCAGATCGGCGCGTCCGACATGGCTTTCGCCCGCATGAACAACTTCAGCTTCTGGCTGATGGTGCCGGCCGGCGCGATGCTCGTGGGCTCGTTCTTCATGCCCGGCGGCGCCCCCTCGGCGGGCTGGACGCTCTATGCGCCGCTCACGCTGCAGATGGGCCCGTCCATGGATGCCGGCATCTTCGCCATGCACATCCTGGGCGCCAGCTCCATCATGGGCTCGATCAACATCATCGTGACCATCCTCAACATGCGCGCCCCCGGCATGACGCTCATGAAGATGCCGATGTTCTGCTGGACCTGGCTCATCACCGCCTACCTGCTGATCGCCGTCATGCCCGTGCTGGCCGGGGCGATCACGATGACGCTGACCGACCGCCACTTCGGCACGACGTTCTTCAACCCGGCCGGCGGCGGCGATCCGGTGATGTACCAGCACATCTTCTGGTTCTTCGGCCACCCCGAGGTCTACATCATGATCCTGCCGGCCTTCGGCATCGTGAGCCAGGTCGTGCCCGCCTTCGCCCGCAAGCGGCTGTTCGGATACGCCTCCATGGTGTATGCCACCTCGTCGATCGCCATCCTGTCGTTCATCGT
Organism: Ramlibacter sp. AN1015; assembly: GCF_037726105.1. Lineage (NCBI taxonomy): Bacteria > Pseudomonadati > Pseudomonadota > Betaproteobacteria > Burkholderiales > Comamonadaceae > Ramlibacter > Ramlibacter sp. AN1015. The sequence continues at coordinate 178,364 of NZ_JBBJUM010000008.1, forward strand.
GTGGGCGCACCACATGTTCACGACCGGCATGCCGGTGACCGGCCAGCTGTTCTTCATGTACGCCACCATGCTGATCGCAGTGCCGACGGCGGTGAAGATCTTCAACTGGATCGCCACCATGTGGCAGGGCTCGATGACGTTCGAGACCCCCATGCTGTTCGCCGTGGGCTTCATCTTCGTGTTCACGATGGGCGGCTTCACCGGGCTGATCCTGGCCATGGCTCCGATCGACCTGCTGCTGCAGGACACCTATTACGTCGTTGCCCACTTCCACTACGTGCTGGTGGCCGGCTCGCTCTACGCGCTGTTCGCCGGCTTCTACTACTGGGCGCCGAAATGGACCGGCGTGATGTACAACGAGACGCGCGGCAAGATCCACTTCTGGTGGTCGCTCATCTCCTTCAACGTCACCTTCTTCCCCATGCATTTCCTTGGGCTGGCCGGCATGCCGCGCCGCTACGCCGACTACCCGATGCAGTTCGCCGACTTCAACGCCCTCGCCTCGGTGGGTGCTTTCGCCTTCGGTCTGGCACAGGTGTACTTCTTCATCTTCGTCGTGCTGCCGGTGATGCGTGGCCAGGGTGCACCTGCACCTCAGCGCCCGTGGAACGACGCCGACGGCAAGGGCGCCGAAGGCCTGGAATGGGAAGTGCCGTCGCCGGCGCCGTTCCACACCTTCGAAACCCCGCCGCGCCTCGACGCCACCGCCACCCGTGTGCTGGACGCACGCGTGCAGCCGGACAACCCCGGCACCGTGCACTGAGTTGCGGCCCAATTGACGAGCATCGGCATCAAGACCATGGCACGCACTCCCGGTGACGACAACCGCAGCAGGAAGGGCAACCTGCGCCTGGCGCTGATCCTGGCCTCGGTCGCGGCCGCGTTCCTGCTGGGATTCGTGGCCAAGATGGTTCTCCTGAGCAGCTAGGGGCCCTCTCGTGAGCGTCGCACGCGAAAACCTTCGCATGGTCGGCAAGCTGGTCGTGATCGCGGTCGGCATGTTCGCCTTTGGCTATGCGTTGGTGCCGCTCTACCAGAAGATCTGCGAGGTCACCGGCATCAACATCCTTGCGCTGGGCGAGCGGCAGGTGCCGGGCGCGCCCAAGGGGCTTCCTGCCAACACGCAGATCGATACCAGCCGCACCATCACGGTCGAGTTCGATGCCAACGCGCGGGGTCCCTGGGAGTTCCGGCCGACCCAGCGCTCGGTGCAGGTCCACCCAGGGCAGCTCACGACCGTGATGTACGAGTTCCAGAACGTGCAGAACCGCCGCATGGCCGCCCAGGCGATCCCCAGCTACGCACCGCGCAATTCCGCCGCTCACTTCAACAAGCTGGAGTGCTTCTGCTTCAACCAGTACACGCTGGAGCCGGGCGAGAAGAAGGAGTGGCCTGTGGCGTTCGTGATCGACCCAAGGCTGCCCAAGGACGTGACGACCATCACGCTGTCCTATACCTTCTTCGAAGTCGGCGCGGCCATGCCGCCGGCGCCGACGCTCCCTGGGCCGACGTCGTGACGCGGGGTGCCATGGCCAGGGACGACAAGGGCAGGGGCAGGGGTTCGATTCTTCAGACCACGAAGGCCGTGGCCTGGGCGTTCCTCGGAATCCGCCGCAACAGCGACTACCAGCAGGACATGGGGCGGCTCAACCCCTTTCACGTCGTCGTGGCGGCGCTGGTCGCTGTCGCGTTGTTCGTGGGCGGCCTGATCGGGCTGGTCCACTGGATCGCCGGTTGAATTCGGCAAACCACACACACAAGAACTTATCCGGAAGCAGGAGTTGAGATGAGTACCAGCGCCCACGGCAAGACGCCGTACTACTACGTGCCCCAGCCATCGCGCCACCCGGCGATGATGGCGCTCGGCCTGTTCTTCGTGATCCTGGGCGCGGGCCAGTGGATCAACGGTGTCGAGTGGGGCATGTGGTCCCTGTACTTCGGCCTCGCCTGGGTGGCCGTGGTGTTGTTCCAGTGGTTCCGCGACGCGGTGCACGAGAGCGAGAGCGGGCAGTACGGCCGCAAGATCGATCTCAGCTACCGCTGGAGCATGAGCTGGTTCATCTTTTCCGAAGTGATGTTCTTCGGCGCCTTCTTCACCGCCTTGTGGTGGATGCGCTCGCACTCGGTGCCGAGCCTCGCCGGCGCGGAGAACGCCCTGCTGTGGCCCGACTTCAAGGGCGTCTGGCCCAGCGCCGCCGCCGGCGTGACGGCCTCGCCCGGCGGCATCGTCGAGCCCTTCGACACCATGACGCCGTTCTGGCTGCCGACCATCAACACCGCGTTGCTGCTGACCTCGGGCGTCACGCTCACCATCGCCCACCACGCGCTGCGCGAAAACCACCGCGGCAAGACCCTCGCCTTCATGTGGGCCACCGTGCTGCTGGGCATCGTCTTCCTGTTCGTGCAGGGCTACGAATATGTCCACGCCTACCGCGACTTGAACCTGAAGCTCACCTCGGGCGCTTACGGCTCCACCTTCTTCATGCTCACCGGGTTCCACGGCTTCCATGTCCTGGTCGGCATGCTGATGCTGCTGTTCATCACGCTGCGCCTCATGAAGGGCCACTTCACGCCCGAGCGTCACTTCGGTTTTGAAGGTGCCGCCTGGTACTGGCACTTCGTCGATGTGGTGTGGCTTGGCCTGTACGTGCTGGTCTACTGGTTCTGACAACGCGTCGCCTGTGCGGGGCCGCATGATCGGCTCCGCTGCGACAGGGCCGCCGTGCAGGCGGCCCTTGTCCTTTCCGACGTAGCGTTGTGATGCCGCGCGGCAGCGCGCACGAGAGAACCGGTGAACGGCGCCGCGCCCGAGCGTCAGAGTGGTGTCGAGCTTCGTGCCCGGCCGCTCGCTGTATGACAGGAGCCGGCTCCGGTGTGCAGTGGGCGACGAGCTGCGATGCGCGATGAGAGCGGCGAGCGGCGCACCCCGGGGTGCCGTGCGCGTGCGTCGAGCGAGCCAGCGGACAAGTCCCGCGGCGCCCGGGCGCACAACGGCAATGCCGCCGTTCAGCCCGTCAGCGGGATGCCCGTGGGACGGATGTAGCCGAGTTTCCAGGCCAGCAGGATGCAGAGGAACAGGACGATGGAGAAACCGACCCGAAACGCCAGCGCCCGGGCCATGTGCGCCGACCGGGGCTTGTCTGCGTCGCCCTCGCGCATCATGAAGTACAGCGCCGCCGCGAGGCTCCCGAGAATGGCCAAGAAGGCGAGCGAAACCAGCAGAACTTTCATGCGGGTGATTATCCGGTGACGTCCCTGACCTCACCGCGCTTCTGGGTTGCCACCCTCGCGACGCTCGTGGGCATGGCGCTGACGGCCGCGCTCGGCTTGTGGCAGTGGGATCGGGCCGGCCAGAAGCTGGCGCTCGAAGCATCGATCGAGGCGGCCCAGGCGGCTGCGCCGGTGCCGGCCGAGCGGCTGGTCGATGAGGCCGGCGCGCCCGAACTGCTGCACCGCCGTGTCGAACTGCGCGGGCGCTGGCTGCCCGAGCACACCGTCTTTCTCGACAACCGCCAGATGCAGCAGCGGCCGGGCTTCTACGTCGTGACGCCCCTGCGCCTGTCCGGCAGCGATGCCGTGGTACTGGTACAGCGTGGCTGGGCGCCGCGCAATTTCCAGGCGCGCGAGCAGCTGCCCCCGGTGGCAACGCCTCCCGGGGAGGTGACGGTGCAGGGCCGGATCGCCCCGGCACCGTCCAAGCTATACGCGTTCGACGCGGCCGAGACGGGGCCCATCCGGCAGAATCTCGACCTTGCCGCGTTCCGCAAGGAGACCGGCCTGCCGCTGCTCGAAGGTTCGGTGCAACAGGTCGGCCGCGCGTCCGAAGGCCTGCTGCGTGACTGGCCCGTCGCTGCCAGCGGCGCCAGCAAGAACTACGGTTATGCCTTCCAGTGGTGGGCCCTGTGCGCGGCCCTCTTTGCCTTCTATGTCTGGTTCCAATTCATCCACCCGCGCCGACGAGAATTCCCGCGTGCCTGATCAGCCGCTCGACCTGACGGTGCATTCCCTGCCACGCCCTGGCGACGTGGCCGAGAGCGACGCGCGCCGCACCCGGCGCGGACGCCTGAAGATGCTGGGCGTGCTGCTGGTGTGTGCCGCGCCCGTCATCGCGTCCTACTTCACCTACTACGTCGTGCGACCCGAAGGACGGCGCAACTTCGGCGAACTCATCGAGCCGCAGCGGCCGCTGCCGGACATCGCCGCCACGCCGCTGGAAGGCGGCGCGCCCGTGCCGTTGCGATCGTTGCGCGGACAGTGGCTGCTGGTCAGCGTTGCCGGCGGCGCCTGCGACGCCGGGTGCGAGCAGAACCTCTACCTGCAGCGGCAGCTGCGCGAAGCGCTCGGCAAGAACAAGGACCGGCTCGATCGCGTGTGGCTCATCGACGACGGCGCCGCTGTACGCCCGGAGCTCGGGCCCGCCCTGCAGCAGGCGACTGCGCTGCGGGTGGACCGGAACCAGCTTGCGCAGTGGCTGCAGCCGGCGCAGGGGCAGCCGCACTCGGCGCACCTTTATGTAGTCGATCCCATCGGCAACTGGATGCTCCGGTTCCCGGCCCATCTCGACCGGGAAGGTGCTGCCAAGGCCAAGCGCGACCTCGAGCGCCTGATGCGGGCGTCGGCGTCCTGGGACCAGGCGGGGCGGCCCTCATGACCGACGCCGTCGCGCTGTACGACCTCTCCCCCGCGCTGCGCCTGATGCTGCTTGGCCTGGTGCTGGCGCTCGGGCCACTTGCGTGGATCTGGCTGCGCAATCGCCGCGCGTCCGTGGCGCAGCGGCTCGCGGCGCTGACGCTGCTGACCCTGTTCCTCACCTTCGACCTGGTCCTGTTCGGTGCCTTTACGCGGCTGACCGATTCGGGCCTGGGTTGCCCCGACTGGCCGGGCTGCTATGGCAACGCCAGCCCGCGCGGCGCGCACGCCGAGATCAGCCAGGCGCAGGCGGCCCTGCCGAGCGGACCGGTCACCCACACCAAGGCCTGGATCGAGATGATCCACCGATACCTGGCCACAGGCGTCGGCGTGTTGATCCTGGTGCTTGCCGCGGCCAGCTGGATGCGCCGCCGCGAGCTTCCGGTGCATCCCGGCTGGCCCCTGGCCACGCTGGTCTGGGTATGCCTGCAGGGCGCGTTCGGCGCGCTCACCGTCACGCTCAAGCTCCAGCCCGCCATCGTCACGCTGCATCTGCTGGGCGGGCTGGTCCTGCTGGCGCTGCTGTGCCGCCAGGCGGTGGCGTACGCGCAGGCGCACAGTGCGCGCCATGCGCCGCACACCATCTCTCCTGCGCTGCGGCTCGCGCTGGCGCTCGGCTTCGCCTTGCTCTGGGTCCAGGTGGCCCTGGGCGGCTGGGTCAGCACCAACTACGCCGTGCTCGCCTGCAGCGAGTTCCCCACCTGCCAGGGCGGCTGGTGGCCCCCCATGGATTTCCGCCAGGGCTTCGAGATCTGGCGCGACCTTGGCAAGACCGGCGACGGCGAAAACATCACCTTCGCCGCGCTCACCGCCATCCACTACGCGCACCGCCTGGCGGCGTACCTGCTGCTCCCCGTGTTGCTGGCGCTCGCGTGGGCGCTCGCGCGCGCCGGGCTGGCGCGCCAGGGACGCTGGCTCGCCGTGCTGGCGCTGTGGCAGCTCGTCACCGGCTTGAGCAATGTCGTGCTGGGGTGGCCGCTGGCCGCGGCCGTCGGCCACACCGGGGGCGCGGCCGCGCTTGTCGTCGTCTGCACCTGGGCCTGGTGCGCAAGCCGCAGCGCGAGCCCCGTGCGCCGTGCCCGTGGCCAAGCGCGGGAGGTGCGGGCATGAGCCGCTTCGCGCAGTTCTATGCGCTCACCAAGCCGCGGGTCGTGCAGCTGATCGTTTTTTGCGCGCTGATCGGCATGGTGCTGGCGGTGCCCGGCCTGCCGAGCGCCGCGGACCTGCAGGCGGCCGCGCTTGCCTGCCTGGGCATCTGGCTGGTGGCCGGCGCGGCCGCCGCCTTCAACTGCCTGGTCGAGAAGGGCATCGACGCCAAGATGAAGCGCACGTCGTGGCGGCCCACCGCCAGCGGCGAGCTGTCGGACGTGCAGGCGCTGGCGTTTTCCGCCGTCTTGTGCGGACTCGGATCCTGGGTGCTGTACCAGTGGGTCAATCCGCTGACCATGTGGCTCACCTTCGCCACCTTCGTGGGCTACGCGGTGGTCTACACCGTCATCCTCAAGCCGCTCACCCCGCAGAACATCGTGATCGGCGGCGCCTCCGGTGCCATGCCTCCGGTGCTCGGCTGGACCGCCATGACCGGAGAGGTCGGACCGCAGGCGCTGATCCTGTTTCTCATCATCTTCCTGTGGACGCCGCCACACTTCTGGGCGCTCGCGCTGTACCGCGTCGAGGACTACCGCAAGTCGGGCCTGCCCATGCTGCCGGTGACCCACGGCAACGAGTTCACCCGCCTGCAGATCCTGCTCTACACGCTGGTGCTGTTCGCGGCGTGCCTGCTGCCTTTCGCCTACGGCATGAGCTCGTGGCTGTACCTGCTGGCAGCGGTGGTGCTGAGCGGGTTGTTCTGCGTCTATGCCTATCGCCTCTGGCGCGCCTATTCCGACCAGCTGGCGCGTCGCACCTTCCGCTTTTCCCTTGTCCACCTGAGCGTGCTGTTCGCCGCGCTGCTGCTGGACCACTACCTGTTCTGACCATGCAACGAAGAGCCCTCCTGTCGTCACTCGCCGCAGCGGCCTTGCTGGCTGCCTGCAGCCAGGATGCCAAGCCGCAGTTCAAGGCCGTCGATATCACCGGAGTCGATTACGCCAAGGACTTCCAGCTCACCGACCAGCACGGCCAGGCGCGCAGCCTGAACGATTTCGCCGGCCGGGTGGTGGTGGTGTTCTTCGGCTTTACGCAGTGCCCGGACGTCTGCCCCACCACCTTGAACGAGATCGCGGAAGCCAAACGCCTGCTCGGTGCGGACGGGGACAAGCTGCAGGCGGTCTTCATTACCGTTGATCCCGAGCGCGACACGCCCGAGGTGCTCAAGGCCTACATGGGCAACTTCGACCCACAGTTCGTTGCCCTGCGTGGCACGCCAGAGGAGACCGCGAAGGTCGCGAGCGACTTCAAGGTCTACTTCAAGAAGGTCGATGGCAAGACCCCGGGCAGCTACACCATGGACCATTCGGCGGCGAGCTTCGTCTACGACCCCACCGGCCGGCTGCGGCTCTACACCCGCTACGGCACCGGTCCGCAGGCGCTGGCCGACGACGTGAGGCTGCTGCTGCGCCAGGGCTGATCTTCTTTTCGGAACGCCTCCGATACCGGAGACCACGCGCCGGCACGGCGACGATCTGCGCTCGCGCGTCGCGTCAGGCTGCGGCTGCGGCCATTCTAGAAATTGATCGCGCGGATCGCCCGGCGCGGCTGCGAGCGCATGGCATTGCAGGCTTCTTCGAGCCACTGAAGGCAGCGACGTGCGTCGAGCTCCTGGTCGGGCAGCAGCGTCAGCGCCACATGGAACTTCAGCGTCGTGGACGGGGGCAGCACGGCGGCGTGCTGCAGTCCGTGGGCCACCACCTGCTGCGCGCGGGCCACCGCAGCCTCAGCCGTCGTCGGCCCGTCCAGCAGCAGGATGAAATCGCGCTCGCCCACTCGTGCCGGCAGATCGAGGTCCCTCGCCGCCGAACGCAGGATGGACGCTGCGACTACCAGGGCGCGGTCGGCGACCGCGCGGCCGAACTCGTCGCGCAGTGCTTCGTAGTTCGTCAGTCGTACCCCCAGCACCGCGCACAGGTGGCGCTGGCCGATCGCGCGCATCAGTGCGTCCTCCAGCCGCCGCAGCAGCGTGTCGCGGTCGCACAGGCCCGTGAGCGCGTCGGTGTGGTCCAGGCGCGCGGCGCGCATGTGCGTCTCGCGGCGCTGCAGCGCGCGTCGGCTGAGGGCGTAGTACAGGATGGGCAGCTGCAGCGCGGTGCCGAGCGCGAGGCCGTGGCGCGTGAGCACCGTGTTGGGCAGCAGGTTCAGCGCATACGCGATCGGCAGCAGTGCGGTCAACGCCAGCGGCACGAACGCCAGGGTGATGGTTCCCATGTAGGGGTCGCGGCCCCGCCGCCAGGCCAGCGCCAGCAGCGACGCAGCGATCGGCACGGTGGCCCCGATCAGGACGGCCACCAGCGCGAAGCTCGCACGGGTGGCGATGAACGCGTTGAGGGCCACCGCTGCCAGCAGCGCCGCGACGATGCTCCAGCAGGCCAGGTCGAGCGCGCGGGAAAAGCGCGCCGGCTCGCTGAGGACCTTGACGAACCAGAGGCAGGCCGCGACCGCCATTCCGGGCACGATGCGGCGTGCCAGGCCGCTCCAGTGGGGCGAGTCCACCCACAGGTGCTGGGCCCCCACCCCCAGCACGACCAGCTGGACGGCGCCGACGGCGACCACGTAGGCGAGTAGGGCGGTGAAATTGCGGTCCCGGTGTACGAGGGCACTGACCAGGCTCGCAATGCCGATGAACGCCAGCACCCCGAAGTACGCGCCCAGCAGGAATTGCTCGAAGGCGCGGAACTCGAGCAGCGCCGGCTGGCTGTACAAGTGAATGGGAACGCTGAAATTGGCCCGCTCGTGCTCGATGCGCACCCAGTAGCGCACCACGCCTCGCCCGCCGGGCGCCAGCTCGAAGGTCGGCAGGCGGCCCGGGATCGACCACTGGTCCACGGGCTTGTCCTGGCCGGCCGCCTGCACCACCCAGCGGCCGTCCGCGCCCTGGTAATACAGCTGCATCAGATCCACAGAGGGGTGCATCAGCACCAGGAACCAGCGGCTGTCCGTCGGGACGGCCGCGTCGAAGCGCAGCCACAGCGCGCGCCCGTCGATGCGGTACTGACGGCGCTGCTCGAAAGCAGACCAGGGCAGAGCCGGGGCCTCGGCCGCAACCGCCTCGATGTCCCTGGAGCCGTCCGGATCGATCCAGGCGAGGCTGCTGCCCGCCAGGGCTTTGCCTTCCGTGACCGAGGACAGTTGCACGAGAGCGGGCGGCTGCGGCTGCACATCGCGCGACCAGGCGAGCGTGGCGAAACACCACGCCACCAACGCGACTGCCATGCACCGGAAGAGGTTCACGCCCGCATTGTTGCCGTAAAAAAGCCCGGCTCAGCCGGGCTTGTTGCGGGGAGTGGACGCGCTCAGGCGAATGCGGCCAGCGCCTTTTTCATCTTTTTCATCGCCGCCGACTCGATCTGGCGGATGCGTTCGGCCGAGACGCCGTATTCGGCAGCCAGTTCGTGCAGCGTCATGCCGCCCGAACCGTCGTCGTTCACGCGCAGCCAGCGTTCCTCGACAATGCGGCGGCTGCGCGCATCGAGCTGCTCGAGCGCCGCTGCAATGCCGTCGGTCGCCAGCACATCGCGCTGGTGCGACTCGATCACGGCGGTGGGCTCGTGGCTCGCGTCGGTGAGGTAGGCAATGGGGCCGAAGGCGTCCTCGCCGTCGTCGCCGGGCGTCGGGTCGAGCAGTACGTCGCCACCCGCCATGCGCGTCTCCATCTCGAGGACTTCCTCGCGCTTGACGTTCAGCTCGCGCGCCATCACATCGACCTGTGCGTCGGTCAGGGTGTCGCGGTGGGTCTGCGCATCGGCATCGTCCTTGAAGCCCTGCTTCATCGAGCGCAGGTTGAAGAACAGCTTCCGCTGCGCCTTGGTGGTCGCCACCTTCACCATCCGCCAGTTGCGCAGGATGTATTCGTGAATTTCGGCCTTGATCCAGTGCAGCGCATAGCTCACCAGGCGCACGCCCTGATCGGGGTCGAAGCGCTTGACGGCCTTCATCAGGCCGATGTTGCCTTCCTGAATCAGGTCGCCGTGGGGCAGGCCGTAGCCGAGGTACTTGCGCGAGACCGCCACCACGAGCCGCAGGTGCGACAGCACCAGCTTTCCGGCGGATTCGATGTCGTTGTGGTCGCGCAAGCGGCGCGCGCAGTCCTGCTCCTCCTCCGGAGTCAGCAGCGGCAGCCGGTTGACGGCGGAGATATAAGCGTCCAGGTTGCCCAGGGAGGGAACCATCGCCCACGGGCTGGCCACGGCCAGACCGGTGGTGGAAGCTCCAGCTGAAGTGGACATGCCAGGGGATCCTTTCAAAGTCATCGTCATGTTAGCACTCGATTGGAGGGAGTGCTAAGGCACAAGTTCCGCGCAATCCTGGAACCGGCTCTGCGGGCGAGCTCGCCCGGCTCGGTCCCATTTTGCCCAGAATGCGGGTTCACTCGCGCACTCGCTCCATGTCGCTGTCCCAGCCGCCCACCGTCCTGAGTCTCTCGACCACCGTCGGCTCGCCGGAGGAGGCCCGGCGCCTGGCGCTGGGCCTTCTGGAGCGGCGGCTCGCAGCCTGTGTACAGATCGATGCGGCCGTCGAATCGCATTACCGCTGGCAGGGAAGTGTCCAATCGGACACCGAGGTACGGCTGAGCATCAAAACCCGGCCAGAGGCGCTGGACGCCGTGATCGGCTACCTGTCCGGGCACCACCCCTACGACACGCCGCAGCTGCTGTGGCAGACCCTCGCGGCCAGCCCTGCTTACGCGCAGTGGGTGCGCGCCGAGGTGCCTGTGCCTGCCGAGGGCCCGGAGCAGGACAGCGCACCGCCGGAGGCCGGGTAGCTCGCCCGGAGCAGGGGGTCGAGTCCTCGCCGCGGCGCCCTCAACGCAAGCTCAGCGGTGCCGCACCCGAGGCGCGGGGCCCGACCTCACCGACCACGGCCGCCTCATGAAAGCCATGCCGCCCGAAAGTCGCCAGCACCGCCTCCAGCGCCTCCGGCGAGCAGGACACCAGCAGCCCTCCGCTGGTCTGCGGATCGGACAGCAGGGCCTGATGCACCGGGTCGAACCCGGCGGGCAGCGCGACCTGCTCGCCGTAGCCGGCCCAGTTGCGCCCGGAGGCGCCGGTAACCAGTCCCGCTCGGGCCAATGCCTCGACGCCCGCCAGCAGCGGCACCTTGGCCCAGTCGAGCGAGACGCACAGCCCCGCTCCGCGGGCGAGCTCCAGGGCGTGGCCAGCCAGGCCGAAGCCGGTCACATCGGTCAGCGCGTGCACGCCCGGCAGGCGCGCCAGCTCGGGGCCGGGCGTGTTCAGGCGGGTCGTCGTCTCGATCATGCGGGCATAGCCTTCCGCATCGAGCTCGCCCTTCTTCAGCGCGGCCGACAGCACCCCCACACCCAGCGGCTTGCCCAGTACCAGCAGGTCACCGGCACGCGCGTCGGCGTTGCGCCGCACGTCCTTGGGATGGACCAGCCCGAGCGCCACCAGGCCATAGATCGGCTCGACGGAATCGATGGTGTGGCCCCCGGCGATGGGGATGCCGGCGGCGCGGCACACCGCCTGCCCGCCCTCCAGGATGCGGCCGATGGTCTGCGTGGACAGCACGCTGATCGGCATGCCCACGAGCGCCAGCGCCATGATGGGCTGCCCGCCCATGGCGTACACGTCCGAGATCGCATTCGTGGCGGCGATACGGCCGAAGTCGAACGGGTCATCGACGATCGGCATGAAGAAGTCGGTGGTGGCGATCAGCGCCTGCTCGTCGTTGAGCTGGTAGACGGCGGCGTCGTCGGCGGTTTCGATGCCCACCAGCAGCTGCGGCGGCATCGGCATCGCGGCCGTCCCCCGCAGGATTTCCGACAGGACGCCGGGGGCGATCTTGCAGCCGCAGCCGCCGCCGTGCGACAGCGAGGTCAGGCGCGGCTCGGCCGGCGGGCGGGAGGTGTCGGGAGCGTTCATGGGTGCAGGAGTTCCTCGGTCAGTTGCAGCAGCGCGCCGCGTTCGGCCTCGGCATCGAACAGGGGCGCACGCAAGTCGCATTGTCGGCGCAGCCGCTCCAGCAGCGCTGGCGCCGGGGCATCCGCCGAGGCCTGCTGGCCGTCCCGGCACGTGCGCAGCAGCCGTGCCAGCGCGGCCGCGTCGCCGTGCGGAAAGTAGCCCGCGTAGTCGGCCCCGAGCATGCCGACGTTGCCGCTGACGCGCGACGCCAGCACGGGCGTGCCGCTGCGTACCGCCTCCATGATGACGTGGGCGCCGCCCTCCAGTGCGCTGGCATGCACCAGCACGTGCGCGCGCTGGATGGCGTCGCGGGTGCGCGTGTAAGGCTGGGCGCCGAGCCAGCGGTAGTGCGGGCACTCGGCTTCGGTGGCGCGCGCGCGCTCGGCCCAGCCCGGCTCCGCAGCGTCGCCGATGTGGCGCACCCGGATGCCGGCCGCCGGCGCAAGCAGCCGCGCGGCCGCGAACAGCGTGTCGGGGCTCTTGACCTGCCGCAGGTGCCCCACCATCAGCGCGGTGAGGTGCCGCGGCGTCTTCGCAAGCGGCCGGCGCGCTCCGGTGGACTGGTAGATCACGCGTGCGCGGGCCCGCAACGGCTCGGGCAGCGCAAAGATGCCCTGGTCCTGCAGCACCACCAGGCGGTGCGCCAGGCGCAGCGATTCGCGCGCCTGCGAGCTCGCATCGAGGTCCTGGTAGAGGTCGGTTCCTGTGAGCACGACGGCCAGCGAACCACCCCCGCGCGCCGCGCTCCAGGCGCGCACCGACTCGGCCGAGCGCCGCGCGTGCAGTGCCAGCATGGCGGCGTCGCCGGCCGCCTGCGCGTCGGGCCAGTGCTGCACGATGCGCACCGCATGCGTCGATCCCAGCAGCGCCCGCCAGCGCCGGGCCGTTTGCCAGTTGCCGTTGTTGTCCCTGGCCAGGGCCGGGCTTACGATCACGAGCGATGAACGGGACAGCATGCGCCGGTTATAGCGCCCTACGAGACCGCGCCTGCCGCACGCCGGGTGAGGCCCTGCGGGCGGGCGGCGCAGCCGAGGTGGATGCCGCGTTGCGAGCGCTGCGGGCGGACACGCTGGCCCTGGTGCGGTCCTTCCGCGAGGCGCTCGGGCCGGCGCTGGCCGTACCCCGACGCGACGGGCTGAACCCCCCGCTGTGGGAGCTGGGGCACATCGCCTGGTTCCAGCAGCGGTGGATCATGCGCAACCCACAACGCGGGCGCGGCATGCGCTGCGACCCCGAGGCGCCGCGCGCACCCTCGCAGCTGCCCGAGGCGGACGCGTGGTACGACTCGAGCACCCAGCCCCACGCGCTGCGCTGGGCGCTGCCCTTGCCCGGCCTCGACGCCACCCTCGACTGGCTGAGCGCGACGCTCGAAGAGACCCGCAGCCTGCTCGCGCAAGCAGCCGATCGAGCGGGGAGCGCCCCGACCGACGATGCCCTGTACTTCTTCCGGCTCGTCGCGCTGCACGAGGCCATGCACGTCGAAGCCTGGCGCTACATGGCCCGGGCGCTGGGCATCGACGCCCCGATTGCGCAGCGAAGCTCACAGCCCCTGTCGGCGCCACCGCAGACCGTCCGGCCAGCCACATTGCGACCCGGAGCGCCACCGCAGCAGCAGCGCCACTCCCCGGCCGCCCCCGAGGCGCTGCATGTGCCGCCCTGCACCTGGACCTCCGGCTGGGTCGCTGACCGCGGTTTCGCATTCGACAACGAGGTGCCCCCGCGCAGCGTGCAACTCGGTGATTTCGAGATCGACGCGCAGCCGGTCTCCTGGTCGCGGTTCCAGGCCTTCGTGCAGGCGGGCGGCTACGACACCCCCGAGTGCTGGACGCGCCAAGGCTGGGAATGGCGCCGGAGCATGCGCCCGCCGCAGCCCCGCTTCCCCTCGTCCGAGCTGCCGGCCGTGCACCTCAGCGCCCACGAAGGCGAGGCCTGGTGCCGCTGGGCCGGGCGCCGGTTGCCGACCGAATTCGAGTGGGAGTGCGCGGCGCACACGCACCCCGCCTTCGCCTGGGGCGCCGTCTGGGAATGGACCGCCTCCCCCTTCGCGCCGCACCCGGGTTTCGAAGCGCACCCCTACCGCGACTATTCGGCACCCTGGTTCGGCACCCACCGCGTGCTGCGTGGCGCCAGCTCGGCCACGCCCGACTGCCTCGTGCACCCGCGCTTTCGCAACTTCTTCCTGCCCGGGCGCACCGACATCCTCGCGGGCTTTCGAAGCTGCGCCTGAGGCCTTGCGGCAGTTCGGGTGTAATTCCCGCCTGCCTCCACCAGACCAACCGAGAATTTTCATGACAGAGCACTCCCGCGCACGCCGTGCCGTCCTCGCCGGCGCACTTGCCACCAGCCTCGCCTCCCTCCCGATCGTCGGACGGGCGCAGGCCGGCACCTTGCGCGTCACGGCCATTCCGGACGAGTCGCCGACCGAACTGGCACGCAAGGCCGCGCCGCTGATGCGCTACCTGGAGGAGCGCCTGGCCATGCCGGTGCGCTTCACGCCGGTCACCGACTACGCCGCCGCCGTGGAGGCGCTGGTCAACGGGCAGGTCGATCTGGCCTGGTTCGGCGGCTTCACCTTCGTGCAGGCCCACCACCGCTCGGGCGGCAAGGTAATCCCGCTGGTCCAGCGCGCCGAGGACGAGAGCTTCCGCTCGGTGTTCATCACCGCCGACGCCGGCATCCGTTCCCTTGCCGACCTGAAAGGCCGCACGCTCGCCTTCGGCTCGCCCTCCAGCACCTCCGGCCACCTCATGCCGCGCAGCTTCCTGCTGGCCGCCGGCATCGATCCCGACCGCGACCTGCGGCGGGTGGCGTTTTCCGGCGCCCACGACGCCACGGTCGCCGCCGTTGCCTCGGGCAAGGTCTCGGCGGGGGCACTGAACGCATCGGTGTGGGAGAAGCTGCTGTCCGAGGGCAAGGTCGATCCACAGAAGGTGCGGGTCTTCCACACCACGCCCCCTTACTACGACTACAACTGGTCGGTGCACGCAGACATGCCCGCGGCGCGGCGCGAGGCGCTGGCCCGCGCCTTCACCGAGCTGTCGCCGTCCAGCCCGGCCGGCCGCGAGATCCTGGAGCTGCAGCGCGCGAGCCGCTTCATCCCGACCCGCGCGGAAAACTACAAAGGCATCGAAGCGGCGGCGCGCAGCGCGGGCCTGCTCAAGTGAGCCGGGCGCGACCATGAAGCTGGAGCTGCGCGCGCTTTCGGTGCGCCACCCGGCTGCCGCGCGCGCTGCCGAGCCGGTGCTGCGGGACATCGATCTCGCGCTGGGCAGCGGCGAGCAGGTGGCCGTGATCGGCCCCTCCGGTGCCGGCAAGACCACGCTGCTGCACGTCCTGGCCTGCGCACTGCAGCCGGCGGCGGGGAGACTCGCGCTGGACGGCCGCGATCCCTGGAGCCTGGGCACCCGTGCCCTGCATCGGCTGCGCGGTACGCTGTTCCTCGCGCCGCAGGTGCCGCCCCTGCCGCCGCGGCAGCGCGTCGTTACGGCCGTCCTCGCAGGGCGCCTGCCGCGCATGGGCCTGTGGCAGAGCCTGCGCAGCCTTTTCTACCCGGTGGGCATCGCGGAGGCGGATGCCGCGCTTGCCCGCTTCGATCTCGACGACAAGCTGTTCGCCCGCGTCGATCGTCTCTCCGGCGGCGAGCGGCAGCGGGTCGGGTTGGCGCGCGGGCTGGTGGCGCGGCCCCGCCTGCTGCTGGTCGATGAGCCGTTGTCGGCGCTGGATCCGGCACGGGCGCAGCAGGCGCTTGAATCGCTGACGCAGGCCGCGCGCGAGCAGGGCGCCACCTTGCTGTGCACGCTGCACGATGTGCCGATGGCGGTGCGCCACTTCCCGCGCGTGATCGGCATGCGCGCCGGACACATCGCCTTCGACCTGCCGGCCGGCGAGGTCACTCCGGAGCGCCTGCGCGCCCTGTACGCCGACCGCCTGGCCGAGCTCGAGGCGCGTGGTACGCCGCAAGAGGGTGAGATGCAGCCGCCGCGGCCGTTGCCGCCAGCGTCCATGGTCTGCCGCTGACACCGCGCATCGACCATGGCCACGCTGCTTCCCGCCTCGCTGCCGCTGGCGCGCCCCGTGCCGCGCGATCCCGCCTGGCGCGTGCGCCTGTTCTGGACGCTGGCCGCCGCCGCCGTGCTCTGGCCGCTGTTCGTGCTCTCCGAATTCCGCCCCTGGCAGCTGTTCGCGCCCGACAGCCTGCGCGAAACCGGCCGCTTCCTCGCCGACATGGTTCCGCCGCGGCTCGACGCCGAGTTCCTGGTGCTGGTCGCGCGAGAGACCTGGCGCACCGTCGCCATCGCCACCGCCGGCCTGACGCTCGCGCTGGTGCTGGCCGTGCCGCTGGCGCTGGTGTCCGCCAGGCCGCTGTCGATCTCGGGCCTGGCGGGCCGCATGGGCGCCTGGCCTCGGCTGCTGCGCTGGAGCGTTCGCGGTGTGCTGGTGGTGCTGCGCAGCGTGCCCGAGCTGATCTGGGCGCTGGTCTTCGTGCGCGTCGTCGGCCTCGGCCCCACCGCCGGAGTGCTCGCCATCGCGCTGACCTACGGCGGCATGCTCGGCAAGGTGTACGGCGAAATCCTGGAAAGTGGCGATGCGCAGCCAACCGCCTCGCTGCTGCGCAACGGCGCGGGCCGGCTGCAGGCGTTCTTCTATGGCCTGCTGCCGCAGAACGGCGCCGAACTCACCAGCTACACGGTCTACCGCTGGGAATGCGCGATCCGCTCCTCGGCGGTGCTCGGCTTCGTCGGCGCGGGCGGGCTGGGCCAGCAGCTGGACAACTCCATGAAGATGTTCAACGCCGCCGAGGTGTCCACGCTGCTGCTGGTCTTCGTCCTGCTCGTCGCCGGCACCGACCGGCTGAGCGCCGTGCTGCGGCGCTCCCTCGGCTGACGTCGGCAGGAAGGACATCCGCATGAACGCGCCGCGCCCCTCAGCCGCGAACGAAGTGTTCCGGCTGCCGCCGAAGGTGTTCGACGCGCGCTGCCGCGCCTGCTGGTGCGTGGCCGCGGCAGTGGTCCTGGTGGTCCTGAGCTTCTGGTCGCTGGACCTGCAGTGGGCCCGCTTCTTCTCGGGCGACTCGCTGGCGCGCATGGGGCGCTTCATGGCCGAGCTGGCAGTACCGAATACCGAGTCCGCCTTCCTCGCCCGGCTCGCACCGGCGCTGCTGGAGACGCTCGCGATGTCCGTCGTGGGCACGCTGGTCGCCGCGCTCCTCGGGCTGCTGCTCGCGCTGCCGGCCAGCCGCCTGCACGCGCAGGAGCGGGCACGCTGGCGCGGCCTCTCCCGGCTGCTGCTGAACGCGTTACGCAGCGTGCCGGAGCTGATGTGGGCGGCCCTGCTGCTGATCGCCGCCGGCCTCGGCCCCCTGGCCGGCACGCTGGCGCTGGCACTGCACACCACGGGCGTGCTGGGGCGGCTGTTCGCCGAAGCGCTCGAGAACGCGCCGCCCGAGCCGGGGTTCGCACTGCGCCTGCGCGGCATCGGCAAGGGGCGGGTGGTGCTCTATGCGCTACTGCCGCAGGTGCTCCCGCAGCTGGCCAGCTACACCCTCTACCGGTGGGAGAACAACATCCGCGCTGCGGCCGTGCTGGGCGTCGTCGGCGCGGGCGGGCTGGGCCAGATGCTGGCCTTCCACCTCGGGCTGTTCCAGATGGCCGAGACGGGTGCGGTGCTGGCCGCCATGCTGGCGCTGGTGCTGCTGGTGGATGCCGCGAGCGTCGGGCTGCGCACGCTCATGGCACGCTGAGGGGCTCGGTTCGCATTGCTGCTTGCCAGAGCGTCTGCGGCCAGCCAAACCACGGCCTGCGCAGCGACGTTCGGCAGCGGTACGTCACGACGGCGGCGCTACTGCACACCGCCTCCGCGCACCGATACCGGACACAGCGCATCGCACGGTTCGTCCGTCCGGCGCGCTGCGGTCCAGCGCGCCGGACGGACCTTCAGGACTGCCCCAGCAAGGCGAGGGCGAACTCGCGTGCGCTGAAGGTCTGCAGGTCTTCGAGCTTCTCGCCCACGCCGATGAAATACACCGGCACCGGCTTTTCCTGCGCGATGGCGGCCAGCACCCCGCCCTTGGCGGTGCCGTCCAGCTTGGTGACCACGAGGCCGGTGAGCCCCAGTGCGGCGTCGAAGGCCTTGACCTGCGCCAGCGCGTTCTGCCCGGTATTGCCGTCGATCACCAGCAGCACCTCGTGCGGGCCGCTCGGGTCGGCCTTCTGCACCACCCGCTTGATCTTCTTGAGCTCTTCCATCAGGTGCAGCTGGGTCGGCAGCCGCCCGGCGGTATCGACCAGCACCACGTCCTTGCCGCGCGCTCGCCCGGCGCTGACCGCATCGAAGCTCACGGCCGCCGGGTCGCCCCCTTCCTGGCTCACGATCTCCACCATGTTGCGGTCGGCCCAGACGGCGAGTTGCTCGCGTGCGGCCGCCCTGAAGGTGTCGGCCGCCGCCAGCAGCACCGTGGCGCGCTCGTTGGCGAGGTGGCGGGTCAGCTTGCCGATGGAGGTGGTCTTGCCCGCGCCGTTGACCCCGGCCACCATGATGATGGTGGGCTGGTGCTCACCGATGACCAGCGGCTTTTGCAGAGGCAGCAGCAGCTGGGTCAGCACCTCGGCCAGGATGTTCTTGGCCTGCACCGGCCGCGTGGCGCCGCTGGCCTGCACCTTGCGCCTGACCTGCTCGAGCAGCCACTCGGTGGCCTGCACGCCGGCGTCCGCCATCAGCAGCGCGGCTTCGAGTTCCTCGTACAGGGCATCGTCGATCTGGCCGCCGGTGAACACCTGCGACAGGTTCGAGCCGGTCTTGCGCAGGCCCATGCTGAGCTTGCTGAACCAGCCGCGGCGCTCGGGAGCCACCTCCGGCGCCGTACTTGCCGTGGGGATGTCCATGGCGCGCACCACGGCACTTCCGATCAGGCCTGCGCCGGCCGGAGCAGGCGCCGCCGGCGAGCCAGGCGCGGGGTGGGGCGGGAGGGTCGGCTCGGGCTGCGGTGCCGGCTGCGGCGTCGCCGCAGCCGGTGCGAACGCGGGCGCCAGGGCCGCTGGGGTGGGTGCTGCCGGCTCGGCGTGGGTCTGCTCGATGGCCGGGCGCGCCTGTGCTGCCGGTGCGGCCAGCGGCTGCGGCGGTGCACTCGGCCCAGGTGGTTCTGGCTGGGGCGCAGCTGGCCCGGGCGAAGCCGGCACGGCAGTGCTGGGTGCGCTTGCCGGCTCAGGCGATGGCGAATCCACGGGCGGTGGTGCGCCAACGATCGGGGGCGCCACGACGTCTGGCGCTGGCGGCGGCAGGGGTGGTGACGGTGGCGGCGGCGGCGGTGGCGGCGGCGGCGGCGGTGGCGGTGGCGGTTTTTTCCGGAAGAAACTGAACATCGAGGGCGGTTTGGAACTCACAGGATTCTATGAAACAACCTCTGCAGAGCTTCCTGTTCGGCTGCCTGATCGCCGGCAGCGTCGTCGCTTCGGCCCAGGCGCCGGCTCCGGGAACCGGCGACGGCGTGCCCACAGCCTCGACCACCGCGCCGACCGCCCAGGCGCCCGAGGTGCACCGGCACACCCTGTCCAATGGCATGACCCTCATCATCAAGCCGGACCGCCGCGCTCCCACGGCGGTGCACATGGTCTGGCTGCGCGTCGGGTCTATGGACGAGACCGACGGCGTCAGCGGCGTCGCGCACGTGCTCGAACACATGCTGTTCAAGGGGACGGAGCAGCTCAAGCCCGGCGAGTTTTCGCGGCGCGTGGCGGCGCTCGGCGGGCGCGACAACGCCTTCACGGCGCGCGACTACACCGGCTACCACCAGCAGATCCCGGCCGACCGGCTGGAGGACGTGATGCGGCTCGAGGCCGACCGCTTCGCCAACAACCGCTGGCCCGACGACGAGTTCCGGCGCGAACTGGAAGTGGTGAAGGAAGAGCGCCGGCTGCGGGTGGAAGACCAGCCGCGCTCCCGGCTCTACGAAGTTCTGAACGCCACCACCTTCCTCGCCTCGCCGTACCGGCGACCCATCGTCGGCTGGATGAGCGATCTCGAAGCCCTCAAGCCCGAGGATGCGCGCGCCTTCTACGAGCGCTGGTACGTCCCGGCCAATGCGGCGGTGGTGGTCGCCGGCGACGTCGATCCGGCCGCCGTGCTGCGGCTGGCGGAGAAGCATTACGGCGCGATCCCGGCGCGCCCGGTCCCCGCGCGCAAGCCGCGCGAGGAGCCGCCGCAGCTCGGTGCGCGCCAGGTCGAAATCAAGGCGCCCGCCGAACAGGCCTACACGGCCATGCAGTTCAAGGTGCCGAAGCTGGAATCGTTCGACGCATCGACGAACAATGACGACGCGCTGGCCCTGTCCGTGCTGGCGGCCGTGCTCGACGGCCACCCCGGGGCGCGGTTGAACCGTGCGCTCACCCAGGGCAGCGACCGCGTCGCCGACAGCGTGGGCGCGGCCAACGGCCTCTGGGGCCGCGGGCCGCAGGTGTTCACGCTCGACGGCGTGCCGGCGCCCGGCAAGACCCCCGAACAGGTGCGAGCTGCCTTGCGTGCCGAGGTGGCGCGGGTGGCACGCGAGGGGGTGACCGAGGCCGAGCTGCAGCGCGTCAAGACGCGCTGGCTGGCGGCGGAGGTGTACAAGCTCGACTCGGTTTTCAACCAGGCCCGCGAGCTCGGCGCCTATTGGGTCTACGGCTTGCCGCTGGACGCCGGCGAGCGGCTGATCGAGCGCCTGCGCGGCATCACCGCGGCGCAGGTGCAGTCGGTCGCGGCGCGCTACTTCGGTGACGACCAGCTCACCACCGGCACGCTGGTGCCGCTGCCTCCCGAGGCGGCCAAGCCTCCCCGCGCCGCGCCCGCCGGTGCGCGGCACTGAGGCACCCGGTGTTCCCACCTGTATTCCCGTATCTACCAATCGTGAAGAAAGCTCCGATGTCGCAAGTCCGCGCACCTTCCCATGCCCCGGCCGCCGCGCGCGCCGCCGCCCGCGCACTGCTGCCCTTCCTGCTGGGGCTGCTTGCCAGCGCCTCCGCCCTCGCGGCGCTCCCCGTCCAGCGCTGGGTCCAGGAGAGCGGCGCAACCGTTCACCTCATCGAGTCGCCGGCGCTGCCGATGGTCGATGTGCAGGTCGATTTCGATGCCGGCTCGCGGCGCGATCCGCCCGGACAGGCGGGTCTGGCCAGCGTTACGGCAAATCAGGTCGATAGCGGCACGCTGGCGCGCGATCCGCAGTCCGCAGAGCCCGCGGGCGCCTACGACCGGGCGCTCGACGAGAACGAGATCTCCGAGGCCTGGGCCGACCTGGGCGCCAGCTTCGGCGGTGGCGCCGGCAGCGACCGCATGAGCTTCAGCCTGCGCTCGCTCACCGAGCCCGATCTGCTCGCCAAGGCCGTCGAGCTCGCCTCGCGGCAGTTGAGCGCGCCCGCCTTCCCGCAGACGGTGTGGCAGCGCGATCGTGAGCGCGCCGTGGCGGCGATCCGCGAGGCGAACACCCGGCCAGGCACGGTCGTGGGCAAGGCCTTCCAGGCCGCGGTCTACGGCGGCCATCCCTACGGCTGGGAGGTGACGGAGGGATCGCTCGCGGCCATCTCGGTGGACGACATGCGCAGCTTCTATCGGGGCCACGTGCAGCCGTGCCGCGCCAAGGTAAGCATCGTAGGCGCGGTGGGCCGTCAGCAGGCCGACGACATCGCCCGCAAGATGCTGGCCCGGCTTCCGGCCGCCGCCGGAGGCTGCACGCCGCTGCCCGCGGTGGCCGAGGTGCCGCCCCTCACCAAGCCGGTGCGGCTGGACATCCCGTTCCAGTCGGCCCAGGCCCACGTGCTGTTCGGGCAGCCCGGCTACAAGCGCAGCGACCCGGACTTCTTCCCCTTGCTGGTGGGCACCTACACCCTGGGTGGTGGGGGCTTCGTGTCCCGGCTGTCGACCGAGGTGCGCGAGAAGCGAGGCCTCGCCTACAGCGTCTACAGCTACTTTGCTCCGGGCCTGCATGCCGGCGCCTTCACCGTGGGCTTCCAGACCCGGCCCGACCAGGCTGCAGAGGCTGTGCAGGTGGCCCGCGACGTCGTGACGCAGTTCGTCGCCCAGGGGCCGACCGAGGACGAGCTGCGGGCTGCGAAGGACAACCTGATCGGCGGCTTCGCCTTGCGCATGGACAGCAACCGCAAGCTGCTGGACAACCTGGCCACCATCGCGTGGCACGAGCTGCCGCTGGACTACCTGGACACCTGGACCGAGCGCGTGCGCGCAGTCACTGCAGACCAGGTCCGGGCGGCCTTCCAGCGCAAGCTGCAGCCCGAACGCATGGCCACCGTGACGCTGGGCGCCGCACCTCCCGCGCGCTGAGCGAGCCGGGGCGCGCTGTCAACGATGACAGGGCTGCGCCCCGAAGACTCACCGCGAATTGCCACAATCGCGTCGCTCTGTCACACAAAGGCATTCACGAAGCTCGGGAGAAAAAAGAGAGAGAAGAAGAGCAAAGGGAGAGAGAGGCAGTTCACGACGCGACCGAGGTCGCGTTTTTTTTTGCCGGGGGGGTTTGGTGCTCGCCGGGTGCGCCCATCCACGCGGGGTTGTCTGACGAGCCTCGCACAGCGGTCGGCTCGTGCGCATTGTCCGGAGGGGGAGGATGCTTCGCCTTCGCCTTCGCCTTCGCCTTGGCGCTTGCGCATCTGACATGCGCGTAAGCTCGCGCGATGGCTTCAAGTTCCTCTCGCGGCAGCACACCGGCGCGTGGCCGCGCGGGCGCTGCGCGCGCGCCTAACGAAGTGCGGATCATCGGCGGACAGTGGAAGCGCACCCGCCTGCCGGTGGCCAACCGCCCCGGCCTGCGACCGACTCCCGACCGCGTGCGCGAGACGCTGTTCAACTGGCTCGGCCAGGACCTCAGCGGCTGGCAGGTGGTCGATGCCTTCGCCGGCAGCGGCGCGCTGGGGCTCGAGGCGGCATCGCGCGGCGCCGCCCGCGTGCTGCTGGTGGAGCACGAGGGCGCACAGGTCGATGCGTTGTGGGCGCTGGTCAGGCGCCTCGAAGGCGCCGAGGCGGTTGTCCGCGTCGAGCGCGGCAATGCACTCACCGTGCTGGCGCGCCTGGCGCCGGCCAGCCAGGACCTGATCCTGCTCGATCCGCCTTTCGACGCCGGTGTGCACGAGAAGGCGCTCGCCCACGCCGTGCCGTCGCTTTCCCGGCACGGGTGGCTCTACCTCGAGGCGCCGACGCGGTGGAGCGACGAACTGCTGGCGCCGCACGGGCTGCGCTGCGCCAGGCATCTGAAGGCGGGCGCCGTCCATGCCCACCTGCTCCAGCGCAGTGACGAGCCGTCATAATGCACCGCAACATTTCGTAAGCCGGTCGCTGTGGGCGGCCACCGCAGGAGACTTCCATGAGCCACGACCGCCCCGTGATCGCCGTCTACCCTGGTACGTTCGATCCGATGACCCTGGGCCACGAAGACGTGGTGCGCCGCGCGACGCAGCTGTTCTCCAAAGTGATCGTCGCCGTGGCGGCCGGCCACCACAAGAAGGCCATGTTTACGCTGCAGGAGCGCATCGAGATGGCGCGCGAGGTGGTGCAGGCCTATCCCCAGGTGCACGTCGAGAGCTTCTCTGGCCTGCTGCGTGACTTCGTGGTCGCGCGGGGAGGCAAGGCGATGGTGCGGGGCCTGCGCGCCGTCACCGACTTCGACTACGAATTCCAGCTCGCCGGGATGAACCGCAGCCTCATGCCCGAAGTGGAGACCGTGTTTCTCACGCCCAGCGACAAGTACCAGTTCATCAGCAGCACCTTCGTGCGCGAGATTGCCGTACTCGGAGGCGAGATCGACAAGTTCGTCTCGCCGTCGGTCCAGGCCCGCCTGATGCAGAAGGTGGCGACCCTCGGCCGCGAGTGAATCCGGACGCCCCCTGGATCGCCGAATGTAAATTCGCGCCCCAGCCTTGACGGCAAGGAAGGGGCCTGAGCCTCGGCGGTTTACATATCGCTGCACGTCGCAGGCCCCGCCTTCGCATCATCGAGCTTCGTCCGACGGGCTCGTGCTGGCGCAATCACGTGCCGCACGCCCGCCCCACGTCCAACACTCACACACCTGAGAGGAAGACACCATGAAGTTCAAGTACACCGCACTCGTCGTTTCCCTGGGTCTCGCTGCAGGCGTTGCTTCCGCACAAACCGCCACGGGTGGCGCCTCCGCGGGGACTGCGTCCAGCGGCGCGGCCGCCGCGTCCACAAAACCGGAGGGGGCCGGCAGCGGCGCACCCCTGACTGCCGCCCAGGCGCAGTCCGTAGAGAAGCTGGAGCAGGCTGCGAGCCGGCTGCGCGAAGCCGTGCAGGCGATGGAGAACAAACAGGGCACGGAGCGTGAGGCGGCACTCGAGCAGACGCAGCAAGCCCTGGACCAGACGCAGCAGGCCATGCGCGCGCTCCCGGCCGAGATCCGTAATGCGCCGGGCGCGGCGGTGTCCTCTGAGAACTACAGCGAGGCCGTTCGCAAGATGCTCAGCGCCGCCGATTCGCTGCGCTCGTCCATCCAGTCGATGGCACAGCTGCCCGCGGGCGACGCACGCAACGAGGCGATCCGCAAGGCCAACCAGGCGCTGATCGAAACGCATGGCGCCATGGCGCTCGCCTACACGCCGAGCACCGGCGGAACGCAAGCCATGGGTGCCGCAGGGGCCAGTGGCGGCGCGGCCGGCTCCTCGACGACCTTGAGCACGCCTCCGGGCGCCGTGGATACCCCGAGCGCGGCCGGCAGCGCGTCCGGCAGCAGCACCTCGGGTGCTGAGGGCACGCTGGGCTCCGGCGCCAACATGGGTGCAGGCGCGGCCGGTGGCGCCGCCGACAAGGACAAAGCCAAGTAAAGCCTCGCGGAGCAGACCAGAGCGCCCGCGCCCGCCGCGCGCGCTCAGGCGCGGGCCGGAGCCAGGGGCAGTCCGGCCAACCATTCCAGCAGCCCGGCGTTCACCGCGCCGGGCTGTTCCATGGTCAGCATGTGGCCGCAGCGCGCCAGCACCCGCAGGTCGGCGTGCGGAGCCAATGCGGCGATTTCACGCGAGCACTCCACCGGGGTGAGCTGGTCGTCGGCGCCGCACATCACCAGCACCGGACAGCGCACTGCCCGAAGGTGCTCGCGTGCGTCGGGGCGCCGCATCACCGCGCGGTTCTGGCGCGCCAGCTGCTCGCCTCCGGCACGCAGCACGAACCGGAGGTAGGCATCCATCAGTTCCGGGTCCTGCGCGTGCGCGGGATGAAAGGCGAAGTGTGCGTTGGGCGCGATCACCTCCTCGATGCGGCCTTGCTCGAACAGCACCACAGCGTCTTCGCGCAGCCGGCGCATGTCCTCGGATTCGGGTCGCGCCGTGGTGCCGAGCAGCGCCAGGCCTCGGATGCGGCCGGGCGCCTGCCGAGCCGCTTCCATGGCCACCATGCCCCCCATCGAGGCGCCGCACAGCGCGAGCTCTCCCGGGACTTCGCGCAGCAGCGCCGCGGCCATGGCATCGATGCTGTCATGGTGCATGTGCACCTCGCTCACGCGCGGCTGCCATGCGGCGAGCGCGTTGAGCTGGTCACGCCACATGGTGGCGTCGCCGGCGAGGCCGGGCAGCAGCACCAGCGTGGTGGTCATGGCAGCAGGCGGTCGGCCACCCCGGCCAGGCCGAGGCGGTGGTAGAGGGCGTGTGCCTGGCGGCGCAGCCGGACCGATTCGGGCGCTGACAGGCAGCGCTGCTGCAGCAGGTTCTGGGCGCCAGTCAGGCGGCCCGCGCGCAGCAGCGCGTCGAGGTGGATCTGCTCGAACCAGTCGCGCTGTGCATGGCTGCCGCCGATCTCCAGCATGCGCGGCAGGGCCTGGCCGAGCGCCGACGCCGCGGTGGCTGGGTCCCCCTGCGCATGCGCGAGCAGGCCGCGGGCGGCGGGCAAGGCGACATCGCGCCAGACGCCGCCGTGCGCCGCCGCGTGCGTTTCGATGCGATCCATCAGCACGGCGGCCTCGGGCCGTTGTGCGCGGGACAGGCCGTACACATAGTGCAGGTCGAGAAAGGGCAGCACCTGGTCTGCGGTTCGGCCGGCCAGCCATTGCGCGAGTTCGCGCCACCGTTCCTGGCCGACCGTAACGCCGGCGAGTTCGAGCCGCGACAGCAGGGAGATCGCATTGGCCTGGTCTTGCGTGTAGTCCTTGGCGACGCCCCAGATGCGCTGGTCGTAGAGCGCCAGCACCTCGTCTGGCCGGTCCAGCTCCAGCGCGAAGAGGGCCTGGTGCCACCAGTTGTGCGTGACCATGAAGGAGTTCAGTCCGGTCCAGGTGTCGCTGACCTCCGACAGGAATGCGTGGCCTTCGTGCAGGCGCCCCTGCGTGAGCATCACGTGCGCGAGTGCGTGGTGCGCCCAGGGCTCCTTGCGGCGCAGCGCGATGGCGTGCCGGGCGCACGCTTCGGCTTCGCGCAGGGCGTGGCACTGCTCCCAGCCGAAGGCCAGCATGCCGTGCAGGTAGGGCACATCGCCTGCCTGTGGCAGGGCAGAGAGCGCGAGCCGCAGCATGCGCGGCGAATCGCCGCGATTGAAGGCGTGGTACTGCGCAAGCTTGAGCGATGCAAGGTCGCGCGGGTGCAGCTGCACCTGCTCTTCGAGCAGCGCGAGGGCGCGGTCAGTGTCCCCATCGACCCAGGCGCGGAGCGCCGCGATGTAGCGCTGCTCGCGCGTGGTGGCACGCGCGGCGCCGGCCTGCGCCCGCGCCATGAAGGGCCGGGCATTGGCGGGTGCGTCGCGCGACTCGGCGAACATGTGCACGGTGGCGGCGTAGGCCTGCAGCAGCGGGCTCGCGTCGCGCTCGGCCCAGGCGAGCACCTGGGCCGCCCGCGCCTCGCTGGCGATGAACCCCTCGACGAAATCGTCGATGCCGGCCAGAGCCGACGGATCGTCGAGGCTGACCGCGTTGCCCAGGCAATCGCGCGCCATGGTCAGCCTTCGCGCAGCGGCGTGGGCCAGGGGCGCTGGGCTTCGCGCAGGTGCTCCCAGGCCCGCGCGACCTGCAGTACACCGAGGTCGTCGAAGCGCTTGCCGGCGATCTGCAGCCCGATCGGCAGGCCGGCACTCGTGTAAGCGCAGTTGATCGAGGCTGCGGGCTGCTCGGACATGTTGAACGGCACGGTGAAGCCGATGTGTTCGAGCGGGCGCATCGGGTCGTTCGTCGGGGAGGGCAGCTCGGCGTCGAAGGCGGGCACCGGCGAGGTCGGCGAGAGCACGTAGTCGAACGGCGCGCAGGCCGCCACCGCGGCCACCCGCGTGGCGTGGAACTGGCTGAACGCGCGAAAGACCGCTTCGCCGCCCATGCCCGCGGCGCTGCCGGCCCACTGCTGGATGTAGGGCAGCACCTGGGCGCGTGCCTCGGGGGCGAGCGCCTGCAGGTCGATGTGCGAGCGCATGCGCCAGAAGTGGTCCATGCCGTCGAGCATGGCCTGGCTCATGAACGGCTGCATGGGCGTGACGATGGCCCCCGCGCGTTCGAACACCCGCGCGGCATTCTCGATGGCCGCAACGACCTCGGGTTCCGCGGCCAGCCCGCAGCCGGCTTCGAGCAGCAGCCCGATGCGCAAGCCCTTCACGCGCTCGGGTCCTGCGTCGAAATCGCCCCAGGCAATGTCCTGCCAGGGCAGGCTCATGCTGTCGCGGGTGTCGGGCTGGCTGAGCACCTGCATCATCAGCGCCGCGTCGGCCACGCTGCGCGTCATGGGGCCTGCGCAGCGCCCCATGGTGGGCGGATCGATCGGAATGCGCCCGAGACTGGGCTTGAGGGTGAAGATGCCGCACCAGCCCGCGGGCAGGCGCAGCGAACCGCCGATGTCGGTGCCCACGTGCAGCGGCCCGTAGCCTGCGGCGGCGGCGGCCCCGGCGCCTGCGCTGGATCCGCCGGGCGTCTTGCGCAGGTCCCAGGGGTTGCGCGCGAGGGCATGGAAGCTCGACAGCCCGGAGGACAGCATGCCGTAGTCGGGCATGGTGGTCTTGGCCAGCAGCACGCCGCCGGCTTCGCGCAGGCGCGCCGCCGGCGGGGCGTCGGCCGCGGCCGCGGCCAGCGGCACCGCGCGCGTGCCGAGCGGGGAGGGGTCGCCGCGGGTGGCGATGTTGTCCTTGATCGTCAGCGGCACGCCGTCGATGGGACCGAGGGCCTGGCCGTGCAGCCAGCGGGCCTCGCTGGCGCGGGCCTGCGCCAGCGCTTCCTCGGGCCGCGGCAGGTAGAGCGCCTGCAGCTGCGGCTCCCACCGCTCGATGTGCGCCAGCACGGCACGGGTCACTTCGACCGGCGAGAGCGCGCGGTCACGGTAGGCGGCGACCAGCTCGGTCGCCGACAGGTCATGCAGGGTCATGGGTTGGGCAAGCTGCCCCTCCCGCGCAGGAGAGGCAGCCGTGGGTTGTCGTGGCGGGGTCAGGACCAGGAGATGGAGGAGAGGTCGTTCACGAAGATCGGCATGTCCTTCCACAGGCCCTTGATTCCCTTCTGGGCGACGGTGACCCACTGCGGCTGGTAGAGGAAGGCGTGCACGCTGTCCTCCGCCAGCAGGCGCTGGATGTCGGCCAGCAGCTTGGCGCGGTCCTGGGGGCGGGCCGTGTTCTTGTAGCGGTCGTACAGCTCGTTGAACTTGGGCGACTCGTAGTTCCAGTAGTAGCCCGGCTTGCCGAAGTTGCCCAGGTCGAACGGCTCGACGTGGGAAATGATGGTCATGTCGTAGTTCTTGTTGCCGTAGACGTTGGACAGCCACTGCGCCCACTCGACGTTCTGCAGACGCGCGTTGATGCCTACCTTGGACAGCATGGAGGCGATCACTTCGCCGCCCTGGCGGGCGTAGGGCGGCGGCGGCAGCACGATGGTCAGCTCCAGCGGCGTGGTGACCCCGGCTTCCTTGAGCAGGGCGCGAGCGCGGTCGGGGTTGTAGGGGTTCACGCCGGTGGTGTCGATATAGCCCGGCGCGCTGGGCACGTAGTGGCTGCCGATGGGCGCGCCGTAGCCGTCACCCGCGCCCTGGATCACGGCCTTGCGGTCGATGGCCGAGGCGATGGCGCGGCGCACGCGCACGTCGTCCAGCGGTTTCTTCTTGTTGTTCATGGCCAGGATGGTCTTGGCCCGCGATCCCGACACCTGCACCTGGAAGCGCGGGTTGTTCTGCAGCTGCGGCACGCTGCGCGGTGTCACCCGCGCGAACACATCGACGTCGCCGGCCAGCAGCGCGGCCACCTGGGCCGCGGGGTCGGAGATGAAGCGGAAGGTGGCGCGCTCGATCTTTATGTCCTTGGCGTTGCGGTACTGGTCCCACTTGCGCAGGGTGACCGAGGACCCCTTGACCCAGTTTTCCAGCACGTAGGGGCCGGTTCCCACGGGTTTGGTGGCGTTGCTGTCGACGCTCTTGGGCTCGACCATGATGGCCGTCGCCTGCCCCATGAGGAAGAGGAAGTCGGGGTCGAGCTCCTTGTTGACGATGACCAGCGTCTGGTCGTCCACCGCACGCACCGTCTCCATGGCGGCGAAGGTGCGCTTGTCCTTGTTGGTGCTCTTCTCGGCACCCGCGCGCTCGAAGGAGAACTTGGCGGTCTGGGCGTTGAAGGGCTCACCGTTGTGGAACTTCACGCCCTTGCGCAGCTTGAAGGTATAGGTGCGCAGGTCGGGCGAGACCTCCCAGCTTTCGGCCAGCAAGGGTGTGACCGACCCGTCCGGATTGATCTTGGTGAGCGTCTCGTAGACGTTGTAGAGCGTGATCTCGGCGATCGCGGAGGCGGCGCCGGCCGTGGGGTCCAGGCCGGGAGGCTCCAGCGCCATGGCCAGAGTGAGCGTGTTCTTGCGGCCTTGTGCCAGGACGGCGGGCGGCAGGGCGGCGAGGGCCGCCAGGGAAGCCGAGTGCGTGAGCAGGCTGCGTCGTTTCATGGGAAATGCTCCTCTGGGGGTGCGCTGGGTTGCGAGTCGAAAAATGGAATGCTGCACGGCGTGCGCCGCCGGCATCATCGGCCAGGCCGCCGTGCGCGGGCACTAGGTGTTTCCTCATGCCGTCAGGCCCGCACGCGCGGGGGGCGGCTCGGCGCGCGGCACCGCATCGAGCAGGCTGCGGGTGTAGGGGTGCGCGGCCTCGCGAAAGAGCCGCTCGGGTGGCCCCTGCTCCACGATCTGCCCCTGCCAGAGCACGGCGACGTCGTCGCACAGGTGGTGTACGACGGCGAGGTCGTGGCTGATCAGCAGGTAGGTGACGCCGAACTCCGACTGGAGGTCGCGCATCAGGTTGAGCACCTGCGCCTGCACCGAGACGTCCAGCGCACTTACCGGCTCGTCGGCGACGATCAGCCGGGGGCGCGTGATCAGCGCCCGGGCGATGGCGATGCGCTGGCGCTGCCCGCCCGAGAACTCGTGCGGGTACTTGCCCAGGTCGCTGGCGCGCAGGCCCACCGATTCGACCGCTTCGGCCGCGCGACGATTGCGCGTGCGGCGATCGACTTCGCCCTGCGCGGCGAGCGGCTCGGCAACGATGCGCTCGATGGTCTGGCGCGGATCGAGCGAGCCGTACGGATCCTGGAAGACCATCTGGAAGTCTCGGCGGGCCCGGCGCAGCTGCTCGCGCGGCAGCGCATGCAGATCCTGGCCGAGCAGGCGCACCCGTCCGGCGGTGGGGGTGTCCAGGGCCATCACCAGCCGGGCGAGGGTCGATTTGCCCGAACCCGATTCGCCCACCAGGCCGAAGCTGCGGCCCGCTTCGATCGTGAAGCTCACGTCACGCAGGGCGTGCACGCGCGGTGGCGGCGCGAACAGCTTCTCGCGCGGCAGCACGTAGTCCTTGACCAGGTGCTCGACCTGCAGCAGCGGCGGCGCGCTCATCGCGTGTCCTCGGTGTTCCCGTCGGCAACACGGCGTGCTGGTGCCGGACGGCGCGTCATGCGACCGCCTGCGCGCCGCCGGTGGCGGTGACGGCATCGAGCCGGATGCAGCGCACCGCGTGCGCGGGATCGACTTCGACCGGTGGGGGCACGGTGGCGAAGCAGGCGTCTGCGGTATAGCCGCAGCGGCCGGCGAAGGGGCAACCCGGCGGCAGGTCGGCCAGCTCGGGCACGGTGCCGGGGATGGTGGCGAGGCGGCGCCGCTTGTTCGCGAGCAGTCCGGGGCGCGCGCCGAACAGGCCGAGCGTGTAGGGGTGCATGGGGTGAGCGAACAGGCTTGCGGTAGGCCCGTTTTCGACCACG
Organism: Ramlibacter sp. AN1015; assembly: GCF_037726105.1. NCBI lineage: Bacteria > Pseudomonadati > Pseudomonadota > Betaproteobacteria > Burkholderiales > Comamonadaceae > Ramlibacter > Ramlibacter sp. AN1015. The sequence goes on from NZ_JBBJUM010000008.1 coordinate 209,293, forward strand.
CTGCCGCCGTACATCACCATGGTGCGCGCCACGTTCTGGGCGATGACGCCCAGGTCGTGCGAGATCAGGATGAGACCCATGCCGCGCTCGGCGACCAGGTCGCGGATCAGGTCGAGGATCTGCTTCTGGATGGTGACGTCCAGCGCGGTGGTGGGTTCGTCGGCGATCAGCAGGTCCGGGTCGCAGGCCAGGGCCATCGCGATGGTGATGCGCTGGCGTTGCCCGCCCGAGAACTGGTGCGGATAGGCGCCCGCGCGGCGCGCGGCGTCGGGGATGCCCACGCGTTCCAACAGGCCGACCGCTGCGCGGCGCGCGTCTGCGGCGCTTATGGCGCGGTGCAGGCGCAGGGGCTCGGCCACCTGGCGCGCGATGGTGTGCACGGGGTTCAGGGCCGTCATCGGCTCCTGGAAGATCATGCCGATGCGATCGCCGCGCAGGCGGGCCATGGCGCGGTCGGGCAGGCCGACGAGCTCCTGGCCGCCCAGGCGGATGCTGCCGCTCACGCGTGCGTTCTCGGGCAGCAGGCCCATCAGCGCCATCGCGGTGATGGACTTGCCGCAGCCGGATTCGCCGACCAGCCCGAGGGTGTCGCCGCGCTCCATGGAGAAGCTGATGTCGCGCACGGCGCGCGCCCGACCGCGCTGCGTCTGCAGTTCGATGGAGAGGTTCTCGACGTGCAGCATCGGCATCTCAGCGCTTGCGCGACAGCCTGGGGTCGAGCAGGTCGCGCAGCCCGTCGCCCAGCAGGTTCAGCCCCATCACGGCGAACGCGATGGCAAGCCCGGGGAACACGGCGAGCAGCGGCGCCTGGAACAGCAGCGTCTGCGCTTCGCTGAGCATGCGGCCCCACGAAGGCTGCGGCGGCTGTGTGCCCAGCCCTAGGTAGGAGAGCGCGGCTTCGGCCAGGATCGCGATGGCGAAGCGGATGGTCGCCTGCACGATCAGCACCGAAGCGATGTTGGGCAGCACGTGCTGCAGCGTGATGCTGAACGGGCCCTTGCCGCAGGCCCGCGCAGCCAGCACGAACTCGCGGGACCACACGGCGTTGGCCGAAGCGCGCGTGATGCGCGCGAACGTGGGGATGTTGTAGATGCCGATGGCGATGATGGCGTTGACCATGCCGGGGCCGAACACCGCCGTGAGCATGATGGCCGAGAGGATCGCGGGAAAGGCGAAGCCGAAGTCGGACAGCCGCATGATGCCTTCCTCGACCCAGCCGCGGCACGCGGAGGCGAGCAGCCCCAGCGCGGTGCCGACGACCAGGCCGATGCCGACGGCGATGACGCCGACGACGATGGAGGCGCGCGCACCCACGAGCAGCAGCGAGGCGACGTCGCGGCCGTAGGGGTCGGTCCCCAGCCAGTGGGCGGCGCCGGGCGCAAGCAGCTTGCGGCCCATGTCGATGTCGTAGGGATCGTGCGGCGTCCACACCAGCGACAGCAGGGCCGCGAGCACCAGCAAGGCGGTGAGCACCAGCCCGATGACGAAGCTGGGATGGCGCATGGCGCGGCGCACGAAGCCGCGTCGCGGCGGCTGCGCCACCGGCACCGGCCGGGACACGGCCAGCTGCCCGGCACCGGCGCCCGCGGCCTCGGCGGTGCGGCTCGTCGGCGTCATATGTCGCTCGCCTTCACGCGCGGGTCGATGGCGGCGTAGAGCAGGTCCACCACGAAGTTCACGATGACCACCATCGCGGCCAGCAGCATCACGCAGTTGCGCACCACGATGAGGTCACGGTTGGAGATGGACTGGAAAATGAGGCGGCCGAGACCCGGAAGATAGAAGACGCTCTCGACCACGATGGTGCCGGCGAGCAGCTCGGCAAACTGGAGTCCCATGACGGTGATCACCGGAATCATCGCGTTGCGCAGCACATGCCCCCAGAGCACCGCCGTCTGCGTCGCGCCCTTGGCGCGTGCGGTGCGCACGAAGTCTTCGCGCAGCACCTCCAGCACCGCCGAGCGCGTGATGCGCGCGAGGATGGCCGACTGCACGACCGCCAGCGACAGCGCGGGCAGCATCAGTGCCTGCACGCCGGCCCAGATGCCTTCGCCCCAGCCCGGGAAGCCCCCGGCGGAGAACCACTGCAGGTGCACCGAGAAAAGCAGGATCAGCAGGATGGCGAACCAGAAATTCGGGATGGCGATGCCGACCTGGGTGAGTCCCATCACGCCCACGTCGCCGAGCCGGTTGTGCCGTGCTGCGGCGTAGATGCCCGCGACCAGCGCCAGCAGGACCGTGAGTGCCATGGCCATCAGGGCGAGCGGCACGGTGAGCAGCAGGCGCTCGAGCACCAGTTCACCGACCGGCGAGCTGTAGGCGTAGCTCAGGCCCAGGTCTCCGGTAAGCATCCCGCCGACCCACTGCACATAGCGGGTGAAGGCGGGCTGGTCGAGGCCGAGCTTGCTGGCCAGCGCAGCCACGGCTTCGGGCGATGCATCGGGGCCCATGAGGATCTGCGCCGCGTTTCCCGGCAGGATCTCGAGCACGAGGAACACCACGACCGAGGTGCCAATCAGTGTCGCCAGCAGGGTGATGAAACGCTTGAACAGGAACAGGCTCATGCAGCGCGGGATAATGCCAGAACTCACTTTGGAGCACGCGCGCATGGCCCTCATGATCACTGACGACTGCATCAACTGCGACGTCTGCGAACCCGAGTGCCCCAACGACGCGATCTCGCTCGGACTCGAGATCTACGAGATCGATCCGCACAAGTGCACCGAGTGCGTAGGCCACTTCGACGAGCCGCAGTGCGTGCAGGTGTGCCCCGTGGCCTGCATTCCGGTCAATCCCGCGCACGTCGAGGACCGCGAAACCCTGTGGGCCAAGTACCAGCGCCTGGTGGGTGCCGCGCGAGCGGCCGCGTCACCGCCCGGCAGCGCTGCGTGAGGGGCGGCTGAGCCGCAGCGGCCGCCCTGTGGCTGTTTGAATGGCCGCCGACCGGACAGACGCATGTCGCTGCGCGGCGCTCATTCGAGCTTGCGGTCTTCCTGCTTGGCCTTCTGCATGGCTTCGGGTTCGAGCTCCTCGGCCGAGCGGTTCAGGTGAATGAAGAGGCCCCAGGCGGCCAGCAGCACGCCTGACGACAACAGCAGCGAAGACGCATACACGAGCCGCGCCATGTCTTCGCGCACGGCCTTGAACGTGGCGACCAGGCCCTCGACAGCCAGCGCAACCACGACGACCACAAAGAACCGCGACAGGAACCGGCGCACCCGGGTCGGGCCGCTGATGTGCATGCCGCGGATGATTTCTTCTTCGGCGATGGTCTGCGAGATCTGCAGTGCCACCACCGCGGCAGCAAGCAGTCCCACGGCCTCGATGATCTCCTGCGCGGTGTCCTTGCCCAGCCCCGTGGAGACCGCCGTCCAGGCGACGCGCGTGGCGATCGTGATGAGCACCAGCGAGCCGGCAGCGAACAGCAGGGCAATCAAGCCGTGTACCAGGGGGAAGATCCGCATGAGGAGCCGCATGCCCCATGCTAGCCCGGCCAGCCGAGTTCAGGGGCGTGCTTGGTGCCTGTTGGCAGGGCGGGTAGCTCCACGCGGCTTGGCGGGTTCTCGCGCGACGAACAGCGGGGACTCAGGTTTTTCGTCGAGATCGAGTTCGTCCCATCCGTCGGTAGAGTTGCCCGGGGCGTGTGCCGCACGCTTCGAGCGCTTCGCGCCCTTCGCGCGTTGGCGATCGGCCTCGGTCTCCTGGCGCAGGCGGGCAGCGGCCAGCTCGTCGGCAAGTCGCGCGTCGCGCCGCAGGACGTGGTCGGCTTGCCTTTGCTGTGCCGGCGTGCGCGGGTCGTCGGCCTGGATGGCCTGCGCGCCGGGACACGGATGCGTGCCGTAGCTGTCGCCGCAGCGGTAGATGGCCTGGGCATGGGCCGATCCCATCAGCACGGTGGCCAGGGTGATGGTGGTGAAGGCGATAGCGCCTGGACCTGCTTTCTTCATTCTTCTTCCTCCCTCTCGTTGTCGTTCTGTCTGTGCCGGACGCCTTCAGCTGCCTTCGGGCCGTGGCGGCTTGGGCCGAGGTGGCTTGTGCGTGTGCACGAGCAGCGTGGCCTTGTCCATCTCTCCGGCGAGCAGCGCGGGTACAGCGTGCAGCGTGCGGGCGATGCAGGCCTGCATCGCTTCGCGCTGCTCGGGTGCGGGCTTGCGCAGCACCCAATCGACCACCTCGGACTTGACGCCCGGGTGCCCGATCCCCAGCCGCAGGCGCCAGTAGTCCCCGGTGCCGAGCTGGGCGTTGATGTCGCGCAGGCCGTTGTGGCCGCCGTGGCCGCCGCCGAACTTGAGCTTGGCCTGGCCGGGCACGACGTCGAGTTCGTCGTGCACCACCAGGATCTCCTGCGGTGCGATCTTGAAGAAGCGTGCCAGTGCCGAGACCGAGCGACCTGAGAGGTTCATGAAGGTCTGCGGCTCGAGCAGCCATACCGGCTGCCCGTGCACGCTGCCGCGGGCCACCAGGCCGTGATAGCTGCGATCGGACGTGAGGTGGAGCTTGAGCTCGCGCGCGAGCGCATCGACCCACCAGAAGCCGGCGTTGTGGCGAGTGGCCTCGTACTCGGGGCCTGGATTGCCGAGACCGACGAACAGCTTGATCATGGGGCGCTATTAGAGAGCAAAGGGACTGCGTTCCACGCGCCGCAGCGTCGAGTCTGGCAAAGGCGCGGCACGTGCAGGGCAAGAAAAAGGCCCGCATCGCGGGCCTGTGGGCGAGCCCGGCTGCGGGCTGCTGGGGAAGGGCGCCTCCCTTTCGGTGGCCTGTTTCCCCGGGAAGGCGCGGGGCTTACTTCTTGCCCTTGCCCTTCTTGGGTTCCGGGGCAGCCGGAGCGGCCTCTGCGGGAGCTGCTTCCTCGGCGGCCTGGGCCACCACGGAGACCAGCACCGGGTTTTTCTTGCCACCCTTGGCGACGGCAGTCACGCCCTTGGGCAGCTTGATGTCGGCGAGGTGCAGCGACATGCCCTTCTTCAGGCCCGAGAGATCCACCTCGATGAACTCCGGCAGGTCGCCCGGCAAGCAGGTGATCTCGAGTTCGGAGATGACGTGGTTCACCACGCAGTGTTCGAGCTTGACGGCGTCGGATTCCTCGGCCTTGACGTAGTGCACCGGCACCTTGTTGGACAGGCGGGTGCGAGCATCGACGCGCTGGAAATCGACGTGCTGCACAAGCTGCTTGAAAGGGTGGTACTGCACGTCGCGCAGCAGCACCTTGGTGCTCTGGCCGTTCAGCTCCATGTCGAGGATGGACGAGTGGAAGGCTTCCTTCTTGAGGGCGTGCCACAGCGCATTGTGATCGAGCTCGATCAGCTGCGGCTGGCCTTCTCCCCCATAGACGATGCCGGGCGTCTTGCCGGTGTTGCGCAGACGGCGGCTCGCACCCGTTCCCTGCTTGGCGCGCTCGAAAGCGACGAAGTTCATGTTGGCTCCTTGGGCAGCGGTTCCCCGCTGCGTGCGCGTCGAGCAGCCATGTTCGCTGCGTCTACGCGGTGCAGCGGTCTCCCGCTGCGTTTCGATGCGCAGCGGACGACCGCTGCGGTGAAAGATCCGGAGCCCACCGCGACCAGTGTGACTCCGGACGGATGGAGCCCGCCTTCACGGCAGGCTCCGCGGCCTCAGAACAGGTTGTCCTGCTCCGAGAACAGACTCATGACCGACTCGCCCTTGGCGATGCGCTGGATCGTTTCGGCGATCAGTGGCGCCACCGTCAGCTGGCGGATCTTGCTGCACGCGCGCGCGCCGTCGCTCAGGGGAATGGTGTTGGTCACGACCACTTCATCGAGCGCCGCACCTTGCGAAATGCGCTCGATGGCCGGGCCCGAGAAGATCGGGTGCGTGCAGTAGGCGTAGACCTTCTTCGCGCCGCGCTCCTTGAGCACTTCTGCGGCCTTCACCAGCGTGCCGGCGGTGTCGATCATGTCGTCCATGATCACGCAGTTGCGCCCGTCGATCTCGCCGATGACGTGCATGACCTCGCTCACGTTGGCCTTCGGGCGGCGCTTGTCGATGATCGCGAGGTCGCAGCCCAGTTGCTTGGCCAGGGCGCGTGCACGAACCACGCCGCCCACGTCGGGCGACACCACGATCAGGTCGGAGTAGTTCTGCTGGCGCAGGTCGGACAGCAGCACGGGCGAGGCGTAGATGTTGTCGACCGGAATGTCGAAGAAGCCCTGGATCTGGTCGGCGTGCAGATCCATGGTGAGCACGCGGGAGACGCCGACGGTCTGCAGCAGGTCCGCCACGACCTTGGCGGAAATCGGCACGCGCGAGGAGCGGGGGCGGCGGTCCTGGCGGGCATAGCCGTAGTAGGGGAGCACCGCGCTGATCCGTTCGGCGGACGCCCGCTTGAGGGCATCGACCATGATCAGCAGTTCCATCAGGCTGTCGTTGGTCGGGGCGCAGGTGGACTGGATCACGAAGACGTCGCGGGCGCGCACGTTGGTGTTGATCTCTACGGTGACCTCGCCGTCCGAGAAGCGCCCCACCGTGGCCGCGCCCAGCGAGATGCCGAGGTGGCGCGCGATCTCCGCAGCAAGGCCAGGATTGGCGTTGCCCGTGAAGACCATGAAATCAGGGGTATGTGCAGCCTGCATGAGCGTAGCCAGCGATCTGGATGGTGTGTGCCTGTACGACGGGCCGTGCAACACGCCGCGTGTTGCCTTGCATGAGCATTTGGCAGGGGAGGAAGGACTCGAACCCTCGCATGCCGGAATCAAAATCCGGTGCCTTGACCAACTTGGCGACTCCCCTACACAGGTTGACGGCCGTTGAGCCGCCCACCTAAATGTCGCTGGATGTCCAACCCGCCAGGGGATGAACCTCCAAATTGCTGCAAACCCTGAACTGCCACCCCGCTGGCGGGGCTGTGGGCGCATGGCCCTCGGGCAACCGCGCGAACACCGCGCTTCCCGAACCGGTCATCCGACCTTGCAACCCTTGCGAACCCAGCCAATCCAAGGCCTGGGTCACACCAGGGCAAAGCCTTTGGGCAACCGGCTGCAGATCGTTGCGACCGAAGTCGTAGGGCGATGCAGCAAAGCCCGAGAGTATAGCAGCGTCGGTGGATCGATTGAGCTGAGCGTCCGAAAAGATCGCGGAGGTCTCGAGCCCCTGAGATGGCCGCACCACCAGGAAGCGGGCCGCAGGCAGCGAGATCGGGCTGATCCTCTCGCCGATGCCTTCCACCCACGCATTGCGCCCACGCAGGAAAAAGGGAACGTCAGCCCCCAGACCCAGCCCGATGCGCTCGAGCGCGGCGCCGCTCAGATCGAGCTTCCAGAGGCGGTTCAGCGCCAGCAGGCAACTCGCCGCATCCGAAGAGCCGCCGCCCATGCCGGCTTGCGCCGGCACGCGCTTGTCGATGGCGATGTGCACGCCCAGTGCGCAACCTGTGGCACTGCGCAGCGCGTGTGCCGCGCGCAGGCAGAGATCGTCCGGAGGGAGGGGAGCGCCCAGATCTTCGCGGCTGACGCCTCCTTCGAGCCGCAAGTCGAAGTGCAGCAGGTCGTGCCAGTCGATCAGCATGAAGGCCGACTGCAGGAGGTGGTAGCCGTCCGGACGGCGTCCGGTGACATGCAGGAAAAGGTTCAGCTTGGCCGGTGCCGGAACGTCGTACAAGGCCTTCACGGCGTATCCAGCACGATGCGCAGCTGTGCGGATGGCCCCGGTTCTCGGCGGCGGGCGAGCAGCCGGCCACGCTCGCGGCCCGACAGGTCCGCCTCCCAGCCGGCGACGCGTGTATCGACGCCGCGCAGCCAGTCGAACAGGGCCTCGATCGGCACGGAAGCGCCCAAGGCATGGCTCACCACCGCCTCGAGCGAGGCGAACCCCTGCGGCGGCCTGCCTTCCTCGCGCAGCACTGCCAGGCCCGGCGCCCAGCTCAGTACCGCGGCCGTGTTGCCAAGCGGTGTGAAGAGCGCGAGCTCGCCCCGTTCGACCGAGCCGCGCAGATCGAACGCGGCAGAAAAGGCCTGCGGTGGATCGGCCTGCACCTGCAGGGCCAGCCGGCCGCTCCAGCGTGGGACGGCACTCTCCTCGTAGCGGCTGGTGCGCGGCAGCGGCGCGCAGCCCGCGAGGGCCGCCAGCACGGCGAGGGCCGCACTGCGCCGGCCCAGGCGCACGCAGGACGCGGGCGACCCGAAACGCATCATGGGGCGACCTGGAAACGCCTGAGCGTCTCCACGAGCGTCGCGTTCTCGCGGTCGAGCAGCAGCCCTTCCTTCCAGATGTCCCGGGCGCGCTGGCGCTGCCCGGTAGACCAGAGCACCTCGCCGAAGTGGGCTGCGATCTCCGCATCCGGCCGCTGGCGATAGGCCTGCTCCAGCAGGCGCAAGGCTTCGGCGCTGTTGCCCATGCGGTACTCGACCCACGCCAGGCTGTCGGTGATGAAGGGGTCTCCGGGCGCCATGTCGAGCGCCTTCTGGATCAGCCGCTTGGCCTCGGGCAGGCGCACGTTGCGCTCGGCCATCGAATAGCCGAGCGCGTTGTAGGCATGGTGGAAGTCGGGCTTGCGCTCGATCACGCGACGCAGCAGGCGCTCGGCTTCGAGGTGATCGCCCTGCTTCTCGGCGATCAGGGCCCAGTCGTACAACAGCTCGGCGTCGTCGGGGTTCTTTGCGCTGGCCTGCTCCAGCAACTGGCGAGCCTGTGGGTAAGCCTTGTTGTCGCGCAGCAGCTGAACCTCGGCCATCAGCTTCATGCGGGCATCCTCCGGGTTGCGCTCGGGCAGCGCCTGCAGCAGTTTGCGACCTTCTTCGAGCTTGCCCTGCTGCGCGAGGATGGACGCGCGCCGGGCCTGTGCGCTCACGAGGTCGCGGGCGTTCTCGATCCGGTCCAGCCACGCAGCCGCCCGCGTGAGATCGCCACGCTTCTCGGCGATCTGCGACAGCGCCAGGAACGCCTGCGAACGCCCGCGGCTGCGGTCGGCAGCGTCACGCCGCTTCTCGATGAGATCGAGATAGCGCAGCAGCGAAGCCTCGCCCGCGGCCAGCCGGTTGTCCTGGACTTGCAGCAGGCCATGCACCAGCCAGGCCTCGGCCAGCTCGGGCTTTTCGGTCGTCACGCGCTGCAGCTGCTCCTGCGCGTCGGCCAGGCGCTGTGCGTCCAGCAGAACGCGGGCGTAGGCCATGCGCAATTCCGGCAGCGGAGCGTCGCCGGCGAGATACCGCCGCACCATCGCCTCGGCCTGCGGCGTGCGTGGCTCGATCAGTTCGAGCGCCAGCAGCGCGGCGGCTTCCGATGCCGGGTTCGCCGCATGCGCGCTCTGCGCAGCCGCCAGCGCGCTTGCCCTGTCGCCGGCGGCCAGGCGCATGCGGCCCACCACCGTCCAGGCGTCGGAGCGGCTCTCGGGCTGTACGAGCGCCTCGGCCAACGCCTGTTCCACCACCTGCGCGGCCTGCTTCTTGTCACTGGCGCGCGCGTACAGGCGCGGAACCGATGCAAGCACCGACTCGCGCTCGGCCGGTGGCGCCATCGCGAGTTCGGCTTTCAGCGGCGCCAGCGTCTCCGCGGTGCGGTTCAGGGCCAGCAGGATCTGCAGCGTGAAGCGGTTTGCCTCGCGGGAGTCGGGGCGGGCCTGCTTCCAGGCGCGAGCGGCCTGCAGTGCCGACTCTCCGGCTCGTGCCTGCAGTGCGATGTCCACTGCGCGGCGGTACAGCTGCGGGTCGTCTGTTTTGCGGGCTGCATCGAGCACCAGGGAAAAGCCCAGGCCGGGGTCATCCGAGCGCGCGCTGAGCTCACCGAGCAGCAGCTGGTAGAAGAGCTCGGCCGACAATCCGGTGTCCGGTCCGCGGTCTGGCGGCTGGGCCGCAGCAGAGGGCCTGCCTGCAGGAGAGCGGGCCTGCGCCACGGCGGCGGGCGCCGTCATGCACAAGGCCAGGGCGAGGGCCGCGACGGGGGCAAGGGAGATCATTCGGGCCATCATAATCGGCCCCCTTCGCCCATGCCCGAGCTCCCCGAAGTCGAAGTCACCCGCCTGAGTTTCGCCGACCGCATCGCCGGCGCGCGCGTCCTCGGGGTGCGCGTCGGCAAACCCTTGCGGTGGGCGCTGGGGTGCGATCCCCAGGTGCTGGTGGGGCGCTCGGTACTCGGCGTGCGCCGGCGCGGGAAATACCTTCTGCTCGATCTGGACGAAGGCGTGCTGCTGCTGCACCTGGGCATGTCGGGCAGCCTCAGTTTCCAGCCGATCCAGCCCGGGCCGGGCCCGCATGATCACTTCGACCTCGATACCAGCCGGGGCGTGCTGCGCCTGAACGACCCCCGCCGCTTCGGCGCGGCCGTCTACGCCGCCTCCGACAGCTCGCCAGAGGCGCACAAGCTGCTCGGGCGATTGGGCGTCGAGCCGCTCGGCGAAGCGTTCGACGTGCACGCGTTCCACCTCGGCTTGCGCCGGCGCCATGCGCCCATCAAGCAGGTGCTGCTGGCCGGCGACGTGGTGGTCGGGGTGGGAAACATCTATGCCTCGGAAGCCCTCTTCATCGCAGGCATCCGCCCGACCACGCGCGCTTCGCGCATCGGCTTCGGGCGGGCGGCGCGGCTGCACGCGGCCGTGCGCGAAGTCCTTGCCCGGGCAGTCCTCAAGGGCGGCAGCACGCTGCGCGACTTCTCCAACGCCCACGGCGAGTCGGGCTACTTCCAGCTGGAGGCGATGGTGTACGACCGTGAAGGCGAGCCGTGCCGCGTGTGCGGCCGCCCGATCCGCATGATCCGGCAAGGCCAGCGGGCCACCTATTTCTGCCCGCAGTGCCAGCGCTGAGCACGCCCGGCGGCTTGCCCCTGCGCCTGCCCGGGTGCTAGATTTGCGCGCATCGCGTAGTCCGAAAGTGCGCATCACGGGACCAGGAGGCGGCATGCAGTTCAACGTGTTGATCCGGCAGCTGGCCGAGCGCCTGAAGTTGCCGGCGCTGGTGGTCGGTCCGGACGGTCGCTGCGCGATTCGCTTCGACGATGTGGTGGTGCGCTTCAGCCACGCGCCCGCGGCCGACGCCTTTGACCTGAGCGCGCGCATCGGCGCGGTCGATCTCGGCGATCCGGAAGTGGTGGATGCGCTCGAAGCGCTGCGCGAGAGCTCTGCGGCTGCATGCTGGGACAGCTCGGGCCAGGTGAGCCTGCGTCAGCGGTTCTGGCTGGCGGCGCTGTCCCTGCCGCACTTCGTGCGCGCCCTCGAGCGTTTCGTCGATCAGACGGAGCACTGGCGCAGGCGCCTGGGTGCTCGCTAGCTCATCAACCCGGTGCTATATTCACCCGCGACCCGAGCAGCACCCGTGGGTACCACCTTTTCCAGCCACCTCGACCAGCACGGCGCATGGCGCCGCGACTTCGCCGCGCGCCTCAAGCAGCTGGCCGACTGGATGCGCGAGCAGGACCTGCTCGACGACTCCCTCGCAGAGCGCCTGCGCAACCTCGAACAGCAGGTCCGCACCGACAAGGTGATGCTGGCCTTCGTCGCCGAGTTCTCGCGCGGCAAGTCCGAGCTGATCAACGCCATCTTCTTCGCCAGCTACAAGCGGCGCATCATGCCGGCCAGCGCCGGGCGCACGACGATGTGCCCGACCGAGCTCGGATGGGACGCGGAACTGCCGGCCTGCCTGCGCCTGCTGCCCATCGAGACGCGGCTGCACCCGCAGGCACTGTCGGAATGGCGGCTGCTGTCCGACGCGTGGGAGCAGTTGCCGCTGGATGCCAAGGATCCGGCGCAGCTGGCCGCGGCGCTGCAGAAGGTGGTCGAGGTGCGCCACGTCACCCAGGACGAGGCCCGTGCCCTCGGTTTCTGGCACGACGACGCACCGCAGGACAACCCCCGCGTGGACGCCGACGGGCTGGTCGAAGTGCCGCGCTGGCGCCACGCGCTCATCAACCTCGCCCATCCGCTGCTCAAGCAGGGGCTGGTGATCCTCGACACCCCCGGCCTGAACGCAATCGGCGCCGAGCCCGAACTCACCGTCAACCTGCTGCCGCAGGCGCATGCGGTGGTGTTCATCCTCGCCGCCGATGCCGGCGTGACCCGCTCCGACCTGGCCATCTGGCGCGAGCATCTCGCCGTGGGCGCCGACGCCAGCGACACGCGGCTGGTGGTCCTGAACAAGATCGACACGCTCTGGGACGCGCTCAGCACGCCCGAGCAGGTGCAGGCCCAGATCGACCGCCAGCGCGCCACGTCGGCCGACATCCTCGGCCTCCCGGCGTCGTGCGTGATCCCCGTGTCCGCGCAGAAGGGCCTGGTCGCCAAGGTCACCAACGACACCGAGCTGCTGATGGCCAGCAACCTGCCAGCTCTCGAGCTGGCGCTGGCCCAGGGCACCCTGAGCCATCGGCAGCGCATCCTGCGCGGCGCGGTGGCCTCCGGCATGGCGGATCTGCGCACTGCCTCTGCGCATGCGCTGCACGCGCGCCGCCGCGAACTGGCCGAGCAGATGGTCGAGCTCAAGGGCCTGCGCGGGAAGAACACCGCCGTCATCCGGCACATGCAGGCGCGCATCGAGCAGGAGCAGCGTGACTTCAGCGCCAGCGCCGCGAGAATCCACGCCATCCGGTCGATCCACCTGAAGCTGCTGCGCGAGCTTCTCGAGGTCCTCGGGTCGGCGCATCTGCGCACCGAGATGGCCGAGCTGACCGCCGCCCTGCGCCAGCCGGGCATCAAGCTGGGTGTGCGTGGCGCCTATGCGCAGACCTTCCAGCGCCTGCGGGCGAACGTCGTGCGCGCGCGCTCCATGGGCGCCGAGATCCACTCCATGCTCGAAAGCGCGTTCCAGCAGTTGAACACCGAGCACGGCTTCTCGCTGCAGGTGCCCAAAGAGCCCGGGCTGGAGCGCTTCGGCGCAGACCTGGATCTGGTCGAGCGCAGCCACATGCAGTACCTGGGCGTGGGCAACGTGCTGCGCATGGCGCAGCCTGCATTCGCCGAGCGTGTGGTGCGGGCTCTCACCGCTCGGCTGCGCGCGCTGCACGAGGGTGCGCTCGGCGAAGTGGAGGCATGGAACAAATCGGCGGCGGCACAGCTCGATGCGCAGCTGCGCGAGCGCCGCCGCAACTTCACCCGTCGTCTCGAAGCCGTCGAGCGCATCGAGCAGGCAGCCGCGGGCCTGGACGAGCGCATCTCCGAAATCGCGGCCCAGGAGACGCGGCTGGAGGCCGTGAGCCGCCGCCTGGCCGAGCTCACGTCCGAGCTGCTGGACAGCTCACGCTCCGCGCATCCCGACGCCGCGCAACAGGCGCTCCAGAAGACCGCATGAGAGCAAGCCTGGCCGGCTTCGCCGGCCGCGTCGTCGAGTGGCAGGCCCGCCATGGCCGCAGCGGGCTGCCTTGGCAGGCCACGCGCGATCCGTACCGCGTGTGGCTCTCCGAAGTCATGCTGCAGCAGACGCAGGTGAGCACCGTGCTCGGCTACTACGAGCGTTTCCTGCAGCGATTCCCGCGCGTCGAAGATCTCGCGGCGGCGCCGCTGGACGACGTGCTCGCACTCTGGAGCGGCCTGGGCTACTACAGCCGTGCGCGCAACCTGCACGCCTGTGCGCAGCAGGTCGCGCGCGAGCACGGCGGCGTCTTCCCGCGCTCTGCCCTGGCATTGCAGGCTCTGCCCGGGATCGGGCGGTCCACGGCGGCGGCCATCGCGGCCTTCTGCTTCGGCGAGCGCGTCGCCATCCTCGACGCAAACGTCAAGCGCGTGCTCACCCGCGTGCTCGCATTCGATGAGGACATCGCAGTGGCGGCCCACGAGCGCCGGCTCTGGGAAGCCGCGCAGCAGATGCTGCCCGGGCGCGGCGACGACATGCCCGGCTATACGCAGGGCCTGATGGACCTCGGAGCCACCGTGTGCAGCGTCCGCCGCCCCGAGTGCCCGCAGTGCCCCGCGCAGGCGCTGTGCGCGGCCCATGCCGCCGCAACCCAGGAGCACTATCCGAAGCGAACGCGCGTGGTGCGCCGGCGCGCCGAGTCGCTGTGGCTGCTGCATGCGCGGCGCGCCGACGGGGCCGTCTGGCTGCACCGCAGGCCCGATCGGGGGGTGTGGGCGGGCCTGTACTGCCTGCCCGCCTTCGCGTCGTTCGACGATCTGCGCCAGGCGGTGACGGGAGACACGGCCGCACTGGAGGAGGGTGCAGCCTTCGTGCATGCGCTCACGCACAAGGAGCTGCACCTGCACCCGGTCAGTCTGCGGGTCGCCGCGGATGCACAGGCCACCCCGGCAGGCGCGGGGCAGTGGTGGGAAGCGGACCGCTGGACCTCTCTCGGTCTGCCGGCGCCGGTGCGGCGTTTTCTGCTCGCCGCGCCCTGAGCACGGCGCCTCGGGTGCTCAAGCCGCCGGGGACGCATGACCCGCACGCGGGAATTTCGATGGGACGGTGACAGGCGGTGCGCGCGGTGGCCGCGATGCCTGCCTTGCCGTGTCGCTGGGCAAGAGCCTGCCGCACGACCTGTACCGCAGCAGGGTGCGGCCCGCATAGCGCTGCCTCGTCAGTGCGACGCCAGTTCGCGGTGCCGCTTGAGGGTGGTCCAGCGGGTGCCGAAGGTGGCGGCGAGTTGTTCGACCAGATAGACCGAGCGGTGCTGCCCGCCGGTGCAGCCTACGGCCACGGTCACGTAGCTGCGCTGGTTCCTGGCGAGCGCCGGAAGCCAGCGCTCAAGGAAACCGCGGATGTGCGCGAGCATCTGCTGCACCTCGTCGCGTGCGGCCAGGTAGTCGATGACGGGCTGGTCGCGGCCGGTCAGCGGCTGCAACTCCGGCTCGTAGTGGGGGTTGGGCAGCATGCGGACGTCGAAGACGTAGTCGGCGTCCACCGGCACGCCGCGCTTGAAGGCGAAGGACTCGAACACCAGGGTGAGCTGGCTGTCGGCGGCCGCAACCAGTGAACGCACGTGCGCCTGCAGCTGTGCCGAGCGGATCGCGCTGGTGTCGATCACCAGCGCCTGCTCGCGCAGATCGGCCAGTAATTCGCGCTCGAGTTCGATGGCTTCCACCAGCGCGTGTTGCACATCAGGGCTGGCCGGCGCGGCGCCGGTGAGGCGCTCGCGCATGCCGGAGAGCGGGTGCCGCCGGCGAGTCTCCGAGAACCGACGCACCAGCGTGTCGGTGGTGGAGTCGAGAAAGATGGAGCGCAGCCCGACCCCGCGCGTGCGCAGCTCCCGCAGCTGCGCCGGCACCTGCGGCAGCGACTGCGCGCTTCGCACGTCCATCGCAATGGCCACGTGCCGCGCCTCGATCTGCTGCTCGAGGGCAACGAAGGACAGCAGCAGCTCGGGCGGCAGGTTATCGACGCAGTAGTACCCGGCGTCTTCCAGCGCGCGCAGCGCCACCGACTTGCCCGAGCCGGACATCCCGGTGATCAGGACCAGCTCCAGGCGGCTCATGGGACGGCCTTCGTGCGCCGATTCATGGCGCCGACCTGGCAGCTTCGCCCAGCATTTCCTTGGCATGGGCGAGCGTGGTCCCGGAGAGCCGCTCGCCCGCGAGCATGCGCGCGACTTCGGCGACCCGCTGCTCGTTCGCGACCGGCGTCACCGAGCTGGCCGTGCCCTGCGCGTCGGCCTTCTTGGCCACCACCAGGTGGTGGTCGGCGCAGGCGGCCACCTGGGGCAGGTGGGTGACGGCGAGCACCTGGCGATCGCGCCCCAGCTGCTTCATGAGCCGGCCGACCGTTTCGGCCACCGCGCCGCCGACGCCGGCATCCACCTCGTCGAAGATCAGCGTCTGCGCACTGCCAAGCTGGCTGGTGGTCACCGCGATCGCCAGCGCGATCCGAGAGAGCTCGCCGCCGGAGGCCACCTTGCCGACCGGACGCGGCGTGCTGCCGGCATGCCCGGCCACGAGAAATGCGACCTCCTCCAGGCCTGAGGCGGCGGGCTGCGCAGCGGCCTCGAGCGCCACCTCGAAGCGGCCGCCCTGCATGCCCATGCCCTGCATGGCCTGGGTGATGGCCTGCGCCAGCTTGGGCGCCGCCTTGGCGCGCGCCTTCGAAACCTGCCGCGCTTGCGTGAGGTAGGCCTGGTGGGCCGCATGGTCGGCGGCCTCCAGGGCCGCGAGGTCGGCCGCGGCGTCCAGGCGGGCGAGTTCGTCCTTCCAGCCTGCCAGCACCTCCGGCAGCTCGGCCGGTGCGCGGCGGAAACGCCGTGCCAGAGACACCCACAGAGACAGGCGCTCGTCCAGCTCGGCCAGCCGCTGCGGATCGAGTTCGGTGCGGCGCAGCCACGCGTGCAGCGAATGCGCTGCGTCCTCGGCCTGCGCCAGGCTGGACGCCACGATGTCGGCGAGCGCCCGGAACTCGGGCTCGAGTTGCTGCTGCGATTCGAGCGTCGATTGCGCGCGGGCCAGCAGGCTGGTGGCGCCGCCTTCCTCGCCCTCAAGGCCCTCCAGCGCCTGCCGCGCGGCGTCTATGAGGCTCTGTGCGTGGGCCAGACGGGTGTGGCTCGTGTTGAGTTCGTCCCACTCGCCGGCGCCCGGGGCCAGCTTCTCGACTTCGGCGATCTGCCAGCTCAGGCGCTCGCGCTCGCGCTGCAGCGAATCCTGTGCGGTGCGGGCGTCGCCCAGCGCCTTCTGTGCGGCACGCCAGGCCTGCCACGCCTGCGCGAGCGGCTGCGCGTCGATGCCGGCATAGCCGTCGAGCAGACCGCGCACCGCCTCGGGCCGGGTGAGGCTCTGCCACGCGTGCTGCCCGTGGATATCGACCAGCCGGTCGCCTACCTCGCGCAACTGGCCCGCGGTGGCTGCGCTGCCGTTGATCCACGCGCGGCTCTTGCCCTGGCTGTCGATCGTGCGACGTAGCAGCAGCGTGTCGGCCTGCTCGAAGCCGGCTTCGTCGAGCCAGGGCTGCAGGCTCGCGGGCAGGTCGAACTCTGCGCTGATCTCGGTGCGCGTGGCGCCTTCGCGCACCGCGCCGGCGTCGGCCCGGGCGCCGAGGACCAGCTGCAACGCATCGATGAGGATGGATTTGCCGGCGCCGGTCTCGCCTGTGAGCACGGTGAAGCCGCCGGCGAAATCGAGTTCGAGTGCGCGCACGATCACGAAGTCGCGCAACGCGATCCTGCGCAGGCTCATGTGCCGCCTCCGTACCAGTGCAGCTTGGCGCGCAGCGTGTCGAAGTAGCTCCAGCCGCGCGGGTGCAGGAAGCGCACCTGGTGCTGCGACCGGCAGACCGTCACGCGGTCGCCGTGCAGCAGCGACGCGAGCGACTGCATGTCGAAGTTGGCGCTGGCGTCGCGCCCCGCCACCAGCTCGATCGTGACCTCGCCGGCGTCGTTGAGCACGATGGGCCGGTTCGACAACGTGTGCGGCGCGATCGGCACGAGCACCCAGCCGGGATTGGACGGGTGCAGCAGCGGCCCGCCCGCAGAGAGCGCGTAGGCGGTGGAGCCGGTGGGTGAGGCCACGATCAAGCCGTCGGAGCGCTGGTTCGCGACGAAGTGGCCATCGACCTCGACGCGCAGCTCGACCATGCCCGAGGTGGCGCCGCGGTTCACGACCACGTCGTTCATGGCCAGCGCCTCGTAGACGCACTCGCCCTCGCGGATCACGCGCGCGTGCATCAGGCGGCGGCAGTCTTCTTCGTGTTCGCCGCGCAACATGGGCGGCAGGACCGCACGCCAGTCGTCCAGCGGAATGTCGGTGATGAAGCCGAGGCGGCCCTGGTTGATGCCGATCAGCGGGATGTTGTAGGCGGCCAGCTGGCGGCCGATGCCCAGCATGGTGCCGTCGCCACCCACCACCAGGCACAGGTCACAGGCGCGGCCGATCGCGGGCACATCCAGGCTGGGGTGGTCGTGCACCCCGGCATGCGCTGCCGTCTCACGCTCGATGGCGACTTCACAGCCTTGCGCCACCAGGAACTGGGCAATATCCTCGAGCGCGGCGCGCGGAGTTCCACTGCCACCACCCGCCACGGACGCGGGGTATTTGCCGATCAGTGCGACGTGGCGGAATAAAGAACTCATTCACAAAGATTACATCATTAAAATTCGGCAGGAACCCGCTGAAGATGCTCGATGACCGTGCCAAGTTGTTGTTGAAAGCCCTGGTCGAGCGCTATATCGCCGAGGGTCAACCCGTGGGCTCGCGCACCCTGTCGCGCGCCTCGGGTCTGGAGCTGTCGCCGGCCACCATCCGCAACGTGATGTCCGACCTGGAGGAGCTGGGGCTGATCGCCAGCCCGCACACCTCCGCCGGTCGGGTGCCCACCGCCCGCGGCTACCGGCTCTTCGTGGACACCATGCTCACCGTCCAGCGCGACCAGCTGCCCGCCGCCAGCCTCGCACCCGACCAGCCGCAGCGGGTGATCACCAACGCGGCCAACCTGCTGTCCAACCTGTCGCACTTCGTGGGCGTCGTCATGGCGCCGCGCCGCACCTCGGTCTTCCGGCACATCGAGTTTCTGCGGCTCTCCGAGCGGCGCTACCTGGTCATCATCGTCTCGCCCGACGGTGACGTGCAGAACCGGGTGGTCTTCACCGAGGTCGATTACAACCAGCAGCAGCTGGTCGAGGCCGCCAACTTCCTCAACGCCCACTACGCCGGCCTTGCCATCGAGCAGGTGCGCGAGCGACTCAAGGGCGAGGTCGATACCCTGCGCGGCGAAATCGCGAAACTGATGCAGACCGCGGTAGACGCCAGTTCCGAAGCCATGAGCCAGGCCCAGGACGAGGTGGTCATCTCCGGCGAGCGCAACCTGCTGTCCGTGAGCGACTTCTCCAGCGACATGAGCCAGCTGCGCCGCGCGTTCGACCTGTTCGAGCAGAAGACGCAGCTCATGCGCCTGCTGGACATCTCCAGCCAGGCCGAGGGCGTGCGCATCTTCATCGGCGGCGAAAGCCAGGTCGTGCCGTTCGAAGAGCTGTCCATCGTCAGCGCACCGTACGAGGTCGATGGCCAGGTGGTCGGCACGCTGGGCGTCATCGGCCCCACCCGCATGCCCTATGACCGCATGATCCACATCGTCGATATCACGTCGAAGCTGGTGAGCAACGCGCTGAGCCACAACAAGCAGTAGCGAGAGAGCTCCCGGGTCGCGGTCCGTCGCGCTCGACGGCGCTGCCTACAATCCGGCTCCAGGGGGCGTTAGCTCAGTTGGTCAGAGCAGGGGACTCATAATCCCTTGGTCGCAGGTTCAAGTCCTGCACGCCCTACCAAGAACATGCTCTGAGACTCGGAGACTCCGGGACTTCGCTCTGGCATCGGCTTGCGCTAACCTGCGATCCACTGGCGACGAAGAGAAGGAAAAGCCGTGGCCGCCTCGTCTACTTTTTTCGCCACAAACGGTGAAGGCTACGAGCTCAACATGGGCCGATGGAGCAGGCGGCTGGCAGGCCCGTTCCTCGACTTCTCGGATGTGGTGCATGCCGAACGCATCCTCGACGTGGGCTGTGGCACCGGCCATCTGTGCGGAGCCGTGTGGGCGTCCCGCGCCGACGCCGAGGTCCACGGTATCGACATCTCGCCCGCCTACGTGGCGTACGCGAGACGCCAATACCCGGCGCCAGCCATCAGGTTCGCCGTGGGTGACGCATGTCGCCTCGACTATTCGGATGCTTTCTTCGACTGCGTGCTTTCGATGCTGGTGCTCCATTTCGTTCCAGATCCGCAGGCTGCGATTGCGGAGATGGTGCGTGTCGCGAGGCCCGGAGCGACGGTTGCCGCCACCGTGTGGGACGTGCGAGGCGGCTTCGTTGCCAACCGCCTCTTCTGGGATACGGCGGCGGTGCTCGATTCGGCGGCCGGCGAACGCCGCGCGCGCAACTACACCCGACCGATGACGAGGCCCGGCGAAATGCAGGCCGCATGGCAGGCCGCGGGGCTGGTGGACGTGCGCGAGTTTGTACTAACCGTTCGGATGGAATTCATTTCGTTCGCGGACTACTGGCAGCCTTACCTGGGCCAGGACGGACCCGGCGCGGAGTACGTGCGCAGCCTCGACGACGCCCGCCGGCAGCGGCTGGAGCAAGCCGTGCGGGCGGCGTACCTGGACGGCGAGATCGATGGTCCGCGATCCTTCGCCGCATTGGCCTGGGCTGTGCGGGGGACGGTAGCCGCTTGACGGCGGCTCCTGGCCCGAAGCGGACCTACGCCACTTCGCCCTCGCTCTCCACTGGACCTACGCTGCGTTGCGAGCGGGCCAGGGGCCGCCCCCGCGATGGCACTGCACAGCACGCCTATTCAAACAAGGCGCTTGCGCCGAATCGATAGCCCGGCGCCCCTCCCGCAGATGCTGGTCGTACGCGTCCAGTAGGGGGCGACAAGGGGGGTGTTCGGGTTTCCCGGCAGTAGCACGGCCAGGCTTGACCGTGAATTCCGGCGAGTTCCTAATCGTTGCCCGCCCGATTCGGGAGGAACGTGCCATAGGAGGCCGTCATGTATGCATCTCTAGTACGAAGCACTGTCGCGCTCGCAGCATTGTGCGTCGCGTATCCGATTCAAACGCAGGCAAGCGACCCGGCGCACGAGTCGCACCATGGCAAGCTGGGAACGGTTCACTTCGAGGTGGCGTGCAACGAGGCCGCTCAGCGGGAGTTCAACCTTGCAATGGCCTACTACCACTCGTTCGTCATGGAGCAGATGAAGGCGCCGCTGGAGCGAACGCTCCAGGCCGATGGCAGCTGCGGCATGGCCCATTGGGCGACCGCGCTCGCATCGCTGGACAACCCATTTGGCTGGCCCGGCAATGTCTCTGCGAAGACGCTCGCCGATGGCGCTGAGCTCATGGAGCGCGCACGCAAGACCGGACTCAAGACGCAGCGGGAGCGCGATTTGGTGGATGCGCTGGCAGTCTTTTTCAAGGACACCGAAAAGCTCAATCACGCCGCCCGCGCCAAGGCGCTCGAAGCCGCGCTGCAGGACGTTGCTGCGCGGTATCCCGACGATTCCGAAGCAACCATCCTGTACAGCCTGGTCCTGTCCGCCAACTTCAACCCGGCCGACAAGCAGTACGGCAATCAGCTCAAGGCTGCGAAGCAGCTGGAAGCGGTTTTCGCGAAGGAACCGGACCATCCCGGCGTGACGCACTACCTGATCCACAGCTACGACTACCCTCCGCTGGCCGCCCACGGACTCGAAGCTGCGCGGCGCTACAGCAAAATCGCGCCCGCCGCTGCGCACGCGCAGCACATGCCTTCGCACATCTTCACGCGCGTGGGCGCATGGGCGGAGTCGGTGGCTTCGAATACAGCATCCGCCAATGCCGACGGCGGCAAGACCTGGAACTCGCCGCATGCATACGACTACATGGTGTACGCCTACCTTCAGATGGGCCAGGACCGTGCGGCTCACCTGGTGAGAGACGGCGCTCTATCGAATCCGACGCCGCCCGATCACTTTGCCGCGGCATTCTCATACGCGTCCATGCCAGCCAGGCTGGCGCTGGAACGCGGCGATTGGGCAGCGGCCGCGAAGCTGCCCCTGACACCTGCAGCGGGCGCCTACCCTTGGGCCAAGTACCCGCAGGCGGAAGCAAACAACGCCTACGCACGCGCGCTGGGTGCAGCGGCATTGCGCGATGCGGAGGGGGTCTCGGCCGAGCTCGCACGGCTACAGGCGCTGCGCGACCGGGCGACGGAACTCAAGCTGGGATACTGGGTCGAGCAGATCGGTATCCAGACGGATGTCGTGCGCGGCTTCTCCGCCGCCAGGTCGGGAGACGTCAAGGCCGGTATTGCCGCATTGCAGGCGGCGGCTGCCCGCGAGGATGCCAGTGAAAAGCACGCGGTCACGCCCGGGCCACTGCTGCCGGCGCGCGAAGTTCTCGCCAAGGTACTCCTGGACAGCGGGGACGCAGCCGGTGCGCTGCGGGAATTCGAGGCCGTTCTCAGTAAGGAGCCGAATCGCCTGCGGGGTATGGCTGGCGCAGCGTTGGCTGCCGAGCGCCGGGACGATGCGGCTAAAGCGCGCGACTACACCGGCAAGATCGCGCGCCAGACGGCGCGGGCCGATGGCGGCGTGGACGGCACCCAGCTCGCGCGCTTGTCCGTGACGCGGTGATGCGCAAGCGTCTCCCGTCGTACCGGGCGCCTAGAGCCTTTCGGCGACAGCGCGCCGGCGCCCCGTCTGGCTCAGGCCGGATGGAGTGATCCGCGCGGCATCCGCGTGCGCTGTACCCCGACGGCCGGAAGGTCTGCTCCTTGCCGATTCTGTGGACTCGCTCCGGTGGCCTCAGCGCATGTTCAGGGGTACTCGACCGACCCTTTCCGGTGGGCCTGTGCTTTCGTGAGCGCCCTTCGGCGGGTCGGTCGCTGCTGATCCTCAAGCGAAGCTGTGCCGTGCATCCGCTGTGCCCACGTTGCCCGCCTGTCCCTGTGCGACCAGGGTAAACCCGGGTCTTGCATGCAGCTGCATGCACGACTAACGTGAGGTCGCTCGCAGCAGGAGTTGCTGCGCATGGAGAAGCAATGGCAATCGGCATCGGCTGCGATATCGGCGGCACGTTCACAGATCTGCTCCTTATCGACGAGAAGACGGGCACCGCCCACGTCGAGAAGGTCCTCACCACACCGGACGATCCCTCGCGCGGAATCGAGGACGGCCTGCGCGGGCTCGAGGCCCTGGCGCCAGGCGCGGTCGCCGAGGCCGGGATGCTCGTACATGGCACCACGCTGGTCATCAATGCGGTGATCGAGCGCAAGGGTGCGCTGACGGGGCTGATCACCACCCGAGGATTTCGCGACGTACTGGAGATCGGCCGCGAGAAGCGCTATGACGGGAACGATCTGCAGATCCGCTTTCCCGAGCCGCTGGTCACGCGGCCCCTGCGCACCGAAGTGGACGAGCGCGTGCATACGTCGGGCCGGGTCCTTGCGCCGCTGGACGAAGCCTCGGTCGAGGCGGCTGTGCGGTCGCTGCTGGCCAGTGGCGCGCAGTCGATCGCGGTGTGCCTGCTGAATTCGTTCGCCAACCCCGCGCACGAAATCCGCATCGGCGAGATCGCCGCGCGGATCGCGCCGAACATCCCCGTGACGCTTTCACACGAGGTGCTGCGCGAACTGAAGGAATACGAGCGCACGACGACCACTGTGGTCAACGCGTATGCAAAGCCCGTGGTGGACCGCTATCTGAAGCGGCTCGACGGGCGCCTCGCCGACGTGAAGTTCGGTGGCGAATTCCTCCTGATGCAGTCGAGCGGCGGACTCAACTCGGCGGCCATGGCACGCCAGTTTCCGGTCCAGATCATCGAATCAGGCCCCGCGGCCGGAATGATCGGCGCGGCGCACTATGCGCGCTTGGCAGGCTTCGACAAGGTGCTGGCGTTCGACATGGGCGGCACGACGGCCAAGATGTGCCTGGTCGCGGACGGTCGGGTCGGGCGGGTCAACGAGCTCGAGGTCGATCGCGTGCACCGCTTCAAGCGTGGCAGCGGAATCCCGGTGCGTGTTCCGGTCGTCGATCTGATGGAAATCGGGGCCGGCGGCGGCAGCATCGCGAAGGTCAGTGCCAAGGGCACGATGGAAGTGGGCCCGGAAAGCGCATCGGCCATGCCCGGCCCGGTCAGCTACGGGCAGGGTGGCACCGAACCCACCGTCTCGGATGCGGACCTGGTGCTGGGCTATCTGAACCCGACCTATTTTCTTGGCGGGCGCATGCCGCTCGATCGCGAGAAAGCGGCAGCCGCGATCGAACTCGAGCTGGGCATTCCGCTAGGCCTTTCCACCGAGAAGGCGGCGTGGGGCATTCACAGCGTGGTGAACGAGAACATGGCAAGCGCCGCGAAGGTCTACGTGGCGGAAAAAGGCGAGAGCCCGAGCAGCTGCGCGATCGTCGCCTTCGGAGGAGCGGGTCCCGTGCATGCCTACGACCTGGCACGACGCATCGGGGCGCACACGGTGGTCATTCCGCCGCGCGCCGGCGTGGCGTCTGCGTTCGGCATGCTGATCGCTCCTGCTTCGTTCGACACGGTCCGCACGTATCGCACGCGGGCGGCGAGTGCAGATGCGGCGAAGCTCGATGCGCTCTACGAAGACATGGAAGCGCAGGCGCGCAACGGTTTGCCGCGAAGCACCGACCCGGCACAGGCTTGGTTCGAGCGCTCGGCCGACGTGCGCTACGTGGGCCAGGGTTACGACGTGGCGGTCCCCATCGCGCCGCAGATGCTGCGAGCCGGCGGCTTCGAGCAGGCGTTGCGCAGCGCGTTCAACGCGGTCTACCAGAAGCTGTATGGCCGCGTGTTCGACGAACTGCAGCTCGAGGTGATGAGCCTGCGCGTGACGGCCTTCGCTCCGGGCAAGACCTTCGCCGATGCTGCGCCTGTTGCCGCGAGCGGGACGGTCACGCGCGCAGGGCGTCGAGACGCCTGGTGTCCCGTTGGCGAGAAGTTCGTGGAACATGCGGTCTACCACCGCGCGGCACTCCCCGCCAGCGCGACCATCGATGGCCCGGCGATCGTCGAAGAGCCCGAGTCCACGACCATCGTTGGCGTCGGGGCTACGTTGACCATCGACAAGAGCGGCAGCCTCATCGTCCGCCTGCCGCGCATGCAGGTCCGCGTCGCCAGCGGCGGCCACATCGACGCGGTCAGCCTGGAGATGCTGTGGCGGCGGCTCGGCTCCTCGGTGGACGAACTCGCCGCCGCGCTCGTTCGCACCTCTTTCTCGTCGGTGATCCGGGACGTGAACGACTACGCCTGCGGCGTGTTCGATGCCCAGGCGCGCTTGCTGGTGCGCTCCACCGACAGCACGCCCGGCATCGCGGGTGGCCTGGCGCCCATGCTCACGCACATGCTGGAGAAGATCGCGCCGGAAACCCTGCGCGAGGGCGATGTGCTGATCGGCAACGACCCGTGGCACGGCAGCGGCCACCACAACGACATCTTCATCGTGACACCAGCCTTCCACGAAGGACGACTGATCGGGTATGGCGCCTGTTCGGCACACCACGTCGATATCGGTGGCCGCCGCGCGACCACGGAGAGCCGCGACAACTACGAAGAAGGCTTGCGCATTCCGGTGTGCAGGCTGTACGAGGCAGGTGAGCCGAACGAGGACGTCTTCAACTTCATCGCGAGCAACGTCCGCCTGGCTGAAACAGTGCTGGGCGACTTGCGCGCCCAATGCGCGGCAAACCACGTCGGTTGCGAGCGCCTGCGCGAACTGTGTGCAGAGCAGGGTTGGCGCGACTTCCAGCCGCTTGCCGACGAGATCATCCGTCGCAGCGAGGAACTTGCGCGCGCGGAGATCGAACGCATCCCCGACGGCGAGTACACGCACGAAGCACCCATCGAGATCATCGACGGCCAGCCGATACGGCTGAAGGTGAAAGTCACCGTCAAGGGCGACGAACTCACGCTCGACTACACCGGCAGTTCGGCGCAGGTGCGGCCCGCGGTGAATTGCACCATCCGCTACACGGCGGCCTATTCGATGTTCGCGGTGCTGGCCCTGCTGAACCTGCCGGTACAGGGCAACGAGGGTTCGATGCGTCCCATCCGCATCGTGGCCGAGGAAGGCAGCGTCGTGAATGCGAGATTCCCCGCGCCGGTTTTCGCCCGCACGAGCATCGGCAACTTCATTCCGGAGACGATCTTCAGTGCCCTTGCGCCGGCGCTGCCGGACCGGGTGGTCGCCGCATCGGGTTCCACGCCGCTGTGGGCGCAGTACATCTTCGGCAAGCGCCGTGACGGCACGAGCTTCGCGCCGCTGAACGCCGCGAACGGCGGCCTCGGCGCGCGGGCCGGCCAGGACGGCGTGTCGTGCCTGACCTTCCCCGTGAACATCGGCAACACGCCGGTGGAGATACTGGAAAGTGATATTCCCGCCCTGGTGAAACGGCGGGAACTGTGGGAGGACTCTGCTGGCGCAGGCCGCTTCCGCGGTGGCTTGGGCCAGCGCTTCGAGATGGTCGTGCTGGAAGGCGACATCGGCCCCGACGGCCCGTTTCTCATCGGCTTTCGCGGGGGGCGCTATCACTTCACCGTGCCGGGCCTCCTGGGCGGCGAGGACGGCCCGAACGGCCGGCTCATCATCAATGGAAAGCAGGCATTCGGTGGCGGCGACGCGAGCGTGCCCCCGGGCGGCACGATGCTGTGCGAAATCCCTGGCGGCGCGGGGCTGGGCGACCCGCGGAAGCGCTCGCGCGCCCTCATCGAACGCGACGTCGCGTACGGCTATGTCTCCGCCGAGAAGGCGCGTGAGATCTACGGCTGGACACCGACTGTCGAGGTCGCGAAGTGACAGGGGAGGAAATTCCGCACCCGCTGCGCAAAGGCTCTCGCGTGGGCGTCGTCTGCGACGCGATCACGAGCGCGATCCGCGACGGCAAGCTGCGCCCAGGCGACCGGCTGCGCGAGCACGAGCTCGCGGAGCGCCTCGGAGTCAGCCGCACGCCAGTGCGCGAGGCGCTCAAGCGGCTCGAGGTGCAGGGGCTCGTGACGCCGGCGGGCGATGGGATGACCGTCACCACCTTGTCGCCGCAGCAGGTCACGGAGCTCTACACCGCGTGGGCGGAACTCGAGGGCGTCGCGGCCGGGCAGGCTGCCCTCCACGCCAGGCCTGCCGACATCCAGATGATGCGAAGCATCTGCGAGCAATGGCGCCCCGACCTCACGCCCGAGCGCCTGGGCACGCTCAACCACCGGCTGCACCAGGCGATCTACGCCGCCTCTTGCAACATGTTTCTGCAGCGGTCGCTCGACGCGATCGAGAACGCCGTCGCCTTGCTGGGGCTGCAAACCTATACGTACGCACAACGTCGGGAAGTCGCTGGCGCGGAGCACATGGCCATCGTCGATGCGATCGCACGCCGCGATCCCGCAGCGGCGGCCGCAGCAGCCAGATCGCACATCGTCGAAGCGGAAAAGATCCGGTTCCTTGTCGTCGGGCAACGCCCACCCACTCTCTGAAAGGCGGTTTCCATGAAAAGACGTCTCGTGCTCCAGGCAGCAACCCTCGTGGCGGGTGCATCCGCAAGCGGCTGGACTGCCGCACAGCAGTATCCGAGCCGGCCTATCAGGCTCGTGGTGCCCTGGCCTCCCGGAGGCGTGACGGACATCGTCGCCCGGGTCGTGGGCGAGAAGCTGCAGGCCGAGCTCGGCCAATCCGTCGTCGTGGAGAACAAGGCCGGCGCCAGCGGGTTCATCGGGACCGAGCACGTCGCCAAGGCGCCGCCCGACGGCTACACGCTGCTCCTGATGACCACGAGCACGCATGTCGTCGCGCCCAACCTGTACCGCAAGCTCCCGTACGACCCCATCAAGGATTTCGCGCCCATCTCGCAGATCACCGCTGCGCCGACGATCATGGTGACCCCGCCGGATTCGCCCCATGCGGACGTGGCTGCACTGATCGCCTATGCCAAGGCCAATCCGAAGAAGCTGAACTACGCCACGTACGGTGCGGGCGGCAGCTCCCAGCTCGCTGCGGCGCTGTTCATGCAGGCCGCGGACATCGAGATGACACCCATCCCCTACAAGGGTTCGGGGCCCGCTCTCATCGGGCTGATGGGCGGCGAGTGCCACGTCTTCTTCGACTCGATCCCCGCGTCGCTCAATCACGTGAAGAACGGCAAGCTCAAGGCCCTTGCCGTGACGAGTTCGAAGCGTGTCGAGGCCGCGCCCGAGATTCCCACCGTGGCGGAAACCTTCCCCGGCTTCGAGTTCATCGTGTGGCAAGGGGTCGAAGCTCCGGCGGGCACGCCCAGGCCGGTGATCGACCGCTTGAGTGCGGCCATCATCAAGGTCATGGACCTGCCCGAAGTCAAGGCGAGAATGAATGGACTTGGCGCCATGGCGGTGAGCAGCCCGACACCGGAGCTCCTCGCGCAGAAGAAGTTGCGCGAGAAGGACAAGATGGGCGAGGTCATCAGGCGCGCCAACATCGGGTACCTCGACTAGGTCGCCGCACCTGGTGCAGCAATACCCCGACTCGTGGTGGGCCGCGTCCGCGCGGCAGCATTGCGCCTTTCCTGCGCTGGCCGAGGACACCGAAGTCGATGTTGCCATCGTCGGCGGAGGTTTCACCGGCCTGTCGGCGGCGCATCACCTGCAACGGGCTGGGCTGCAATGCGCCGTGCTGGAGGCCAACCGCATCGGCTGGGGCGCGAGCGGACGCAACGGCGGCATTGCGGTGCCTCGCTACAAGTGGACCTACCCAGAGCTGGAACGCAAGTACGGTTTCGACGTTGCAGCGCTGATGTACCGCTCGGCGCACGACGCGCTCGATACGCTGGAGAGCATCGTGCGCAGCCGGGGACTCGATTGCGGGTTCGCGCGGACTGGCCACCTTACGCCGGTGGTCAGCGCGAGCGACGTGCCGCGTTTTTCGCAGGACGTGCAGTGGCTTGCGTCGAGACTCGCAGACACGTGGCCTCGCGTGGCAGACGAGGTGGAGGCCGCACAGAAGACAGGCACGTCGTTCTACACGGCCGCCTACCTCGAGCCGCGCGGCGCGGTGATTCATCCGCTCGAGTACTGCATCACGCTGGCCAAGGGCCTGCACGCGGACGGCGTGAAAATCCATTGCGACACGCCGGTGCTGTCGTGGGCGTGTTCGGGCGACGCGGTGGTGATCCAAACCTCGAATGCGCGGGTTCGCGCCAGGCAACTGCTGCTGGCCACCAATGCGTACAGCGACCTCACTCCGGCCGGCAAGGCGCTGGCAAAGCGCGTGGTGCCCGTCGCTTCGGCGGTCATCGCGACCGAGCCGCTGCCCGAGGCGCTGCGCAGCACCATCCTTCCCGACGGCGAAGCGGCGACCGACGCGAAGCGGCTGACCAACTACTACCGCGTGCTGCGCGACGGCAGCTTCTTCTTCGGAGGCCGTGGCGGTGCGTCCAGTCGTGCCTCGCAGCGCATCTACGACAGGCTGCGGCGGGACATGCTGGCGATCTACCCACAGCTGGAGAGTGTCCGCGTTCGGCACCAGTGGTTCGGGCTGGTTGCCGTGACCCTGGACACCGTGCCGCACATCGGCTCGCTGCAAGCGCGTGTTCACTACGGCATGGGCTACAACGGGCGCGGTGTCGCGCTGGCGGCCCTGTTCGGCCGGAAGCTCGCGCAGATGGCGCTCGGGGATATGCCCCAACTCGGACCCATGAGCGAAGGCTCGTTCCAGCCGATCCCTTTTCACGCGTTTCGTGTCCCTGCGAAGCAGGTCGTCATTTCGTGGAAACAGCTGGTGGATTCGCTCGGCGTCTGAGACCAAGGCGCAGGATCACGTTCCTGCACCTCCTGCCAGGCTCGACAGCCCTGACGGACGCTGCGTCCACCTCGCGCAAGTCTCCCACCACCCCGGAAGCTGACAGCTCCCTGCAAGCGCCTGGTTGCCGGCGCCCCTAACCTGCCCGATTTTTCGCCGTGGCGACACCGCCGTCGAGGAAGGCGCGTTCAGGTACTGCCGGCGCGAGAAGAGGGTTGGGGCAATGAGTTCAATGTCTGTGCGTTCATGGCGCCCGTCGGCCACGCGGCGCGCGCGGCACATCCGCCTTTTCGCCACGCGCCCCGCTGCGCCGCGCGAGTGGATTGCAGCGGCCCTGTGCGGCCTGGCCCTGGCCAGCCACGCGCAGGTTCGTCCATCCGCTTCGCCCGCAGCGGCCATCGAGGAAGGTCTGCGCCGGCAGGAAGAGCGCACGCGCGAGCAGGTGCGCTCTGGCGAGCCGAGCGCGAGCGAGCTGCGTCCCCAGGCGGCCCCGCCGACGGCGCGCACCTTGCCGGTGGAGCAGCCATGCTTCGTCGTCGAGGAGGTTGCGCTTACGGGCACCGGATCCACCCGCTTTCGCTGGCTGCTCGACGCGGCCGAGCCCTTCCTGCGCCACTGCGTCGGCGTACAGGGCCTGGGGGTCATCGCCAGCGAACTCGACCGCGCGCTGCGCGAAGCAGGCTATGCCACCACCCGAGTCGCCCTGCCTGCGCAGAACCTGCGCGGCCGCCAGCTGCTGGTGCACGTCGATGTGGGGCGCATCGGAGAGGTCCGGATGGTCGATGCGCAGTCGCCGCCGCTGCAAGAGGAACCCGCATGGGGTACCTGGCACAACGCCTTCCCCACCAGCGCAGGCCGGGTGTTGAACATCCAGGACCTGGAGCAGGGTGTCGAGAACATGAACCGGCTGCCCAGCCAGAGTGTCACCACGCGGCTGGAGCCGGGGGAGCAGCCGGGCACCAGCGACCTCATCATTGAGCGGCAAGCGGCCCCGTTGAGTGGCCGTGTTCGTGCAGGCGCATCGCTGGACAACGGCGGCAGCCACAGCCTGGGCCGCACGCAGCTCGCGATCAACCTGGCGCTGGACAATGCGCTGGGCCTGAGCGACATCGTGTCGTTCAACCTCAATACCAATGTCGAAAAGCTCGCCGCCGACCACCGCAGCCAGAGCGCGGCCCTGAACTACAGCATCCCCCTGGGATACAGCGTGCTGACCTTGTCCGCGGACCAGAGCCGCTTCGTCCAGACGGTGCAGGGCACGACGGCTCGCTTTCTCTCCAGCGGCCGCAGCGAATCGGCGCAGGCGCGGCTGCAGCACACGCTCTGGCGCACGTCCAGCAGCCAGTTCGGGCTGCAGGCGGGGCTGTCCACGCGCCGTGCCGCGAGCTTCCTGGACGACACCGAAATCCTCGTGCAGCGTCGGCGCACCACCACCGTGGAAACCGGTGCGAGCTACAAGCACGTGTTCGAGAAGTCGGTGCTCGACCTGAACATCGCCTATCGGCGAGGCATGCCGTGGCGGCGGGCGCAAGCGGACCTGGAAGGGGCGCAGGAGGGTGGCCCCACCCTGCGTCCGCGCATATGGACGCTGGCGGCCGGCTTGCAGCATGACTTCACGTGGGGCGAGCGCCGCTGGCGCTTCAGCCCCGCATTCAATGCGCAGCACACCACCGACACCACCCTGTCCATCGACCAGATCGCCATCGGCGGACGCTCCAGCGTGCGCGGCTTCGACGGCGCCGCCGTGCTGCTGGCGGAAAACGGCTACCTCCTGCGCAACGAACTCACTACGTCCATGCCCGTCGTCGCCGGCATGGACACGATCCTGGTGCTCGCGCTGGACCACGGGCGGGTGTGGGGCCCCAGCGATGTCTATCTCGTCGGCAACAGCTTGTCGGGGGCGGCCGTGGGAGTGCGCGGGCGGCGCGAGTCGTTGCAATTCGAGGTCATGTTGGCCATACCCGTCCACAAGCCTGACGGTTTCGCCACCAGGCGCGTGAATCCCTACCTCAGGCTGTCGCTCAGTTTCTGAAGCTGAGGCGGTGCACCGCGGCGACTCGCCGCCTCTGCGCCGAACGCAGCGTGTCCCATCTTCACAACGGCGCCTATCGCGAGGCCTTTGGTCATGGCGCCTGCAGCGTCGCCGTTGCGCCGTCACGCGCCTGCTGCATGACGCACGGATGGGCTATCTGCGCTTCCCTTCGTTGCGCCCATGCATGCCAAGCCGCTGCAAGCCGGCTGCAAGCGAAGCGCCGCTAGCCTGCCGCTTCTGCGTTTGCCGGTGCGCCCGATGCGGGTTCATCACCCACCGCGTGCCGCTGGCACACGGGGCCAACGGCGCCGCCACCTCCACCGATCACAAGACCACGAGCACCACCGCATGCTGCTTCATCCGCACTCGCGCCGCGCTGCGCCGGCCCACCCCTGGCGCCGCCGCCTGGCTGCCCTGCTGGCTGCCGTATTCACCGCGCAGACGCTGCTGGCCGGCGCTCCGGCCTACGCGCAAGTGGCCGCCGCCGCCGGCGCCCCGGCCGGCCAGCGCCCGCTGCTGGATGCGGCGACCAACGGCGTGCCGCTGGTCCTCATCGCCCCGCCCAGCGGCGCGGGCGTCAGCCGCAACCGCTACGAGCAGTTCAACGTCGGCCGCGAAGGCCTGATCTTCAACAACAGCGCACACCCCACGAACACGCACCTGGGCGGACGCGTCCAGGGCAACCCGCAGCTCGGTCACACGCCCGCGCGCGTGATCCTCAACGAAGTGTCCGGCGCGCACCCCAGCGCCCTGCGCGGGCCGATGGAAATCGCCGGCACGCGGGCCGACCTGGTGGTCGCCAATCCCAACGGCATCGTGTGCGACGGCTGCGGCTTCATCAACACGTCCCGCGCGACGCTGAGCACCGGCCAGCCCGCGTTCGGCCCCCGAGGCGAACTCACCGGCCTCAGCGTTCGCCAGGGCCTCCTGAGCATCGGGCCGGGCGGCCTGAACGCAGCCGACCAGCAGCGCCTGGACCTGCTCGCGCGCGGCATGCTCGTCGAGGGCGACATCCACGCACGCGAGCTGCGGGCCATCGTCGGCGCCAACCAGGTGGCGTACGACAGCCTGGCGGCCACCGCCCTGGAGGCCACCGATGCGGCCCCGCGCTTTGCGGTGGACGTGCGCCACCTGGGCGGCATGTACGCCGATCAGATCTATCTCATCGCCACCGACAAGGGCCTGGGCGTCAACAGCACCGGGCGCCTGGCCAGCCTGTCCGGCGCGCTGGTGCTGTCGGCCGACGGCGACCTCGCCGTCAAGGACACCACCGCTGCCGGCGACATGGCCCTGACCAGTGCGGGCCAGGTGCACCTCGCGGGCCGGACCCAGAGCGACGGCCGACTTGCCGTCGCTGCTGCACGTGGGCTGGTCACCACCGCGTCGGTGCAGGCACAGACGCTGGTGATCGACGCACCGCGGCTGGACAACAGCGGCAGCCTCTCGCAGCTCGACGCCCGCGTGCCGCTGGGGTTGCGCCTGCCCGAGGGCCTGCGCAACAGCGGCACCATCCATGCGGCCGGTGAGCTGGCGCTGGACGCCCCGCACATCTCCGGCACCGCCGCCGCGCGGGGTGCCTTGCTCTCCGGCGGCGCGCTGAGCCTGCACGGCCAGCGCATCGATCACCAGCAGCTGGCCGCCGACGGCGCGCTCGCGCTGTCGAGCGCTAGCGCACTGCACATCGCGGACAGCACACTCATCGCCGAGCGTGGCATGCAGCTGGAAAGCCGAAGCCTCACGCTCGAGCGCAGCACGCTCGCGACGGCCGACGCGTTGAGCCTGCACGCCACAGGGGCGCTGACCTTGATGGACGCGCAGCTCACGGCAGCCGGCAACGTGCATGCCGCAGCGCAGGGCATCACAGCCCATGGCGCGGTAGTAGAGGCGGCTCGCATCCACGTCGATGCGGGCGCAGGCGTCTTCGACAACCAGCAGCAAAGCCAGTGGCTGGCAAGCGATGTCGGCCTCGATGCGCTCAGCGTGGCCGCCACCGGCATCCACAACAGCACGGGCGAGCTGCGCACCAACGGCGGCTTGCGCATCGATGCGCGTGGCGCGTGGCTGCGCAACACGGGGGAAGGTTTGATCGCCGGCGCCAGCGGCACCTTCGAGCGTCTGGCCGGCCTGCACAACCAGGGCGGCAGGCTCTACAGCGATGGCGCCTTGCACCTCGTCGCGGCCGACATCGACAACCGCGACGGCGCCATCGTCACCGGCGCGGGCTTGTCCATCGATGCAGCGCGCCTGAGCCTGCAGGGCGGCCTGCTGTCCGCGGTGGGCGACCTCACGCTGCGTGCCGACGCCGTGCAGGCCGCCGGCGCCAGCGCGGTCAGCGACCGCCATCTGCGCATCGAGGCGGGCAGCCTCATCGGAGGGGAGTGGCAGGCTGCCGGGGACATCAGCGCCCAGGTGCGCGGCACGCTCGACCTGGGCCAGGGCAAGCTGCTGGCCGGAGGAGACCTCGGCATCGCGGCCGAAGGCATCCGCACCGACGGCGCGCAGCTGGAGGGCCAGCACATCGCATTGGACGCCGGCACCGCTGCCTGGAGCCACCGGGCCGGCCACCTGGTGGGCCGCGCCAGCGTGCAGGCCAGCGCCGCAAGCACCGACAACGCTGGCGGCCTGATCGCGTCCGCGGGCCACATGCAGCTCACCACGTCCGGCGTCCTCATCAACGAAGAGGGCGGGCACATCCAGGCGGATGGTGCCTTGCACCTGCGCGTGGGCGAGCTTCGCAACCGCGCCGGCACCCTGCTCGCCGGTGGCGACCTCACCGTGCGCAGCCCGCCGCCGCACACAGCCGCCGTCGATGACGAAGCCGGCGTCGGCCGAGGCGGCCTGCTCAACGAGGGCGGCCTGATTGCCGGGCGCCAGGTGCGCATCGACGCCGACGTGCACAACGCCGAAGGCGTCATCTCCGCCGACCACGCGCTGCTCATCGCGGGAGCCATCGACAACCGCGCCGGCGTGCTCGAAGCGGGCGACGGGGGCATCCACATCGACACGCTCGGCCAGCGCCTGGTCAACACCGACAGCGGCGCCAAGCGCGGCATCGTCAGCACCGGCGACATCCGCATCGACGCCGGTGCGCTCGACAACCGCGGCGGCTATATCGGTGCCGACGGTGCCCTGGCCGTCGAGCGGTCCAGCTCCATTGCGAACCAGGGCGGCACCCTGGTGGGCGGGGACCACAGCGTTGTGGCCAGCGCCGGCCGCATCGACAACCGCGGCGGCGCGATCCTGAGCCAGGCCGACCTGCTCGTGCAGGCCGCAGCCGTGGACAACAGCGGCCCGCGCAGCGTGGTGTCCGCCGCACGCGACCTCACCATCGACGCTGCCGCGCTGGACAACAGCGGCCCGCGCAGCGTGGTGTTCGCCGCACGCGACCTCACCATCGACGCTGCCGCGCTGGACAACGCCGGCACCCGCGGTGACCCCGCGTCCGCGAGCGCCAGCGCCGGCCTGCTCGCAGGACGGCACGCCAGCGTCACGGCCGGCGCTCTGGACAACACCCAGGGCGCCATCGTCGCCATGGGCGAGGCCACGCTGCGCGTGACCGGCGCCCTCGACAACGCCGGCGGCCACATCGCCGCCGACACCGCAGATGTCCACACCGGGGCAATGCGCAACGACCAGGGCCGCCTGGACGCGCAGCACAGCCTGGCCGTCAAGGCCGGGCAGCTCAGTGGGAATGGCCAGCTCACCTCGCAACGCGCGCTCAGTTTGGAGCTGCAAGGCGACTACACGCACCAGGGGCTGATCGCCGCCGGCACCGACCTGCGCATGCACACCGAAGGGCGCCTGGACAACCACGGCGTGATCAGCGCTCAGCGCAAGCTGCAACTGAGCGCAGGCGCCTTGCACAACGGCCACGAGGGCGTCATCACCGGCCAGGAGACCGCGCTCGACATCGCAGGCGAGCTCACCAACCTCGGCCTCGTCAACGCCAGCGCCGGCCCGGCCACCGTCCGGGCCAAGAGCGTGCGCAATCTCGGTCGCATCTATGGCGACGAGATCGCCATCAGCGCGCAGCGGCTGCACAACGATGCCGCGGGCGTCATCGCCAGCCGCACCGGCGGCATCGTGCTGGAGCTGCCCGAGGGCCTGGAGAACACCGGCGAGGCTCTCGTGCACAGCGCCCAGGACCTCAAGATCGCAGGCCCCGCGCGCAACGACGCGGCCACCCTGAGCGCGCAACGCAATCTGTCGATCACCGGCGCGCTGGACAACCTCAACACCGGCCTGCGCACGGGCACGCACACGCGCCACGAGGCGCTGTCTAGGCTCATCATCACCCCGAACACCCTGCCTGGGAGCTTCGAGCCCGGCGAGCTGGGCTGGAACGACATCAAGAGCGAGGGCGGCAGGTGGGTGGTGCCCAGCACGACCTACCCGTTCGAGACGTTCGGCGATGAGTTCGTAGACGCCGCAATCAGCTGCGTCCCCGACCACGAAGGCATTGGCTCGTGTGGATACGCGTATCGGCCTGACGATCCCGTCTGGGCGCGCTTCGGCGTTCCCAGCCCGGGCGAGCCGCCGGAGATGCCGGCTGCAAGCTGCGTCGATACGGTCACCCACAGCGAGAGCCTCGTCACCGACGTACGTGTGGACCACGGTGCCTGCGGCGCCTACTGGCAGGACTTCAATGCCTATGCCGCCAGCCTGCAGCAGGCCTACGTCTCGCTGGACCAGGCCATCGCAGATTTCAACGACGACCTGCAAGGCCGCAGCTTCCACGACTGGTACGAGACCACGCTCACCGGCCAGCGCATCGAAGAGACCATCGTCACCGACAGCCGCCCGGGCCGCGTGCTCGCCGGCGGCGACATGCACCTGAGCGGGGGACGCAACGTCGATGCCGTCGTCGTCGCGGCCGGCACTATCGACGGCACCGCCCTCGACAACATTGCCAGCCAGGGGACGCGACACACCACGTACGAGGGCACGCGAGTCTTCGATCGGCGTGATCACAGCGGCCGCGGCTTGCGCGACAGCTTCAGCCGCGAGCGATCCGCCCCCCAACCGCTCGCCGACGCCCCCGTCACCAAAACCTTCAGCCTGCCCGTGCTGCAGAACCAGCAGGGCGGCCAGCCCGCCTTGCACGCGGCCGCGGGCAACCGCGCCCCGGCTGCGCCCGCGGCCGCCAGGCCGACCGTTGGTGCCGTGGCGCAGAACACGCCTGCGACACCTGCGACCCAACACCCGCCGGAAGCAACCCCTGGCGCCGAGCCCCCACCCGTCGAAGCGACCCTGCGCGGCAGCGTCATCGCCCCCGACGTACGCGCCGGCCAGCTCGGCGCCGTCACCGCCCCGCAGGCGCTCCTGCGCGTGCTGCCCGCCTACGTGCCGCCGGGCTCGGCACAGGCCCAGGCCAGCGCTTCGCAGCGCGGCGCGCCGCCCCCCATCAAGGCCGCGGGCTATGCCACCGTCGCTTCGCAGGGCGCCGTCCGCGCCCCGGCCAACCAGCTCTTTGCCATCGGCCGCGACCCGCGTGCGCCGCTGGTGCAGACCGACGCCGCCTTCACCGCGGGCCGCTACTACACCTCCAGCCAGGAGTTCCTCGACCAGCTGGGGCTGGACGGCGAGTACGCGCTGCGGCGCTACGGCGACGGCTTCGCCGAGCAACGGCTGATGGACGACCAGGTGCTGGCCCTGACGGGCCGGCGCTTGCTCAGCGGCTACCAGGACAGCGAAGCGCAATACCAGGCGCTGCTCGACGCCGGTGTGCTGGTTGCGCGCCAGTACCAGCTCAGTCCCGGCGTGGCGCTCTCGGCCGAGCAGATGGCGCTGCTGACCACCGACATCGTGTGGCTCGAGATGCGCACCGTCGCCCTACGCGATGGTGGAACCACGCAAGCCTTGGTGCCCACGCTGTACCTGCGCCGCCCCGTCGAAGGCGACCTGCGGCCCGAAGGCGCCCTCATCGCCGGCAGCAATGTAGATCTGCGCACCGCCGGCGACCTCGTCAACAGCGGCACCATCGTCGCCCACCGCCAGGATGCCGACGCCACGGGCCGCAGCAGCGGCGGCCAGCTCGTCCTGCAGGCGCGCAACATCGCCACCAGCGGCACCCTGGCCGGCCACCGCGTCGATGTCGCCGCCGACAACCAACTCGACAGCGGCGGCGGCCACATCCTGGGCCTGGGCGCCAACAGCAGCGTGAGCCTGAACGCGCGCGACATCGTGCTGCGCACCACCACGCAAACCAGCCATGCGCGCATCGACGGTCCGCACGGCACCAGCACCGGCACCACCACCAACGCCGACCGCATCGCCACCGT
This sequence comes from Ramlibacter sp. AN1015, assembly GCF_037726105.1. Classification (NCBI taxonomy): domain Bacteria; kingdom Pseudomonadati; phylum Pseudomonadota; class Betaproteobacteria; order Burkholderiales; family Comamonadaceae; genus Ramlibacter; species Ramlibacter sp. AN1015. The sequence goes on from NZ_JBBJUM010000008.1 coordinate 246,694, forward strand.
CATGGCCGATCGCATCAGCATGCAGGCGCTGGGCAACATCGACCTGCTGGGCGCGCGCATCCAGGCAGCGAACGATCTGGATGTCGATGCGCAAGGCGACATCAACGTGCTCGCCGTCGGCATCGGCAGCCAGCGCGACACGCCCGTGGGCGGCCAGGCTTTCGGGCGCACCGGCCACATGCGCGAGCAGACCACCGCCCACCTGGGCAGCCAGCTCAGCGCCGGCGGCAACGCCACCTTGCGTGCCGGCGGCGACTTGCGCGCCATCGGCAGCGACCTGCACGCCGACGAACACCTCACGCTGGCAGGGCGCAACGTCGACATCCGCGCCGCGATCGACAGCCACGCAGTCGATCAGCAGTCGGCCGTGCACGGCAGGGGCTACGAA
>NZ_JBBJUM010000009.1:0-227215 GCF_037726105.1 Ramlibacter sp. AN1015
CCGAAGTCGTTCGGCGCAGGTCGCCCCGCAGCGCAGCGAAGGGGTCGCAGACAGTCGGGTCGCCTTTCTTTGCCTACTTTCTTTGGCGAAGCAAAGAAAGTAGGTCGCCCGCCGGGGCGAAATCCCGGCATGCCGCGACAGCAAAGGAGTCGCAACATAGAACCAGTCTTCGCATCAGCGCTCCACGCCACGCCATGCCACGCCAACGCCAACGCCAACGCCAACGCCAACGCCAACGCCAACGCCAACGCCAACGCCAACGCCAACGCCAACGCCAACGTGCGACGCGCACCAGTAGCAACCACGAAGGACACGGCCACAGGCCGTGTTGACCCCAAGCCCGTGTGTCTGCGCCTGCGCCGGACGGCTTCGGCCGGAAACAGGGCCGCGCATGTCTGAGCCCGCAGGGCGAGTTTGCGCGGACCCCGGCCGAAGTCGTTCGGCGCAGGTTGCCCCGCAGCGCAGCGGAGGGGTCGCAGACAGTCGGGTCGCCTTTTCTTGGTTACTTCTTTTGGCGAAGCAAAAGAAGTGACTCGCCCGCCGGGGCGAAATCCCGGCACGCCGCGCCAGCGATAAACATCACAGCGCAGCGGCAGCCCCTGGCAAGCAGTGCACGCCACCGCCACCGTCAACGTAATACGTCGAACGCCGATGTCGATGTCGATGTCGAAAAATTGCAGCGACCACAACACCCGTCAGCGCACCACTCACCCCACCTCGGCAATCAACTCGATCTCCACGCACGCCCCCATCGGAATCTGCGCCACGCCGAACGCACTGCGCGCATGCACGCCCTTCGGCCCGAATACCTCGCCGAGCAACTCGCTCGCCCCGTTGGTGACCAGGTGCTGCTCGGTGAAATCGGGCGTGGAGTTCACCAGGCTCATCACCTTGACGATGCGCGTCACCTTCTCGAGGTTGCCCACCGCCGCCTGCAGCGTGCCCATCAGGTCGATCGCCACCGCGCGTGCTGCCGCCTGGCCTTGCGCGGTGTCGATGTCGCGGCCCAGCTGGCCGACCCAGGGCTTGCCGTCGCGGCGGGCGATGTGGCCGCTGAGGAAGACCAGGTTGCCGGTGCGAACGAAGGGCACGTAGGCCGCGGCCGGGGTGGCGACGGGGGGCAGGGTGATGCCGAGTTCCTGGAGCTTCTGGGCGATGGTCATGGAGTGCTTCCTCGTGAATGTCGAAAAAACGATTCTAGGAAAGCGGACGGGCGGCGAGGCCGGTGAACAGCCGATGCTCGCAGTCGGGGTCGCTGCAGGCGTCGCACACGCCGCGCCAGCGCGCTGGCGGCGCGTCCGCCGGCCGCCAGGCCCAGGGGGCAACGGAGGCGACCGCTTCGAGCGCGTTGGCGCAGCGGTGCGGCCCCGTGCCGTAGACCATCCGCCAGTCGACGCCGGCGCGCTGCAGCTGCTCGCGCAGTACGGCATCGGTGGCCTCGCGCGCCTGCGGGCCCGCACGCTGCAGGCCATCGGCGGTCCAGGGGACATCGAGCCCGGTGAGCAACATAAGGTCGTAGCCGCGCTGGCGCTCCCGGGCAAATTGAAGCAGAGGATGGTCTTCGAACAGCAGGGCGCCGTAGACCGCCACCACCAGTGCGCTGGTGTCGGCAAGGACGATGTCGGCCGTGGTCAGCGCCGCATCGACCTGGCGCTCCTGCTCGCGGGCGATGGCTTCCCACTCGTCGGGACGCGGTGCGCGGCCCGCCTGCTCGCACCACGCACGCAGCACTTCAGGCACCACCGCCACACGGTCACCCTGCGCGCGCAGGCGGCTGGCCATCTCCTGGGTCAGCCTCGTCTTGCCGGTGCTCTCGGCACCGAGCACGCAGATGGTGAGGGGCGGGCGGGCGGCCATGGCGCCGCGGGCGCGGGCGCCCGCTCAGGGCGTGACGTGGATGAAGATCTCGTTGGGCTTGACCATGCCCAGTTCCATGCGGGCTTTTTCCTCGACCATCTCGAGGCCCTCCTGCAGGTCGCGCACCTCGAAGGCCAGGCGGTCGTTGGCCTGCTGCGCGCGCACGTTGGCTTCTTTCTGCGCCTGCAGCTTGCGCTGCATCTCGGCCACCTCGCTCACGCTGCCCCGGCCGAACCAGAGCTGGGCATGAAAGATCAGCAGCAGGGCGACCAGGATGGCAGGAACGAGGCGGGAGCTCATGAAAGAAGAAAAAGCGCCTGGAGGAGCTGGCTCAGCCGATGTTGTAGAAAGCCGCGAGGCCCGGGTAGGTGGCGATGTCGCCCAGGTCTTCCTCGATGCGCAGGAGCTGGTTGTACTTGGCCATGCGGTCCGAGCGGGAGAGCGAGCCGGTCTTGATCTGCCCGGCGTTGGTCCCCACCGCGATGTCGGCGATGGTGCTGTCCTCGGTCTCGCCCGAGCGGTGGCTGATGACGGCGGTGTAGCGGGCCCGCTTGGCCATCTCGATCGCCGCGAAGGTCTCGGTCAGGGTGCCGATCTGGTTGATCTTGATGAGGATCGAGTTGGCGATCTGCTTCTCGATGCCTTCCTTCAGGATGCGGGTGTTGGTGACGAACAGGTCGTCGCCCACCAGCTGCACCTGCCGGCCCAGGCGCTCGGTCAGGAGTTTCCAGCCGTCCCAGTCGCCCTCGGCCATGCCGTCCTCGATGCTGATGATGGGGTACTTGGTGACCCAGCCGGCCAGCACGTCGGTCCATTCGGCGGCGCTCGCCTGCATGCCTTCGGCCTGCACGTGGTACTTGCCGTCGCGATAGAACTCGCTTGCCGCGCAGTCCAGCCCCAGGGCGATCTGGTCACCCGGGCGGTAACCGGCCGCCTCGATGGCCTGCAGGATCATCTGGATGGCCGCTTCGTGGTTCTCGACGTTGGGAGCGAAGCCGCCCTCGTCGCCGACGGCGATGCTCATGCCCTTGTCGTGGATGATCTTCTTGAGCGCGTGGAAGACTTCGGCGCCGTAGCGGATCGCCTCGCGGAAGGTCGGTGCCCCCACGGGGATGATCATGAGCTCCTGCAGGTCGAGGTTGTTGTTGGCGTGCGCGCCGCCGTTGACCACGTTCATCATCGGCACGGGCATCTGCATGCCGCTCATGCCGCCGAAGTAGCGGTACAGCGGCAGGCCGGATTCCTCGGCTGCGGCGCGCGCCACGGCCATCGACACCGCGAGCATGGCGTTGGCGCCCAGGCGGCTCTTGTTCTCGGTGCCGTCGAGGTCGAGCAGGGTCTTGTCGAGGAAGCCCTGCTCGGAGGCATCGAGGCCCAGCACGGATTCGGAGATTTCGGTGTTGATGTGTTCCACCGCCTTGAGCACGCCCTTGCCGAGGTAGCGGCCCTTGTCGCCGTCGCGCAGCTCGATCGCTTCGCGCGAGCCGGTCGAGGCGCCGGAGGGCACGGCCGCCCGGCCCATGGTGCCGGACTCCAGCAGGACGTCGCATTCGACGGTGGGGTTGCCGCGCGAGTCGAGGATCTCGCGGCCGACGATGTCAACGATTGCACTCACGTGTGGTTCTCCAGATTGCCTTGAAATTTGTCGTGCGTCGCCGAGCCTACGGCAGGTTCAGCCCGCATGGGGCGCGCTGCGGCGAGCCGAGGGGCGGACGCTGCGTGGGCGCAACGCTCACATGCCCTCGACCAGCACCATGCGCATGTCGGCGATGCCGGCGCGGGCCTGGCGTGCGGCGCGGTACTCGGGCGAGTCGTAGAACGCGCGCGCCGCGTCCGTGCTCGGAAACTTCAGCATGACCATCCGGCTGGGCTGCCAGTCGCCCTCGAGAACGTCCACCGCACCGCCGCGGATGCAGATCTCGGCGCCGTGGACCTGCATGGCGTGGGTGGACAGCTTCTTGTACTGCTCGTACTGCACGGGGTCGTGCACATCGACGTTGGCGATGACGTAGGCGCTAGGCAAAGTGGTCCTCCAGGAATCCGGCGCGCTTGGTGACGCGGTCGAGTGCAAGCAGGGTGTCGAGCAGCGCCTTCATGTGGCGCAGCGGCACCGCGTTGGGCCCGTCGGACATGGCCCGGGCCGGGTCGGGGTGGGTCTCCATGAACAGGCCCGCGACACCCACGGCCACGGCCGCGCGCGAGAGCACCGGCACCATCTCGCGCTGCCCGCCCGAGCTGGTGCCCTGGCCACCGGGCAGCTGCACCGAGTGGGTGGCATCGAACACCACCGGGGCATTGGTCTCGCGCATGATGGACAGTGAGCGCATGTCGCTCACCAGATTGTTGTAGCCGAAGCTCGCGCCGCGCTCGCAGGCCATGAAACTGTCTTCGGACAGGCCCTTCTCGCGAGCGGCTGCCCGGGCCTTGTCGATCACGTTCTTCATGTCGTGCGGCGCGAGGAACTGGCCCTTCTTGATGTTCACCGGCTTGCCCGACTGGGCGACGGCGCGGATGAAGTCCGTCTGGCGGCACAGGAAGGCGGGCGTCTGCAGGACGTCCACCACCGCGGCGACCTCCGCTACCTCGGCTTCGGTGTGCACGTCGGTGAGGACGGGCACCTGCAGCTCGCGCCGCACCTTGCCCAGGATCTCGAGGCCGCGCTCGCGACCCGGGCCGCGGAAGCTGCTGCCCGACGAGCGGTTGGCCTTGTCGTAGCTGCTCTTGAAGATGAAGGGGATACCGAGCGAGCCGGTGAGCTCCTTGAGCTGGCCGGCCACGTCCATCTGGAGCTGCTCGCTCTCGACTACGCAGGGGCCGGCGATCAGGAAGAAGGGCTTGTCCAGCCCGATGTCGAATCCGCAAAGTCGCATGTCAGTGTGCCGTCCTCATGCCACTGCGCGGAGCTTGCCGCCGGTGAGCTGGTGGTCCAGGGCCGCCCGGATGAAGGCGTTGAACAGCGGGTGGCCGTCCCAGGGGGTGGATTTGAACTCGGGGTGGAACTGCACGCCCATATACCAGGGGTGCACGTCCCGCGGCAGCTCGATGATTTCGGTGAGTTGCTCGCGCTGGGTGAGCGCGGAAATCACCAGGCCCGCCTCGCGCAGGCGGTCGAGGTACTGGACGTTGGCCTCGTAGCGGTGGCGGTGGCGCTCGGTCACCACGTCGCCGTAGATCTGGTGGGCGAGGGTGCCCTTGGACACGTCGGAGCTCTGCGCGCCCAGGCGCATGGTGCCGCCGAGGTCGGAGTTGGCGTCACGTCGGTTCAGCACACCGTCGGCGCCCTGCCACTCGGTGATGAGGGCGATGACCGGGTGCTTGCACGCGGGCTCGAACTCGGTGCTGTTCGCGTCCTCGAGCCCGGCGACGTCGCGCGCGTATTCGATGGTGGCGACCTGCATGCCCAGGCAGATGCCGAGGTAGGGCACCTTGTTCTCGCGCGCGAACCGGGCCGCGGCGATCTTGCCTTCGATGCCGCGCTTGCCGAAGCCGCCCGGCACCAGGATGGCGTCGTACTTGGCCAGCCGCGACGCGCCGTCGGGCGTGATGGTCTCGGAATCGACGTAGTCGATCTTCACGCGCACGTGGTTCTTCATGCCGGCGTGGCGCAGCGCCTCGTTGAGCGACTTGTAGCTGTCGGACAGATCGACGTACTTGCCCACCATGGCGATCAGCACCTCGCCTTGCGGGTTTTCGGTCTCGTGCACCAGCTGGTCCCAGCGCTTGAGGTTGGCCGGCGGCGTGTTCAGGCGCAGCTTGTCGCAGATCAGGCCGTCCAGGCCCTGCTCGTGCAGCATGCGCGGGACCTTGTAGATGGTGTTCACGTCCCACATGGAGATCACGCCCCACTCGGGAACGTTGGTGAACAGCGAGATCTTCTCGCGCTCTTCGTCGGGGATGCGGCGGTCGGCTCGGCACAGCAAGGCGTCGGCCTGGATGCCGATCTCGCGCAGCTTCTGCACCGTGTGCTGGGTGGGCTTGGTCTTGAGCTCGCCGGCGGCGGCGATCCAGGGCACGTAGGTGAGGTGGACGAAGGCCGTGTTGTTCGGGCCCATGCGCAGGCTCATCTGGCGCACCGCCTCCAGGAAGGGGAGGGACTCGATGTCGCCGACGGTGCCGCCGATCTCGACGATCGCCACGTCGGCCGCGTCGGGCTGGCCGAAGCGGGAGCCCCGCTTGATGAATTCCTGGATCTCGTTGGTCACGTGCGGAATGACCTGCACGGTCTTGCCGAGATAGTCGCCCCGGCGTTCCTTCTCGAGCACCGACTGGTAGATGCGGCCGGTGGTGAAGTTGTTGACCTTGCCCATGCGGGTGGTCACGAAACGTTCGTAGTGACCCAGGTCGAGGTCGGTTTCGGCGCCGTCGTCGGTGACGAAGACCTCGCCGTGCTGGAACGGCGACATCGTTCCCGGATCGACGTTGATGTAAGGGTCCAGCTTGATGAGGGTGACTTTGAGGCCCCGCGATTCCAGAATCGCTGCAAGGGAGGCTGAGGCGATTCCCTTGCCCAGGGAGGACACCACACCGCCTGTGACGAAGACAAATTTGGTCATGTCAGGTCGGAAGGCCGCGCTTCCGGGGAGGTGGTAAACCGGGATTATAGGCAGGCCGACCTGCGCGGAAGAGGTTCATGTCGCCCCACCTGGCGCGTGCTGCGCCAGCCGCCTTGCCGCGTACACTCGGCCGCCATGAGCGAGCTGTCCGGCAAACACATCGTCCTGGGCCTGAGCGGCGGGATCGCCTGCTACAAGTCTGCGGAATTGTGCCGCGCGCTCGTGAAGGAGGGCGCCACCGTGCAGGTGGTCATGACCGAGGCCGCCGAGCGCTTCATCACCCCGGTCACGATGCAGGCGCTGTCGAACCGGCCGGTGTACGGCTCGCAGTGGGACACCCGCCCGGCCAACAACATGGCCCACATCAACCTGTCGCGCGAAGCCGACGCCATCGTCATCGCGCCCTGCAGCGCCGATTTCATGGCCCGGCTGGCGCAAGGCCGGGCCGACGAGCTGCTTTCCCTCCTGTGTCTCGCGCGTCCGCTCGGATCGGTGCCGCTGCTGCTCGCGCCGGCCATGAACCGCGAGATGTGGTCGCATCCCGCCACCAGGCGCAACCTCGCGCTGGTCGAGCGCGACGGCGGCGTGCTGCTCGGCGTGGGTACCGGCGACCAGGCCTGCGGCGAGACCGGCGACGGCCGGATGCTGGAGCCGCCCGAGTTGCTCGACGAAATCATCGCCGCGTTCCAGCCCAAGGTGCTGGCCGGCAGGACGGTGCTCGTCACTGCGGGACCGACTTTCGAGGGGATGGATCCGATCCGCGGCATCACCAATCACTCGTCGGGCAAGATGGGTTTCGCCGTGGCCCGCGCGGCGCGGGAAGCCGGCGCCGAGGTCACGCTGGTGGCCGGCCCGGTGGCGCTGCCCACGCCGCGCGGCGTGCGCCGCATCGACGTGCTTTCAGGGCTGCAGATGCTTGCTGCCTGCGAGGACCTGGCGCCGCGGGCCGACATCTTCGTGGCCACCGCCGCCGTGGCCGACTGGCGTCCGGCGCAGGCCAGCGCACAGAAGATCAAGAAGGACGGCTCGGGCGAGCCGCCGGTGCTGCGCTTCATCGAAAACCCCGACATCCTGCTCACGCTCGCACAGGGCGAGCGGGCCCGCTCGGGCGCGCTGTTCTGCGTCGGCTTTGCCGCCGAGAGCCACGACCTGCTCGCGCATGCGCAGGCCAAGCGCGCGCGCAAGGGCGTGCCGCTGCTGGTGGGCAACATCGGCCCGGCCGCGTTCGGGCGCGACGACAACCAGTTGCTGCTGGTCGATGAGCGCGGCGCGCGCGAGCTGCCGCGCGCCTCCAAACTCGCCCTGGCCCGCCAGCTGGTGGCCGAGATCGCCAGCCGCATCCCCGCATGAACATCGACCTGAAGATCCTCGATCCGCGCATTGCGGACCAGCTCCCCGCCTATGCGACACCCGGCAGCGCCGGGCTCGACCTGCGCGCCTGCATAGAGCAGCCGCTCACGCTCGCGCCGAACGCCTGCGAACTCGTGCCCACCGGCATTGCCATCTGGCTGCGTGACCCCGGTTATGCCGCCATGATCCTTCCGAGGTCGGGGCTGGGGCACAAGCACGGCATCGTGCTGGGCAACCTGGTCGGCCTGATCGATAGCGACTACCAGGGCCAGCTCATGGTGAGCGCCTGGAACCGCAGCAGCACGGCCTTCACGCTGCAGCCCCTGGAGCGCCTGGCGCAGCTCGTGGTGGTGCCGGTGCAGCAGGCGCAGTTCCGCGTGGTCGCCGAGTTTCCGGCCTCGCAGCGCGGCGAAGGTGGCTACGGCTCGACCGGCAAGGCCTGAGCCCAAGGGCGGCTCAACGCGGGGGCGCTTCCTACACCGGCTGGCGCGTCGCTTCCTACAGCAAGCGCCGGCTTCGGCTTTCTGCTAGCGCGAGCGTGGGCGGGTTCAACTCGGTGCCAGGGTGGCGCGCCGGTCCGGCAGTGCCTCCGCAACACTCAAGGAGATCGCCATGAAAAACACCACGCGCATTGCCCGGCTCGGCGCCATCGCCGTCACTACCGCCGCACTGGCAGCCTGCAGCAACACGCCGCTGTTCCCACAGTCTTCCACCTATCCGACGGCCACCTACCCCACGGCCACGTATCCAGCCCCGGGCGCCTACCCGGGCGGCGGGCAGGTCGCAACGGCGCCGGCATCGACCGTGTTCGGACGCGTGAGCGCCATCGAGTACGTGCCTCAGGGCGCCGCCCAGGATCCCAACCGCACCAACATCCTGGGTGCGGTCGTCGGCGGCCTGGCCGGTGCCGTGCTCGGCAGCCAGGTCGGCAGCGGCAGCGGCCGTGACGCGGCCACGGTGATCGGTGGACTCGGCGGAGCAGCCGCTGGTTCGCAGTACGGGCGCGGCAACCAGCCGCAGGCCACCGGCGGTCCGAGCTACCGCGTGACCGTGGTGACCGACCAGGGTACGACTCGGATGTACGAGGTGGCGGCCACCGGCGACCTGCGCGTGGGCGACCGCGTGCGCGTGGACAACGGCATCATCTACCGCGTCTGATCGCGGCCGCGGCGAGGCGGCCTGCCGCCTCGCACCTGAAGGGCGCGCCTTGCGTCGATCCACCTGCCAGTCGGAGTGTGGTTCGCCGCCGGCGCGTGCGCCGTGGCGCACCAGGGCGCGGCGCGGGCGCCCCGTCCAATGTCAGTGCAGCAGGTCGCTGCCCGGCGCCTGCGGCTGCACGCGGAAAAATCCCGAACCGGCCGAGCCGCGACCGATCTCCTCCTCCGTGGCTTCGCGCACGTGCCCGACCGTCAGGTGCAGCCGCAACGCGATGCCCGCGAGCGGGTGGTTGCCGTCGAGCACGACGTGGTCGGGATAGACATCGGTGACCGTGTAGAGCGCGTCGCGCGGCGCCGAGGGGTTCGCCCCCTCGGGCAGCCCTTCGAAGGTCATGCCCTCCTCGAGCTGCGCAGGGAACAGGGCGCGTGGCTCCAGGAACACGAGCGATTCGTTCCAGTCGCCGAAAGCCTCTTCGGGCTCCAGATGCAGATCGACGCGGTCGCCCGGCTCGTGGCCCTGCAGCGCTTCCTCGATCTTTCCCAGGAGGTCCTCGCCGCCCACCAGGAATTCGACCGGCTGTTCGAGTTCGTCGAGCGTCTCACCCAGGGTGTCCTTCAGGGTCCAGGTCAGTGCGACGACGCATTGTTGAGTGATTTCCATGACCGAGAATTGTCGCAGTCCGGAACCCAGCAATGCACACAGACCGCCCCCTTCCCCTGCTCGGAGGCCTTGCGCCCGCCCAGTTCATGTCGCGCCACTGGCAGCGCAAGCCGCTGTTGATACGGCAGGCCGTTGCCGACATGCGGGCCCTCGTGCCGCGCGCGCGCTTGCTCGAGCTGGCCGGTGAGGAGCACGTGGAGTCGCGCCTGGTGGTGCAGGAGCCAGGTGGGCGGTGGCGCCTGCAGCACGGCCCTTTCGCACGGCGTGCGCTGCCACCGCGCAATCGCCCCGGCTGGACGCTGCTGGTGCAGGGCATGGACCTGCACGACGCGGCCGTGCACCGCCTGATGGGCCAGTTCCGATTCGTGCCCGAGGCGCGGCTGGACGACGTGATGATCTCCTACGCCACCGACGGCGGCGGCGTGGGACCGCACTTCGACAGCTACGACGTGTTCCTGCTGCAGGCCGAGGGGCGGCGGCGCTGGCGTATCGGACGCCAGCACGACCTGAGCCTGCAGCCCGACGTTCCGCTGAAGATACTGGCCCACTTCGAGGCCGAGGAAGAATGGGTGCTGGAGCCTGGAGACATGCTGTACCTGCCGCCGCGCTGGGCCCATGATGGCATCGCGGAAGGCGAGTGCCAGACCTACTCGATCGGCTTTCGTTCGCCGGCCCGCGGCGAACTCGCGCGCGAGCTGCTGCAGCGTATCGCCGAGGACGCCCCCGACGAGGCCGGTGAGGCGCTCTACCGCGATCCCCGGCAAGCGGCCACCGAGACACCGGCTGCCGTGCCTGCCGAGATGCTGCGCTTCGCGCGCGAAGCGGTCGCTACCGCCTTGCGCGACCCGCAGCTCCTGGACCGCGCATTGGGCGAGTACCTGAGCGAGCCCAAGCCGAACGTGTGGTTCGAGCCGCCGGACCAGCCACTGCCGCTGGGCGCGCTGCAGCTCGATGCCCGCACCCGCATGCTCTACGACGAGCGGCACGTCTACATCAACGGCGAGAGCTGGCGGGCAGCCGGCCGGGACGCGCGCCTGATGCGCCGTCTCGCCGACCGGCGCGGCCTGGCTGCGCGCGAGGTGGCCGGCGCGAGCGAAGACGCGCGCGCGCTGCTCATGTCGTGGTGCGAGGCGGGCTGGGTGCACACCACGGACGAGACGCCATGACCGGCGAACGGCACCCCGACCCGGCGCGCCTGCCCGAAGGCGCTTTCGATGGCCGCTCGGCGTTCCAGCAGATGGTCCGCGACGCCCTGGCCCGTGCCGCGTCCGAAGGCTGGCAGGAGCTGATCCTGAGCGATCCTGATTTCCTGGACTGGCCCCTCGGGGAGCGCGCGGTGGCCGCGTCGCTGCAGGCATGGTCGGCGCGCGGGCGGCGCATCACGCTCCTGGCCGGCCGCTGGGACGCCGTGGTGCGGCACCACGCCCGCTTCGTCGCGTGGCGCAGGACCTGGTCCGATATCGTCGAGGCGCGGACCTTGCGCGGGAGCGAGGCCGGCGACTTGCCCAGCGCGCTGTGGACACCCGGCTGGATGATGCAGCGCCACGACCTCGAACGCTGCAGCGGGCGCGCCTCGCACGATGCGGTGCGCCGGCATGCGCTGCGCGAGGAGCTGGCCGAATCGCAGCGCGGGGCGGCGCCCGGATTTCCCGCAACCACCCTCGGGTTGTAGCTGTTTCCAGTCGCACGCATGAGGAGAAGGCCACGCCTTCGCGGCCTAGAATTTCTCGCTCGTGCGGAGCGTCTCGCAGTCGGCGGCTCTGCGCGCGGCCGGCGCGAGCTGCCTGACCGCATCGCAAGACCGCTGCGAGCGACGTTTCCTGCATCGTCGCCCCATGCAGCGCCCCGATATCCAGGCCTGAAAAAGGACCCCGCTCATGAACAAGCCACTCCTGCTTGCCGCACTGCTCGCCGCGGCACTGACCGCCTGTGGTCGCGACGAAGCACCCGCTCCGGTCACACCGGCCCCGGCGCCGCAGACCACGGCCCCCGCTGCCGCGCCGGGCTCCGACGCCACGCCGCCTGCGGCGGCACCTGCGGCTCCCACGCCTCCTGCGGGGGACGCCGTGGTGCCGGCGCCTTCGACCACGCCGGGCGGCACCACCAACCGCTGACGCCCGCCGGTCTGCGCGCCTGCCGCGACCGGAAGCGCACAAAAAGCAAGGGCAGGGCGCGGACGCTGCCTGCGCCCTGGGCCCTGCGAGGGCGTGATGGCAGGCCTGTCAATGCCAGAGCCCTGCCGGTGTAAGCGCCACGCGGCGGTGTCGTCGGCCCATTTCTGCCCGCGTTCTGCCTGGCGGGGTCAGCCCGCCTCGACGCTCAGGCGCTCAGCCAGCAGCAGCCACTCGGTCCGTCGGCCACCAGGATGTCCTGCGGGGCACAGGCGAGCGCCTCGGCAAGCGCGGCGCAGGCGAGTTCGGGCCGGTTGTTCTGCTCACTCAGGTGGGCGGCCATCACCTGGCGCAGCCCGGACGGCAGCAGGGCGCGCGCCGCGGCAGCGGCCGCGGCGTTCGCCAGATGCCCCTGGTCGCCGCCGACACGCCGCTTCAGGAACCACGGATACGGCCCCGACGCGAGCAGCTGCTCGTCGTGGTTGCATTCCAGCACCAGCGAGTCGCAGCCGGCAAGATGCGCCAGCACATGGGGCGTGACGTGGCCCAGGTCGGTGAGCAGCCCCAGCCGCCGGGCGCCATCGGTGCAGTGCAGCTGCAGCGGCTCGCGGCTGTCGTGGGGCACTGCGAACGGCGTGAGCCGCAGCGCCCCCAGCGTGAAGCTCTCGCCATCGGAGACGATGCGCAGCAGGCCTTCGAAGTCGGGCGAGCCGATGCCGGCGTAGGTGCCGGCGCTCATGTAGACGGGAATGCGCTCGCGCAAGGCAAAGGCGCGCGCGCAGCCGATGTGATCGCCGTGCTCGTGGGTCACGAAGATGCCATCGACCTGGTCGGGCAGCAGCCCGGCCTCGCCGAGTCGCCTGTGCATCTGGCGGATGCCCAGGCCGCAATCGACCAGCAGGTGGGTGATGCCGACGCCGTCGCGCGCCTGCACCAGCGTGGCGTTGCCCGAGCTGCCACTGCCCAGGCTCTTGAAGCGCAGCAAGGGGCTTGCCCTCGGCCTTACTTCAGGTCGTCCGCGATCACCTGCACGATGCGCTGCGCGGTGGCCGGTGCGGCAGGTGTGCCGCTGGGGTCGAGCACCGACACGGTGGTGCTGTTGCCTTCGCTGCGCAGGGCGATGCGGTACTTCAAGGGCGGAGCGGCCTGCTCGGCGCGGTTGAAGATGCGGCCGAGGAAGCCACGCTCCTGGCGGTCCGGGTTGGGCTCGACGTAGCGAACGTAATACAGGCCCTTGCTGCGGTCGCGGTCTTCGACCGTGAAGCCGGTGCGATCGAGCGTCAGCCCGACGCGGCGCCAGGCGCGCTCGAAACCTTCGTCGAGCAGCACCACCGGCGTCTCGCCGGCCTTGGAGACGCGGGCCGCCGGCTGCGTGCTGCCGGATGCCACGATGGCCTTGCTTTGCTCATCGTTCACGCCGAGCTTGACCATCAGCCGGCGCAGCATTTCCGTCTCGAGTTCGGGGTCCGCCGGGCGGGGCTGCCACACGGTCTGGTCCTGCTCGCGGTTGGCGTAGACCTCGACCATGCCGCGGTGCGAGATGTAGATCTCGGTGCCGCCGGTGGGAGAGCGCTCGAGGCGGGTGCGGAAGCGGTCGCGCTCGGCGGTGGAGTAGACCGAGTCGATGATCTTGCCCAGGAAGCGGCGAATGCCGTCCTGGGGAATGTTGGCGCGGTTCTCGGCCCAGTCGGTTTCCATGATGCCGAGGTTGGCCTGGTCGAGCGTCAGCAGGAAGCCGTTCTCCTGCCAGAACTCGCGCACCGGGCCCCACAGCTGGTCCGCGGGCCGGTTGACCACCAGCCAGCGCTGGTCGCCCGCGCGCTCGATGCGCACGTCGCCCACTGCAGTGGCGGCGGTGGGCATGGTCGGTGCGGCCTGTCCGAGCTGGTAGCTGCTGGCCGTGACCGGGCCGCCGGGCACCACGTAGCGCGAGTCACGCGCGAGCTGGGTCAGGTCGGGCGGCACCTCGAGCGTGGGCGCCTTGCCTGCGCTCTTGTAGTCGATGCGTTCACCTTCGAGCACGGAGCAGGCGGCCAGCTGGGCGCACAGCGCCAGGAGCGCGAGTCTTGCGAATTGCTTCATCAGTAGAGTCTTCCTCGTGGGGGTCCGCCGCGCTCAGCGCAGCAAGCCGCTGTCGCGCAGCGCCTGTTCGACCGCGGGCTGCGCGGCGTCGGACAAGGGGGTCAGGGGCAGGCGCAGGGTCGGGCCGCACAGGCCCATGCGCGCCATCGCCCATTTCACCGGAATGGGGTTGCCTTCCACGAACAGCCAGCGGTGCAGCGGCATGAGGCGACGCTGGATGGCCATGGCCCTGCGGCTGTCGCCGGCGATGGCGGCCACGCACAGCTCGTGCATCTGGCGCGGCGCGACGTTGGCGGTGACGCTCACGTTGCCCTGGCCGCCGCACAGCATGAGGGCCACCGCGGTGGGGTCGTCGCCGGAATAAACGGCGAAGCCCTCGGGCACGTCGCGGATGAGCCACTGCGCCCGCTCGATGTTGCCGGTGGCCTCCTTGATGCCGACGATGCCCGGCACCTCGGCCAGGCGCAGCACGGTGTCGTGGGCGAGGTCGGCGACGGTGCGCCCGGGCACGTTGTACAGCACCACGGGCAGGTCTCCGGTGGCCTCGGCGATGGCCTTGAAGTGCCGGTACTGGCCTTCCTGCGTGGGCTTGTTGTAGTAGGGGACCACCTGCAGCTGGCAGTCGGCGCCGACCTCGCGGGCGTACCTGGCCAGGGCGATTGCTTCGGCGGTGGAGTTGGCGCCGCAGCCCGCCATCACGGGGACGCGCCCGGCGGCGTGCTCCACCGACACGCGGATGATCTCGCGGTGCTCCTCGACGCTGACCGTGGGCGACTCGCCGGTGGTGCCGACCACGCCGATGCAGTCGGTGCCTTCGGCGATGTGCCAGTCGATCAGTTTGCGCAGTCCCGCGTAATCGACGCTGCCGTCGTCTTGCAGCGGGGTGATCAGGGCGACGATGCTGCCGGTAATCGGTGTCATGAGGGGAGGGGTGAGTGAACGCCGGATTCTAACGAGCGGGGGCGCCTGCCCATCCAGCGGCCGGCAGGCGCGGCGCGGCAGGCGATGCGGTCCCGGCGCCAGCCGGGCGAACGCCTGCTACTGAGGTTTTCGAGGGTCGCCGGCGGCGTCGTCGCCCGCAGCGTGCAGGGCGTAGCGCGGGGGCGGCGCGTCGTCGGTGCCGCCCGCGCGCACCGCGGCGATGCGCTGCACGAAGCGCGGCGGCTGCGCCAGGAACCCGTCTTCGTAGGCCACCACCCGCAGGTCCGCGCAGGCGGCCAGCAACTCTCCGGGGCGCAGCAGAAAGTCTGCCCGCGCCGGCTTGCCCACCGTCTCGTTGCCTTGCGCGAAGGTCTCGTAGATGAGGGCGCCGCCAGGCGCCACGCTGTCGACCAGCACCGGCAGCAGCGGGCGCCACAGATAGTTCGTCACCACCACGGCACCGAAGCGACGGCCCGCGAGGGGCCACGGTCCCTGCTCGATGTCGGCCAGCAGCGCCTCCCCGGCGCCGCGAGCCAGCTCCAGCGCCTGCGGGTCGCGGTCGATCCCGAGCACCGGATGCCCCTGCTGCGCGAACCAGCGCATGTGGCGCCCGCCGCCACATGCGACATCCAGCACGTCCGCGCCCCCCGGCACGAGATGGCTCCAGCGACGGACCCAGGGCGAGGGGGCTTCGGTGCCGTGCATGGCCGGAAGTCCTCAGTTGAAGCAGGCCCAGACCATTTCGGAGACGCTCACGAGAATGGTCGGTTCGGTGTAGAGGGCGAAAACGCCGGCGAGCGCGGCGGCCGCGGCGAGCAGGCCGAGCGCCTTGCGCAGGGCCGGCGCAAGCCTGGACGAGCCGGCAACGGACCGCGGCATGGTCACGCCGCCTGCGCCAGCGGCTGGCGCTGGATCGGAGCTTCGCGCACGGGCAGGTTCACCAGGGCTGCGAACACCCCCAATGCGATGGAGAGATACCAGACGATGTCGTAGCTGCCCGTGCGGTCGTACAGCAGGCCGCCCAGCCACACGCCCAGGAACGAGCCGATCTGGTGGCTGAAGAACACGAAGCCGCTCAGCATCGACAGGTGCGCCACGCCGAAGATGCCCGCCACTGCGGCGCTGGTGACCGGCACCGTGGACAGCCAGAGCAGGCCCATGACTGCCGAGAAGACGTACACCGACAGCGGCGTGAGGGGCGCTGCCAGGAACACCGCGATCGTCACCGCCCGGCTCAGGTAGATGAACGCAAGGATCTTGCGCTTGGCCATGCGTTGACCGAGCGCGCCCGCGATGTAGGTGCCGAACACGTTGAACAGGCCGATCAGCGCCAGCGCGTAGCTGGCCACGTGGGGCGCGAGGCCGTGGTCGCGCAGGTAGCTGGGCATGTGCACGCCGATGAACACCACCTGGAAGCCGCAGACGAAGTAGCCCGCCGTGAGCAACTGGAAACTGGGATAGCGGAAGGCCTCGCGCACCGCCTGCGCGATCGTCTGCTCGCGCCGCACCGGCGCTCCCCCCGAGAAGCCCGGCTCGCGCAGGCCCAGGGCCAGCGGCGCGATCAGCAGCACGAGCGCGGCGAGCACCAGCAGCGCGGTCTGCCAGCCGAGGCCGGCGATCAGGAAGCCTTCGACCGGCACCATGAGGAACTGCCCGAACGAGCCGGCGGCCGCCGCGACACCCATGGCCCACGAGCGCTTGGCGGGGTCGATCTGCCGGCCGATGACGCCGTAGATCACGGCGAAGGTGGTGCCCGCCTGGGCCGCCCCGATCAGCACGCCGGAGGCCACGGCGAACAGCAGCGGGGTGGTGGCCAGCGCCATCCCCGCGAGCCCCAGCGCGTAGAGCACCGCGCCGCCCACGATCACGCGGAAGGCGCCGAAGCGGTCGGCCACCATGCCGGCGAAGATGCCGAAGCAGCCCCAGGCGAGGTTTTGCAGCGCGATGGCGAAGGCGAAGGTCTCGCGCGTCCAGCCCTGGGCCTGCGTGATGGGTGTGAGCCACAGACCGAAGCCATGCCGCGTGCCCATGGACAGGGTGACGATGGCTGCGCCGCAGACGAGGACCTGGGCGAGGGACAGGCGGGGAGGGGAGGACATTCCGGGAAATGTAGCGAATCGGCTGGCGGCCCGAGCACGGCGGGGGCTTGAAAAATTTCGTCCCGATTGATGCGAATGAGGCATGGATGGCGTCTGCTGCGGGCCGTGTCTGTGGTTTTGTACAGCGGTGCGGCGGCCTGTGTCTACAATCGCCGCTCCCATGGCAAGCAAACCGTCCCCCGAGTATTCCGAAGGTTCGATCCGCGTGCTCAAGGGCTTGGAGCCCGTCAAGCAGCGGCCCGGCATGTACACGCGCACGGACAACCCGCTGCACATCGTCCAGGAGGTGCTGGACAACGCCGCCGACGAGGCCCTCGCCGGGCACGGCAAGCGCATCAAGGTCACGCTGCACACCGACGGCTCGGTGTCCATCGAGGACGACGGGCGCGGCATCCCGTTCGGCATGCATCCCGAGGAAAAGGCGCCGGTGATCGAACTGGTGTTCACCCGGCTGCACGCGGGCGGCAAGTTCGACAAGGGCAAGGGCGGCGCCTACAGCTTCTCCGGCGGCCTGCACGGCGTCGGCGTGTCGGTGACGAACGCGCTGGCCAAGCGCCTCGAAGTGGTGTCGCACCGCGACGGGCAGGTGGCCCGGCTGGTCTTCGCCGCGGGCGACGTGGTCGAGCCTCTGCAGCTGCGCAAGGCGCAGGAGGGCGACCGCCGCCAGGGGACCTGCGTGCGGGTCTGGCCCGACGCCAAGTACTTCGAATCGAGCCAGCTGCCGCTGGCGGAGCTGGCCCACCTGCTGCGCAGCAAGGCCGTGCTGATGCCGGGCGTGGCCGTGTATCTCGTCAACGAGAAGACGCGCGAGAACCAGAGCTGGCAGTACAAGGGTGGCCTGCGCGACTACCTCATGCAGACGCTCGGCGGCGATCCGGTGATTCCGCTCTTCGACGGCGAGGGCTACGCCGAGAACAACGACCAGTTCGCCGAAGGCGAGGGCGCCCAGTGGTGCGTGGCCTTCACCGAAGACGGCCACCCCGTGCGCGAGAGCTACGTCAACCTCATCCCCACCACTGCGGGGGGTACCCACGACAGCGGCTTGCGTGACGGCCTGTTCAACGCGGTCAAGAGCTTCATCGACCTGCACTCGCTGCTGCCCAAGGGCGTCAAGCTGCTGCCCGAAGACGTATTCGCCCGCGCGTCCTACGTGCTGTCGGCCAAGGTGCTCGATCCGCAGTTCCAGGGGCAGATCAAGGAACGTCTGAACTCGCGCGACGCGGTGCGGCTGGTGTCCAGCTTCGTGCGTCCCGCCCTCGAACTCTGGCTGAACCACCATGTGGACTACGGCCGCAAGCTGGCCGAACTCGCCATCAAGGCCGCCCAGGTGCGCCAGCGTGCCAGCCAGAAGGTCGAGAAGCGCAAGGGCTCGGGGGTGGCGGTGCTGCCGGGCAAGCTCACCGACTGCGAGAGCCGCGACCTCGGCCACAACGAGGTGTTCCTCGTCGAGGGCGACTCGGCCGGCGGCAGCGCCAAGATGGGCCGCGACAAGGAATGCCAGGCCGTGTTGCCGCTGCGCGGCAAGGTGCTCAACACCTGGGAAGTCGAGCGCGACCGGCTGTTCGCCAACACCGAGATCCACGACATCGCCGTGGCCGTGGGCGTCGATCCGCACGGGCCCAACGACAACCCCGACCTCAGCGGTCTGCGATACGGCAAGATCTGCATCCTGTCCGACGCCGACGTCGATGGATCCCACATCCAGGTGCTGCTGCTCACGCTGTTCTTCCGCCATTTCCCCAAGCTGATCGAGACGGGCCATGTCTTCGTCGCGCGGCCGCCGCTGTTCCGGGTGGACGCGCCGGCGCGGGGCAAGAAGCCCGCCTCGAAGAGCTACGCGCTCGACGAGGGTGAACTCACCGCCATCCTGGACAAGCTGCGCAAGGAAGGCGTGCGCGAAGGCGCCTGGAGCATCAGCCGCTTCAAGGGCCTGGGCGAGATGAGCGCCGAGCAGCTCTGGGAGACCACGCTCAATCCCGACACGCGGCGGCTGCTTCCGGTGCGCCTGGGCAGGTTCGACTTCGCCGGCACCGAGGGCCTGATCACCAAGCTCATGGGCAAGGGCGAGGCGGCCGCGCGCCGCGAACTCATGGAACTGCACGGCGATGCGGTCGAGGTCGATATCTGATCCCGCGCAGGCCCGGGGGCCCTGCAGGCGCGGGGTGACTCCGCACGGGGCGACGCTGCTGTCGCAGGCCCTGCGCGGGCTGCGCCGCTGCGCGGCTGTGGCGCTTCCTCTGCTTGCCTGCGCGCCTGCGGCCTGGGCCGACGTGTGGGGCTACATCGACGGCAAGGGCACCGCCCACTTCGCGTCCGCTCGACTGGACGATCGCTACGAGCTGTTCTTCCGCGGCGGTGAGGCCTTCGACACGGCGCGAGGCCTGCCACCGCCCCAGGTCGCCGAGGCGCAGCCCGCGGCAGCGCCGCAGGCTGCGGCAGCAGCCGGCACGCCAGCCGCAGCCGCTTTGGCGCCTTCCACCGCAGCCATTTCCACTGCGGCTGCCAAGCTGCTCGCGTGGCTGGAGCACGCCCCCGGTTACAAGGCGGTGCGCCACCACCTCCGGGATGCCGCCCAGGCCGAGGGGATCGAATACGAACTCCTCAAGGCCTTGATCGCCGCCGAGTCTGGCTTCGACCCGCAGGCGGTCTCGCCCAAGGGCGCGGTCGGGCTGATGCAGGTGATGCCGGCGACCGCCGAGCGCTTCGGGCTGCGCAAGGACGAGCGCGCACCCATCGCCCAGCGCCTGACCGAGCCACGCACCAACGTCCGCGTGGGCACCCGCTACCTGCGCTACCTGATCGACCGCTTCCCCGGGCGCCTGGAGCTCGCGCTGGCGGCCTACAACGCTGGCGAGGGCGCGGTGCGCCGCGCCGGCAACCGCGTACCCGCATTCCGCGAGACGCAGAAGTACGTGGCGACCGTCATGCAGATCTACGCCAGCCTGAAGCCGCCCGATGCCACGGACGCCACGTCGGTGCTCGGCGCGGGCCCCGTAGAGCCGCCGCAGCGCGTGCGCATGGAGCTGCGCGGCGGCTCGCCCGCAGAGCCGGCGGAGCCAGGCGCCCGGCAGCCAGCCGGTGCTGCCTCCGCGCACGTTCCGGAGCTCCCCGGCGCGTACGCTGCGACCCTGCCAGCCGGCGGTGCACGCGGGCGTGGCAACCTGCCGTCCTCGCCGTCCTCGCTGACACCTTCTTCCGACAACTCCACCGACTGAGCGACACCCCACTGGCATGGATCAGGATCTCTTCAGCGCCACCGCCTCCGATGGCGGCGACGACGACACCGAGCTCGACCTCGGCACCTACGCGCAACGCGCCTACCTCGAATACGCGCTCAGCGTCGTCAAGGGGCGAGCCCTGCCCGACGTGGCCGACGGCCAGAAGCCGGTGCAGCGGCGCATCCTCTATTCGATGGCCCGCATGGGGCTGGGCTTTACCGGCGCCGGCGGTGCCAAGCCCGTCAAGAGCGCACGGGTGGTCGGCGACGTGCTGGGCCGCTTCCATCCGCACGGCGACCAGGCCGCCTACGACGCGCTGGTGCGCATGGCGCAGGACTTCTCCCAGCGCTATCCGCTGATCGACGGCCAGGGCAACTTCGGCAGCCGCGACGGCGACGGCGCCGCGGCCATGCGCTACACCGAGGCACGCCTCGCGCGCATCACGCGGCTGCTGCTCGACGAGATCGACGAAGGCACGGTCGATTTCGTCGCCAACTACGACGGCAGCACGCAGGAGCCGGTGCAGCTGCCCGCGCGCCTGCCCTTCACGCTGCTCAACGGCGCGAGCGGCATCGCCGTCGGCCTCGCCACCGAGATCCCCAGCCACAACCTGCGCGAGGTGGCCGACGCCTGCGTGGCCCTGATCAAGAACCCCAAGCTCACGGACGAGGAGCTCTTCGCGCTGGTGCCCGGGCCCGACTACCCGGGCGGCGGCCAGATCATCAGCGCGGCGTCGGACATTGCCGAGGCCTACCGCGGCGGGCGCGGCTCGCTCAAGGTGCGCGCGCGCTGGAAGATCGAGGAACTCGCGCGCGGCCAGTGGCAGCTGGTGGTGCACGAGCTGCCGCCGGGCGTGAGCGCGCAGCGCGTCCTGGAGGAAATCGAGGAGCTCACCAACCCGAAGGTGAAGGCCGGCAAGAAGGCCCTCAGCCAGGATCAGCTGCAGCTGAAGCAGGCGGTGCTCGCGGTGCTGGATGCCGTGCGCGACGAGTCGAGCAAGGACGCCGCCGTACGCATCGTGTTCGAGCCCAAGACCAGCCGCATCGGCCAGTCCGAGCTCATCACTACGCTGCTGGCGCACACCAGCCTGGAGACGTCCGCGCCGATCAACCTCACCATGGTGGGCCTCGACGGCAGGCCGGTGCAGAAGTCGCTGCGCCAGATGCTGGGCGAGTGGATCGACTTCCGCCAGCGCACCGTCGAGCGGCGCTCGCGCCACCGGCTGGACAAGGTACTCGACCGCATCCACATCCTCGAAGGCCGGCAGATCGTCCTGCTGAACATCGACGAGGTGATCGCCATCATCCGCGCGAGCGACGAGCCCAAGCAGGCGCTCATCGCCCGCTTCCGCCTGAGCGAGCGCCAGGCCGAGGACATCCTCGAGATCCGGCTGCGCCAGCTCGCGAGGCTGGAGGCGCTGAAGATCGAGCAGGAGCTCAAGGAGCTGCGCGAGGAGCAGAAGAAGCTCGAGGAAATCCTGGGCAGCCCCGCCGCGCTGCGCCGTCTCATGGTCAAGGAGATCGAGGCCGACGCCAAGCAGTTCGCCGACGCGCGCCGCACGCTGATCCAGGCCGAGAAGCGCGCGGTGGCCGAGGTGCGCGTGCTGGACGAGCCGGTCACCGTCGTCGTCTCCAGCAAGGGCTGGCTGCGCGCCCGCCAGGGCCACGGCCACGACGGGTCGAGCTTTGCGTTCAAGTCCGGCGACGGCCTCTACGGCACGTTCGAGTGCCGCACGGTGGACACCCTGCTGGCCTTCGGCAGCAACGGGCGCATCTACTCCATTCCGGTAGCGACCCTGCCGGGCGCGCGCGGCGACGGGCAGCCCGTCACCAGCTTCATCGACCTGGAGAGCGGCACCCACGTGGTGCACTACTTCGCCGGCGCCGCCGGCGCCTGGCTGCTGCTGTCCAACTCGGGCGGCTACGGCTTCCTCGCGACGGTGGAGAACATGAGCTCGCGCCAGCGCGGCGGAAAGGGCTTCGTCAGCTGCGGCCCCGGGGAGACGCTGTGCCGGCCTTCCCCGGCGAACGTGCCGCCGCCGGCAGGCGCGACCCCGGCCGGGGCCAGCCTGCCCGCCACCCACGTCTGCTGTGCCTCGACCGGTGGCCGCATCCTGACCTTCGACATCGCCGAGCTCAAGGCGCAGGCCAACGGCGGGCGCGGACTGCTGCTGATCGATCTGGACGCCAAGGACACGCTCGCCGGCGCCGCCGCCTACACCCGCAGCGTGCGTATCAGCGGCATCGGCCGTGGCGGCAAGGAGCGCGAGGAAACCCTGGAGATCCGCTCCTTGAACAACGCCAAGGCGGGGCGTGGACGCAAGGGCAAGGCCGCCGACCTGGGCTTCAAGCCGACGGCCGTCGTGCGGGTGGAGTGAGGCCATGCGTGCACTCGAGCTGAAGGTGCCGCCGGTGGCGCTGGTGGTGCTGCTCGCGGCGGCCATGGCGGGCCTTGCGCGGGTGGCGCCTGCATTGACATGGCAACTGCCTGGTGCCGCAGGCGTGGCGGCGTCGCTCGCGGTGCTGGGCGTGGCGGTCGCGGTGGCCGGCGTGCTGGCTTTTCGGCGCGCGGGCACCACGGTGAACCCCACGCGTCCGGAAGACTCCAGCGCGGTGGTCACCACCGGTGTCTACCGCTTCAGCCGCAATCCGATGTACCTGGGCATGCTGCTGGCGCTCGTCGGCTGGGCGGTCTGGCTGGCGCATCCGCTCGCGCTGCTCGGCCCGCCGGTGTTCGTGCTGTGGATGAACCGGTTCCAGATCGCCCCCGAGGAACGTGCCCTCGCATCGCATTTCGGCCTCGCCTACACCCGCTATTGCGCGCGGGTTGCTCGCTGGCTCTAGCCCGTGGCCTCCGCGGCCTCTGGCTTGCCCGAGCGCGAACCCTCGTAGTCGGCAAAGGCGCGGGTGAACTCCGCGCCGAACAGGAAGATGAGCGAGGCGTAGTAGACCCACGCCAGCAGCACCACCACCGAGCCGGCCGCGCGCAGCGACTCGGTCACGCCGCCACGGCCGAGGTACAGCCCGATCAGCAGCTTGCCGATTTCGAACAGCACGGCCGTCACCAGGCTGCCGACCCACACGTCGCGCCAGGCTATGCGGGTCGAGGGAAGCATTTTGAAGATCATCGCGAACAGCAGGGTGAACATGCCCAGCGACACCGCGATGTTGATGAACCACAGCAGCCGCTCCCATGCCGGCAGCAGCCCGCCGGCCCAGGTACCCAGCGCCGCAAGCGCGGCGCTCACCACCAGGGACGCCATCAGCAGGAATGCCACGCCGAGGATCAACCCGAAGGAGAGCAGGCGCGCCCGCACGATGCCCGTGACGCCGGACGGCCGCTCGCGCTCCGGGACCTGCCAGATCCGGTCGAGCGAGCTTTGCAGCTCGGCGAAGACGGTGGTCGCGCCCACCAGCAGCACGGCCACGCTGAGCACGCTGGCGAACAGGCCCCGTTCGGTGTCGCTCGCGCTCGCCACCAGCGCCTGCACCATCTCGGCGCCCTGCGTTCCGATCAGCGAATCGATCTGCCGCACGATCTCGCCGCGCACCGCCTCCTCGCCGAACAGGGCGCCTGCCACCGCGATCACGATCACCAGCAGCGGCGCGAGGGAAAACACCGTGTAGAACGCAATGGCCGCGGCCATGCTGAAGGCATAGTCCTCGTTCCAGGCCTGTCCGGCCCGCACGAGTAGACAATAAAACGGCCGCAGCCCGAGCATGGGGGCACTGTACGCCGCGCGGGCGCATCCGTGGGCGACGCGCGGGCGCGGGGGCCTTGCGCCACATCTACCGTCCCCATCTGTAACAGCGGCATCGGCTCAGCCGCAAGCGGGCAGAATGCGTCCCCTCGAACAACCCTGAAACGCTTCGCGCCTTCTGCCTCCATGCCGCTGTTCAAGAACCTCATCGCCTTTCGCATCGCACCCGAATGGACGCCTCCCGCGCTCGAGCCGCTCGAAGCCGAAATGCAGCGGCTCGCGTTCCAGCCCTGCGGCGCCACGCAGGAGCTTTCGGTGGGCTGGCTGCCGCCGCGCGGCGAGGAGCACGGCGCCATGGTCGAGAGCGTGGGCGGCCACTGGATCATGAAGCTGGGCGTCGAGCGCAAGGCCGTGCCGGGCGGCGCGGTGCGCGCCGAACTCGAAGCCCGCTGCAAGGTCATCGAGGCCGAGCAGGGGCGCAAGCCGGGCCGCAAGGAAAAAGCCGAGCTCAAGGAGGAGATCGTTCACGCCTTCCTGCCGCGCGCCTTCAGCAAGCGCTCGAGCCATATGCTCTGGATCGACGCGGCCAACCGGCTGCTGCTGGTGGGCGCCGGCAGCACGCGCGCGGCCGAGGCGGTGCTCAAGCAACTGGGCGACCTCATGGCCGAGCTCAAGCACGTGCTGTCGGTGTCGCCGCTGTCCACCGCCACCTCACCCTCGGCCGCCATGGCGCACTGGCTCACCAGCCGCGAGGCGCCCGCCGGCTTCAGCGTCGATCGCGATCTCGAATTGAAGAATGCGGGCGAGGAGAAGTCGGTGGTCCGCTATGCCCGCCACACGCTCGAACTCGAGGAGATCGGCCAGCACATCACCGAGGGCAAGCTGCCCACGCAGCTCGCGCTCACCTGGGAGGGCAAGGTCTCCTTCGTGCTCACCGACATGCTGGTGCTCAAGAAGATCGATCTGCTCGACGTGGACGACAACCTGGGCAAGGACAACGGCTTCGACGCCGACGCCGCCATCGCGACCGGTGAGATCTCCGCGCTGCTGCCCGACCTGCTCAGCGCTTTGGGCGGCGAAATGGCGCTGGGCACCGGTGCCGCCGCGCCCGCGGCGCCGGCTCCACGCGAGGACGCGCTCGAAGAGGCGCCGTTCTGACAGGCCGGCGGCAGGCCGCTGCGGCCGCTTGTCACAATGCCGGCTGATTGTTCCGATCCCAGGACCCCACCATGTCCCTGCAATTCGCCTCCCGTCTCGACAAGGTCGAAACCTCCGCCATCCGTGAACTGTTCAAGCTGCTGGGCAAGCCCGGCATCATCAGCTTCGCGGGAGGCTTCCCCGACAGCGCCATGTTCGACGTCGAGGGCCTGCGCGCGGCGAGCCAGGCGGCCCTGGACAACAACCCGGGGGCGGCACTGCAATACGGCGCCACCGAAGGCTTCGACCCCTTGCGCGCCGAACTGGCCACCTTCATGCAGTCCAAGGGCGTCGGCGGCGTGGCGGCGCAGGACCTGATCGTCACGACCGGCAGCCAGCAGGCGCTCGACCTGCTGGGAAAGACGATGGTGAACCCCGGTGACAAGGTCATCGTCGAAGGTCCTACGTTCCTGGCCACCATCCAGTGCTTCCGCCTGTACGGTGCCGAGGTGATCAGCGCGCCCATCGACGCCGATGGCGTGCGCGTCGATCGGCTCGAGCAGCTGATCGTCGAACACCGGCCGCGCTTCGTCTACCTGATCCCCACCTTCGGCAATCCCAGCGGCGCGCTGCTGAGCCTGGAGCGGCGGCGCCGCGTCCTGGAGCTTGCGGCACGCCACGAGGTGCTGGTGATCGAGGACGATCCGTACGGCGACCTCTACTTCGGCGCCACTCCGCCGCCCAGCCTGCTGGCGCTGTCGGCGGACGTTCCCGGCAGCCGCGCCTGGCTTGCCTACTGCGGCAGCCTCAGCAAGGTGCTCAGCCCGGGGCTGCGCATCGGCTGGCTGGTCGCGCCCGAAGCGCTGCTGGCGCGCGCCACCATGTGCAAGCAGTTCAGCGACGCACACACCAGCACCTTCGCGCAGGCGACCGCAGCGCACTACCTGCAAGCCGGACGCATGCCCGCCACGCTGGCGCAGGTGCGCGAGGTCTATGCGGCACGCGCCCAGGCCATGGGCGAGGCGTTGCGCCGCGAACTGGGAGACGCCATCGAGTTCACGCAGCCGCAAGGCGGGCTGTTCTTCTGGGCCCGCCTGACCGGCGCGGGAGGCCGCGTCGCGGACGCTGGCGAGTTTGCCCGCCGCGCCATCGAGCAGGGCGTCGCCTTCGTGCCGGGGGCGCCTTTCTTCGCGACCGAGCCCGACACTGCTTCGCTGCGCCTGAGTTTCGCCACGGCAGACGAGCCGAAGATCGCCGAAGGCGTGGCGCGCCTGGGCCGGGCGTTGGGGTGAATGCAGGGCGGATTCGACTGCGTTGCGTTTCGCGGTTGATGTTTGTAGTTGACGTGGCGAGCCGGGATTTCGCCCCGGCGGGCGAGTCACTTCTTTTGCTTCGCCAAAAGAAGTAACCAAGAAAAGGCGACCCCGGTGTCTGCGACCCCTGCGGCCCTTGCGGGCCGCAGGGGAGGGAGAGACCCCGACGGGCCATCGCTGCGCTCGGCCCTGGTGCCCGCTTCGCTGGCTTGGGAGCGGCGTACTTGCACCGCGGGGGCGCCGCGCTCTTGAAGACCCACGTCACCTGCGGCCAACGCCAAGTCCAACGCCAACGCCAACCAACATGGCGCACCAACGACCATCCCGAAGGACACGGCCGCAGGCCGTGTTGACCCCAAATCCCGTGTGTCTGCGCCTGCGCCGGACGGCTTCGGCCGGAAAAAGGGCCGCGCATGTCTGAGCCCGCAGGGCGAGTTTGCGCGGACCCCGGTCGAAGCTGTTCGGCGCAGGTCGCCCCGTAGCGCAGCGAAGGGGTCGCAGACAGTCGGGTCGCCTTTCTGTGCCTACTTTCTTTGGCGATGCAAAGAAAGTAGGTCGCCCGCCGGGGCGAAATCCCGGCTTGCCACGACAGCGATAAACATCCCTAGCAGGAGCACCTGCGATCCCTAGCAGGAGCACCTGCTCCTGCGATCCCTAGCAGGAGCACCTGCGATCCATCGCACGAACACCTGCGATCAATCGCAGGAGCCCCTGCGCGCGCAAGCCTCACACCAGCCCCGCGCTCCCGTACGCAACGAAGAGACGAGCGGACGACTACCGCTTGACCCAGCTGAACACCCGCACCGGCGGGACGTTCACGAACTCCCACTCCTTGGTGGGCTCTCCCAGGTAGGGGGTGACGAAGCCCGCCACATGGGCGCGCACCTGATAGGCCACGAACCGTCCGCCCGGGCGCAGCACATTGGCAATGAGCGCGGCGATGCGGTCCGACACCTCACGCGGCATGGTCGAGAACGGGATTCCGGAGACGATGGCGTCCGGGGGCGGCATGCGGCGTGCCGCCAGCAGGTCCGACAGACGTTCGGCGCTGGCCAGCTCCAGCGCCAGGCGGCTGTCGTGCAAGGAGCTGCTCAGGTGTTCATAGAAGCGGTTGTCGAGCTCGATGGCGAGCAGCCGCGCCGAAGGCTGCATGGCCTTGAGCAGGGCGGCGGTGGTTCCGCCGGTGCCGGGGCCGAGCTCGACCACGCTGCGGGCCTCGGCAATGCCGGCATTGCGCACCAGACGCTGTTCCAGCCGGGAAGAGCTCGGCACCACCGAACCGACCTGCGCCGGGTTCCGCACGAAGCCTCGCAGAAACTCGGCACTGTCCCGGAGCGGAGCCATCGGGAGGGCCCTCGCGCTGGCGCGGGCGTGATGGCTGCTCGTCCGGGCGCTTTGTTGTTCTTTCATGGGATGTCGGCTGGTTGTAGGAATGTTGTGAATTCTCGGGTCGGCGACCCGGGCATGAGTGTCGGACAGTTTCGCCTGGGGTGGTGCCCTGCCGCTGCTGCGGCTGTCACCTGCGAGAATCGTGCCCTTGGTTCCGTAGTCTAGAAGTTTCGACCGATGCCCCTCCCCGCGCCGCAGCCCCGCACTCCCATGCACACCCGCCAGGTCGTCTACAACGGATGGCGGCGCGACGACGGGTTGTGGGACCTCGAGGCGGTGCTCACCGACACGAAGCCGTTCGCCGCCGACCTGTACCGGCCGGCGCCGCTGCCTGCCGGCTCACCGGTGCACGACCTGTCCATCCGCGTCACGCTGGACGACGCTTTCGTGGTCCAGGCGATCGCCACCAGCATGGACGCGACGCCCTTCGGCGAGTGCCAGCAGGCGACCGACCCCATGCAGCAGGTCGTGGGCGTGCGCATGGGCCCGGGCTGGCGGCAGGCGCTCGAGCGCATCCTGGGCGGGGTGCGCGGCTGCACGCATTTGCGCGAGCTGCTGTTCAACATGGCGACGGTGGCCTACCAGACCATTCCTTCGGGGCAGATGCACCTGCGGCGGCTGGCGGGTGAGCCCGAGCCTGCACAGGAAGGCCCGCCCTACCATGTGGGGCGCTGCATCACCTGGGATGCCGAAGGGGCGGTAGTCCGGCGGCACCACCCCGAGTTCGTGGGCTGGCAGCCGCTGCGGCGCAAGACCGTGGTGCAGGGCTGAGTTCCTGCAGGGGCAGGAGTGCGGCCATTCGTGGGCCGCGCCGAGGCCGCACCGGATGGGCAAGGTCATTGGGCCTCCCGGCATGTCCGGCCCTCCATGTCCCCGCAAGTGCCTGGGTTTGGTCCGGCTGCTAGCGTCGCGCCATGCGTCACATCGATCTTTCCGCGTCCGGCGCGCCCCGGCGTCTTCATGACGTTTTCCGGTGCGCGAGCGCCCCGGGCTGCGATGCGAGCCGCCGTCTTTTCCTGGGCGCCTGTTTTCTGCCGACGGTCGCGTTCCTGCGGCCCGCGCGCGCCGACGCGGCGGCCTGGAACGCGCTGCGCGAGCCTGGGGCGATCGTCTTGTTCCGCCACGCCACGGCGCCGGGCGTCGGCGACCCCGTCGATATGCGCCTGGGCGACTGCGCCACGCAGCGCAACCTCGACGACCGTGGCCGTGCGCAGGCACGGCGCCTGGGCGAGCGCTTCGAGGCCGAAGGCATCCAGGTCGCACGCGTGCTCAGCTCGCGGTGGTGCCGCGCCCGTGACACGGCGCGCCTGGCGTTCGGTGATCGGGTGGCGGGCGGGGTGCGCGACGAGCCGGCGTTCGACTCGTTCTTCGCGCGCCGCTCGGGCCGCGATCCGCAAACCGACCAGGCCCGCATGCTGCTGCGCCAATGGAAGGGGCCCGGAGTCCTCGTGGTGGTGACCCACCAGGTGAACATCCAGGCCCTCACGAATGAAAGCACCACCTCGGGCGAAGGCCTGGTGGTGCGGGTGGGGGAGGGGAGCGCGCCCCTGCAGGTGCTGGGGCGCGTCCTTCCCTGAGCGTGACGATCAGTTGACCGTGAAGTCGCCCGACGAGCTGCGCACGTTGAAGCGGCCGTTGCCCACGTATTCCAGCTCGACCATGTCGCCCTGGCCGCCGACGATGCCGCCGTTGGCACCGGCTGCGGTGCGGTTGCCGAAGGTGAGGTGGAGCGGGCCGTCGTCGGCCGTGTTGGCGCCGCCGACTTCGGCCGCGTTGTTGCCGGCCAGGACCACGTTGCCGTCACCCGACACCGCCACGGCGCGCCATGCGCGAGCGGTCTCGACCGGGTTGAAGGTGGCGCCGCCGTCGGTGGACAGCTGGATCTCGTCACCCTCGCTGGCGATGGCGATTACCTGGCCGTCGGCCGACATCGAGAGCTGGTTCACCGCCGCGGGACCGGCGATCTGGGTCCAGTTCGCGCCGCCGTCGATGGAGCGCAGCACCAGCCCACCCTTCTCGGCCACCACCATCTCCATGCCATCCGCGGAGGAGGCGGCGCGGTACCACATGGTGCTCGTGGTGCCCGGCACGGCGGTCCAGGTCACGCCCGCATCGCTGGAGGTGTAGACGCTGTCGCCGGAGGCCACGGCCACCAGGCGCTGTCCGTCGTCGGAGCCGGCGACGGCTTCCCAGTTGCGGGCTACGCCGCCGCGGGCCGTCCAGGTGGCGCCCGAGTCGGTCGAGGTGTAGATGAACCCACCGCGGTCAGCCGCCACCAGCATGCTGCCGTCAGCGGAGATGGCCGCGTCCAGCCAGAACTGCGTCGACCCGGCCGGCTGTACGTTGGTCCAGGTCTGGCCTGCGTCAGCGGAGTAGTAGACGCCGCCGAAGGCCGCCGTGGCGATCATGCGGCTGCCGTCGGGGGTGACGTCGATCGCCGACCAGTTCAGGCCGGTCGGGCCCACCTGGTTCCAGGTGACGCCGCGGTCGCGCGAGACATGGATGAGACCGCTGCCACCCAGCACGCGGTTGGACACCGCAGCGAGCGTGCTTCCGTCGGCCGATGCGTCGGCGAAGTACCAGCCGTCGTTGGGGCCCACGGTGGACCAGGCAGCGCCCGGAATCGGGTTGCCGCCCAGGCTGGTGGTGACCACGTACTGGCCGGCGTTCTGCACGATGCGCCAGTCGTTGGCGCTCTGCCCCGTGACCTTCACGGTGGAGCCGACGGCGGGCGACGCCGGCAGGGTGAGGTCCACCGTTCCTGCCGTGCTGGCGTTGACGAGGTAGTCGCCGTTGGCCGCCATCTGCTGGGACAGCGTCGTAACGGTGACCACACCGCCGGTGCCGGGATCGGTCGGCGTCGGATCGGTGGGCGTGGGATCCGTCGGGGTGGGGTCGGTGGGCGTGGGATCGGTGGGCGTCGGGTCGGCCACGATTGGCGCGTCGTCGTCGCTCCCGCCGCCGCAGGCGCTCAGCGCCAGGGCACAAACGGTGGTGGCCGCCAGCCATGTCAGGCGGGCTTTGAAGGGTTTTCTGGACATGCTGCTTCTCCTGGTTGCGATCTGTTGATCCGTTCACGGACCGTCACCATGCTGCCGAGCCTGCTTGTTTGCAGAGCTTCCCGGTTGGAGCGTTGCCACGTAGGAAAACCTGCCGTGCGTGCATCGGCGAACGCCAACTGCCCGGCCGTAGCGGCCTGAATCTGGCTGTCCTTGTGTCGCGCTGACGTGCCCCTATGTAACTGCCATGAGCGCATTTCTGCACATCGTCTGTCCCCACTGCCAGACCACCAATCGGGTGCGGTCGGACCAGTTGCGCAGCGCTCCGGCTTGCGGCCGCTGCAAGAAGGACCTGTTCACCGGCAGGCCGGTCGCGCTCGACGTGAACGGGTTCGAGCGGCAGGTGGCCCGCAGCGACATTCCGGTGCTGGTGGATTTCTGGGCGGCGTGGTGCGGCCCCTGCCGGATGATGGCGCCGGCCTTCGAGTCGGCCGCGGCGCAGCTGGAGCCGCAGGTGCGCGTGGCCAAGGTCGATACCGAGGGCGCGCCCGCACTGTCAACACAGTTGGGCATCCGCAGCATTCCCACGCTGGCGCTGTTTGCCGGCGGGCGCGAAATCGCGCGCCATGCCGGGGCGCTGCCGCGCGCGGCCGACATCGTGGCCTGGACCCGGCGCCATCTGCCGTGAGCGCGGCCGCAGGCGGGCCGCTGTCCGACAGCGTGGGGAAGCGCGCGCCGACGCAGGCACACGGTCCGCGTCCCTAGGCTCATCGATTCGTAAACGCGGTCGCAGTTGCAGCCGTGCAGGGAGCATCAATGCCAGGAACCACGCCGCAGGACCAGCGGTCCGACCCGCGCTTCGGACTCGCCCTGCCCATCACCATGGGGGACAGCGAAGGCCGGACCCACGACCTCAGTGCGCGAGGCGTGCTGTTCGAAGTGCAGCGGCCGCCGGCGCTCGGTTCACGGGTGGCTCTGCGGCTGCTCTATGCGGCCGGAGGCACGCACTGCCAGCTGCCGTGCCAGGGCCGCGTGGTGCGCATCGATGCACTTGAAGGCGGCTACAACGTCGCCGTGCAGTTCGATCGGCCGCTGTTCCGCTGAATCGCAGCGCGGCGCGCGGGGCACTGGCTGCCGCGATGGCGCCTGCGCATAATCGCGCGCATGAGCCTGCTCAAACGCCTGTTCGGTGACAAGACGCCTGCACAAGGCGCTTCGCGCTTCCAGGACAGCGAGACCAGCGCGCATGCGCCGAGTTCGCGCAGCGTGCCGCGGCGCGAGGTGGTGCACGTCGTGCTGCGTGAAACCATGCGCCAGCACGGCATCCCCAACGACTGGATCGAATGCCGCACCTTGAACCTGGTGCAGGCGAACACCCCTTCGGGCACGTACGTCACCCTCGTCGTCAAACGTGGGCAGGATCGGCTGCTGCCCTATGTGCCGGCATTCCAGGCGAGCTTCCGTGAGGCCTTGGCGCGCTTTGATCCCCGTGCCGCCGAGTGGCTGCGCGCGGTGGCGTGGGAGTTCGACGAAGCGGGCGCCGCGGTGCCCCCGATGCCCCCCGTCGGCGCGTCCATCGCACAAGCCGCACCGGCCGATGGCATCGGCACGGCCGTGGGCGTCGCGCCGCTCGCCGCTGCAGCGGCCGCGGCGCAGCCAGGCGAAAGGCCGATCACCGGCGAGCCGGAAGAAGACGATGTCCAGGCGGACCTGCGTGCACTGTTCGCCATTCGCGACGCCGCGCTGTCGGGCCAGGCCGCGCCGGCCGACGCCTTCAAGCCCACCGAGCACGGCGGACTCTGATCGCAGCGCGTGTCCCTACAGCTTCGGGATGCGCAGGGTCTTGCTGATCATCAGACTTCCCGAGAGCACGAACAGAAGCGCCACCGGGTGCAGCACCCAGGGCCCCAGCTGCCATGCCCCTCCCCAGATCCGCTCCTGCACCAGTCCCAGCCACGCCAGCAGCGCAAGCACGCCGGTGAGCAGCACGCTGGTGGGAATGGGGGTGCCTTCGAAATACTTGACCTTGCCGCTGCTGCCGGCCAGGTCGCTCGCCGTGACATTGAAGCGGGCGAGGCGGCTCACGCCGCAGCAGACGAAGTAGACCAGCGCCACCGCGTCCCAGCCGCCCTGCAGCCCGGCGGCGAACCCCAGCGCAGCCGGGGCCACGCCGAACGAGATGATGTCGGCCAGCGAGTCGAGCTCGCGGCCGAGCGCCGAGAACTGCTGGCGCGCCCGCGCGATGCGGCCGTCGAGCACGTCGAGCACCAGCGCGATCGGCGCCAGCGCCGCCGCCGCGAAGAAGTGCGCGGGCTCGCCCGACGCCATGAAGGCCAGTGTGAGCAGCACCGCACCTGCTCCGCAGGCCGCGTTCCCCAGCGTGAAGAAGTCCGCCAGCTGGAACTCGCGCAGCATGGAGAAGTGCCGCGCATCCGGTCGCGCGGCGTCGTGGCGGGCACTGCTGGCTTCGTCCATCCCCCGACGATAGGGAGCGCAGCGCAGCGCCCGGGTCGGAGGCGGGCCGGCTGTGGTGTCGTCCGGCACCGACGCTGCGTGCCTGGGGCGGCTGGGCTCATCCAGCGCATTGCTATAGTCCGCCCGCCATGAGCTTCCCCGATCGATGCGACCGCCGCGATCTGCTGCGCCTTGCGGCCGCTGCTGCCGCGAGCACCTGGCTGCCGCGGGGCTGGGGGCGCGAGCGCCGCTGGCGCTTCGACCCTTTTGCGCTGGGCGTGGCCAGCGGCGCGCCCGCCGCCGACTCGGTGGTGCTGTGGACGCGGCTGGTGGCGCCCGGATGGTTCGAAACCATCGGCGATGACCCGGTCCCGGTGCGCTGGGAAGTGGCCCACGACGAGGCCTTCGCCCGGGTGGTGCGGCGTGGCGAGACGCTTGCCATGCCGGCGCTGGCGCACAGCGTGCATGCCGAGGTCGCAGGCCTCGAGCCCGATCGCTGGTACTTCTATCGGTTCATCTCCGGCGACAGCATCAGCCCCACCGGGCGCACCCGCACGCTGCCGGCCCCCGGCGCGATGGTCGCGCGGCTGCGCCTGGCGTATGCCTCGTGCCAGCGCTGGGAGCACGGCTACTACAGCGCCTGGCGGCACATGAGCGACGAGCAGCTCGATTTGGTGCTGTTCCTGGGCGACTACATCTACGAATATCCGAACGCCGCGGCCGCGGTCCGCAGTTTCCCCACGCTGGGCCTGGTGCGCACGCTGGGCGACTACCGCGACCGCCACGCCCTGCACCGCAGCGACGCGGCGCTGCAGGCCATGCATGCCGCCTGCCCCTGGCTGGTGACCTGGGACGACCACGAGGTGCAGAACGACTACGCAGGCCTGCACGGCGGCGACGGGCGGCCGCTGGGGCTCAACCAGGTGGACGATTTCATGGCACGGCGCAATGCGGCTTATCAGGCCTGGTACGAGCACATGCCGGTGCGCGTCGGCGCGCTCGGCCGGGCCCTGTCGGGCGCGCTGGAGGTGCAGGTCCACAGCCGCACCCGCTTCGGGCGGCTGGCCGACCTGCTGCTGCTGGACACTCGGCAATGGCGCGACGTGCAGGCCTGCGGTGACCGCAAGCGCCCGGCGGGGCTGGTCGATCCGGCGCGCTGCGAGGCACTGGCCGACCCGAAGCGCACCTTGCTCGGCGCGGCGCAGGAACAGTGGCTGAACGCCAGCCTGGCCGGCGCCCGGGGCAGCTGGACCGTCCTGGGCCAGCAGAGCCTCTTCGGCCGCCGCGACAACCTGGCCGGGCCCGGCGAGCTGCTGTGGACCGACAGCTGGGACGGTTATCCCCTGGCGCGCCGCCGGGTGACCGACGCCTTCCAGAAGCACCAGGTGCCCAACCCCGTGCTGCTGGGCGGTGACGTGCACGAAAACTGGGTCGGCCATGTCAAGGCCGACTACGAGCGCCCCGACAGCGCCAGCATCGGCGTGGAGTTCTGCGGCACCAGCATTACCTCGCGCGCAGGCAGCGCCGCCCGCGTGCCGCAGCGGCTGGCGGAGAACCCGCATTACGTCTACGCCAACGGCGAGCGGCGCGGCTACGGGGTGTGTGAATTCACCCCGACGAAGTTGACCACCACCCTGCGCGGCGTGGTGGATGTGGGCGATCCGGACTCGGGGGTCGAGACGCTGGCGCAGTTCGTCGTGGCGGCTGGGCAGGCGAAAGTGGAGCGGCTGTAGGCGAGGTTTTCGTCAGGAATCGGCAGGACTGACGGCATTGAATTCTGGGACTCGCCGCGGTACGCACGGCGGGGTTCCAAGCGCTGATGGATCGGTTTCCGCTTGAGCGTTTTCCACGGACGTCGCCCGTGGCAGACGGGGCGTCGCGGGGTTGGCGATCAGATGCGTCGAGAAGCAGTTCCCTCCGGGGCCGTAAGGAACTGCGAGAACTGACAGGTGTGGCAGGTGACTCAGCGCACGGACTCGCCGTTGGGTTCGCAACCGTGCAAAAGGAGCCGCAATGCTAGGAACGCCAGGAATGCGAGGAAGAAAAACAATCGACTGCTATGCGCGAGAAGCGGAGATCGAAACACGAGACGGTGAGCTACGGGAAGGTGAAATTCGAGCTCACGACTCCGGCGGAGGCAATCTCCATGTGAACGGTCGTGGCCGGACGTGGGCGTGGTCCCGGGTGGCGCGGGAAGCCCACCGCGAGCATGCGCTGACCTGTCTGCGGGAGACGCTCAGGAGTAGCCTCGAGCGACGGTTCAAAGACGAACCTTCGATAGATCCGCTCGTTGAGCAAGTGACTCTCTTGGAGCGCATGAAAGTAGGCAAGGTCGTGACGACCCGACACGTTCAAGCCCTGCGCGATATGGAGAGACAAGGCTATCCTGACCTGTCCCCTAAATGGGCGACGCCGCCGAAGCGCCGCCGCGCCGAAGATATCTCCGCAGAACTGGATCGCGCGGGAATACGGTCGCCTGTGCGACCACAAGACGAAAAAGTCAACGCGCGCGGGGGTCAGGTGGCAAGCAGCCAAGTTGCAACCGGCGCGGACCCGACCAGTTGGGTGTGGGCTTCGGCTTTGGACGCCCGGCCCGCTGCTGCGCCACGTCCGCTGCCTTCCCCAGAGGCTCCCTGCACACGAGTCCACATACGGCGGCGTGAAGCGGTGACACAGCATCAGCAGCGTGGCATGCACATGGAGCCACACACGGCCGCGAATGCAGCCGGTGCGCATACCGCGCACATCGCATCGCCCGCGAACGACGCCCTTGCACCTGCGCCGGTAGCGACTCTTCGATCGGGACCTCCGGTCGCCTTGGCAAACCATGGCAGTTCGGCTTGGTCGGCCGAGCACCATTCGCTGCCAGCCACGTCGTTGCCCCCCTCGCGATCGTTCGGCGCAGCGGTATTGGATGGACCGGCTCCTGTGCAAAAGCGAGACGAGGTTGCCGCCATGTACAGAAAACAATACGGAGATCGCAAAAGCGCGGAATTGGGTCAATTACTGGAATGGGTTCGGCGCTACCGACCAGACGATTTGCGCGGTCCGGAAAATCGCGTGCCCCGCCCAGGTGAGAAGCTTTCTCTCGCGGTTCGTCAGATCGCTACCACGCAGGTGTCCGTTGAATTCGTCATCTTGAGCAGCTTCGGCGCAAATCTCAAGAACGAACCCCTCGCAGCAGCACAGTCGGCCGCCGCCGACTAACCTCAACCACGCACCACTTCCAGCACCCGATCCAGTCCCCCCGCATTGATCGCCACCATCGCCTGCTCGCGCACCAGCGGCTTGGCGTGGTAGGCGACGGAGAGGCCGGCTGCGCCCATCATGGGCAGGTCGTTGGCGCCGTCGCCCACGGCGATGGCCTGGGAGGGCGACAGGCCGAGCTGCGCGCAGGTGTCCAGCAACATGCGGCGCTTCTCCTCGCCATCGCAGATGTCGCCCCAGGGCTGATCGACCATGCGCCCGGTGAGCACGCCGGCTTCGACCTCCAGCACGTTGGAGCGCGTGAAGTCGATGCCCAGGCGGTCGCGGATGCGGTCGGTGAAGAAGGTGAAGCCGCCGGAGACCAGCAGCGTCCTGAGGCCGGCGGCCTTGCACGCGGCCACCAGCTCGGCGGCGCCCGGGTTGAGCTGCAGGCGCTGGTCGTAGACCTGCTGCATGTGCTGCACGGTGACACCCTCGAGCAGCGCCACGCGCTGGCGCAGGCTCTCCTTGTAGTCGGCGATCTCGCCGCGCATGGCCGCTTCGGTGATAGCCGCGACCTGCTCCTTGCGGCCGGCGGCGGCGGCGATCTCGTCCACGCATTCGATGTTGATGAGCGTCGAATCCATGTCGAAGGCGACGAGGCCGAAATCGCGCAGCGACAGCGGCGGCGTGAAGCCTCGCACGAAGAGGCCGGGGGAGTGTTCGCGGGCGGGCTGCGAGGTGGGGGCGGAGGGCTTCATGGCGGCGGCGATTGTCGCATCGCGCGTGGCGTCGCAGACGGGCCTCACGCGCCCTCGCACAAGGCCTTGAGCCGCGCCAGTGCGGCCGGCCAGAGCCGCTCCATCATGTCTTCGTACTTCTGCGGAATCTCGGTCTCGACATCGACGCGCGTGCCGGTGCCTTCGTCGCGAAAATCGTAGTTCTCGAAAGACGGAGCCCATTCGCGCGCCGTGGCGCTCTCGGTGTCGGCGACGCCGCCCGCGACCACGCCCAGGTGCCGGATGCCGATGTGCTCGAAAGGCCGGTTCTGCGCAATTTCCGAGATCACGCCATTGCCCTGCGGATCGAGGAAGCGGATGGTGTGTCCCTGCTCCCACGAGCCTTCGTAGTACGAGCCTTCGCAGAAGGCCGTCGTCCAATCCCGATAGCTTTCGGGGCCGAGCATGGTGCTCCAGACCTGGCGCCGGGGGGCGTCGATGAGGACCGAATAGCGCAGCGTTCGCTTCATGGCATGAGCCTCCATCGGATGCAGGGAGCCGCCATGCTACGCCGGCTCGGCCACCTTGGGCTGGCCCAGCGAACGCAGCACGTCGCGCACCATCTGCACCCGGTCCTTCACTTCCTTGAAGTCCTTCTCGATGCGCAGCTTGTCGTTGCCGGCCAGCTTGATGTGCCGGTTCTTCTGCACCAGCTCGATGATGCGGATGGGATCGACGGGCGGGTTGGGCTTGAAGCTGATGTGGATGACGCCGGGCGCAGCATCGACCTTGACCACGCCATAGGCGCGCGCCAGCACGCGCAGCCGATGCACGTCGATGAGGTTCTGCGCCTGCGGCGGCAGCTTGCCGAAGCGATCGACGATCTCCTCCAGCAGCCCGTCGATCTGGTCGGTGGTCTTTGCGGTGGCGAGTTTCTTGTAGAACGACAGGCGCAGGTGCACGTCGCCGCAGTAGTCGTCGGGCAGCAGGGCGGGGGCGTGCAGGTTGATGTCCGTCGCCGCGGACAGGGGCGCCAGCAGGTCGGGCTCCTGGCCCGCCTTGAGGCTGCGCACGGCCTCGGCCAGCATCTCGTTATAGAGCTGAAAGCCCACTTCCAGCATGTTGCCGCTCTGGTTCTCACCCAGCACCTCGCCGGCGCCGCGGATTTCCAGGTCGTGCATGGCCAGGTAGAAGCCCGAGCCCAGTTCCTCCATCTGCTGGATGGCGTCGAGCCGCTGGCCGGCCTGCCGGGTCAGGCTCTCGGTGTCCGGCACGAGCAGGTAGGCGTAGGCCTGGTGGTGGCTGCGGCCGACGCGCCCGCGCAGCTGGTGCAGCTGCGCCAGGCCGAACTTGTCGGCGCGGCTGATGACGATGGTGTTGGCGGTGGGCACGTCGATCCCGGTCTCGATGATGGTCGAGCACAGCAGCACGTTGAAGCGCTGCGCCACGAAGTCGCGCATCACGCGCTCGAGGTCCCGCTCGGGCATCTGGCCGTGGGCCACGGCGATGCGGGCCTCGGGCAGCAGCGCCTGCAGGCGCTCGCGCCGATTCTCGATGGTCTCGACCTCGTTGTGCAGGAAATAGACCTGGCCGCCGCGCTTGAGCTCGCGCAGCACCGCCTCGCGGATGACTCCGTTGCCTTCGTTGCGCACGAAGGTCTTGATGGCCAGACGGCGTTGCGGCGCCGTGGCGATCACCGACAGGTCGCGCAAACCTTCCAGCGCCATGCCCAGCGTGCGCGGGATCGGCGTCGCGGTGAGGGTGAGCACATCGACCTCGGCGCGCATGGCCTTCATGCGCTCCTTGTGGCGCACGCCGAAGCGGTGCTCCTCGTCGATGATCAACAGGCCGAGGTTCTTGAACTTGATGGATTCGGAGAGCAGCTTGTGCGTGCCCACGACGATATCCACGCTGCCGTCGGCGAGGCCCTTGGCCGCCGCGGTGATCTCCTTTTGCGAGCGGAAGCGGCTCATCTCGGCGATCTTCACCGGCCACTTGGAGAAGCGGTCGATCAGCGTCTGGAAATGCTGCTCGGCCAGCAGCGTGGTCGGCGCGAGGAAGGCCACCTGCCGGCCACCCGTGACGGCGACGAACGCGGCGCGCAGCGCGACTTCGGTCTTGCCGAAGCCGACGTCGCCGCACACCAGCCGGTCCATGGGCTGTGGCGACACCATGTCCTGGATGACGGCGTGGATCGCGGCGTTCTGGTCGGCCGTCTCCTCGAAGCCGAAGTCGTTGGCGAAGGCCTCGTAGTCCTGCGCCGAAAAGCGGAAGGCATGGCCCTCGCGGGCGGCGCGGCGGGCGTAGATGTTCAGCAGCTCGGCGGCCGTGTCGCGCACCTGCTCGGCCGCCTTGCGCCGGGCCTTGTCCCACTGGCCCGAACCGAGCTTGTGCAGCGGAGCCTCGTCGGCCGAGACGCCGGTGTAGCGGCTGATCTGGTGCAGTTGGCTGACCGGCACGTAGAGCGTGGCCTTGTCGGCGTATTCGAGGTGCAGGAACTCGGTGTTGCCCTGGCCGAGGTCGAGGTGGACCAGGCCCCTGTAGCGGCCGATGCCGTGCTGGGCGTGCACCACGGGGTCACCGACGTTCAGCTCGGACAAGTCCTTGATGAGGGCCTCGACGTCGCTCACCTGCTCCTGCTTGCGGCGCCGGCGCACGGTGACGCCGGCGGCGAAGAGTTCGGTCTCGGTGACGAAGTCGATGCCGGCTTCGATCCACCGGAAGCCCTGCGTGAGCGGGGCCGTGGCGATGCCCAGCTTTTCGTCGCTGGCCTGGAATTCGGCCAGCGAATCGAAGGCCGGCATGGTGAGGTGGCTGGCGCGCAGGAAGTCGAGCAGGCTCTCGCGCCGGCCGTCCGATTCGGCCAGCACCAGCACGCGCTGGGTCGTGCCGCGCAGGTGATCCTTCAGGCGCGCGAGCGGCTCCTCGGCCCCACGCATGACGGACAGATCGTTCAGCTTCTGGAACCAGGCGCTGTCGGCCACGTCGCTTGCCGACGGGCGCAGCGAGAGCTGGGCGTAGGCGTTGGCGCGGCCGTAGAACTGCTCGGTCGACAGGAACAGCGCCTCGGGCGCCAGCACCGGCCTCTCCGGGTCCCCCTGCATCAGGCGCCAGCGTTCGCGCGTGTCCTGCCAGAAGCGCTGGAACGCCGGCTCTAGCTCGCCGTGCAGCACCAGCGTCGCCTGCTCGCCGAGGTAGTCGAAGACCGTCGCGGTCTCTTCGAAGAACAGGGGCAGGTAGTACTCGATGCCCGCCGTCGCGACGCCGTTGCCGATGTCCTTGTAGATGCGGCTCTTGGTGGGGTCGCCCTCCAGCAGTTCGCGCCAGCGGCTGCGAAAGCGCGCGCGCGCCGCATCGTCCATCGGGAACTCGCGCCCGGGCAGCAGCCGCACCTCGGGCACGGGGTAGAGGCTGCGCTGCGTGTCGGGGTCGAAGGTGCGGATGGAGTCGATCTCGTCGTCGAACAGATCGACCCGGTAGGGCACCGGCGAGCCCATGGGATAGAGGTCGATGAGGCCGCCGCGCACCGCGTATTCCCCGGGGCCGACCACCTGCGTGACATGGCTGTAGCCGGCAAGTGTGAGCTGCGCCTTGAGCTTGGCCTCGTCGAGCTTCTGGCGCACCTTGAACTCGAAGGTGTAGCCCGCCAGGAACGCCGGTGGCGCGAGGCGGTAGAGGGCCGTCGTGGCGGGAACGACCACCAGGTCGGCCTCGCCCTGCGAGATGCCCCACAGCGTGGCGAGCCGCTCGCTGATCAGGTCCTGGTGCGGGGAGAAGGTGTCGTAGGGCAGCGTCTCCCAGTCGGGAAACAGGCAGCAGCGGACATCGGGAGCGAAGAACGCGATCTCGTCGAGCAGGCGCTGGGCGTCGGTGGCCTCGCCCGCGACCAGCGCGACGCGTCGGCCGGCGGCTTTCTCCTGCATGGCCAGGCGCGCGAGCAGCAGCGCGTCGGCCGATCCGAGCGGACGAGGCAAGGTGAAGCGCTTGCCGGGGGTGAGCTTGGGAAGTTCCATGGTGCGAGTAGGGGACACCGCTGGCCGCCGTGCGAGGGTCAGGAACCACAGGGCCCGGGCGGGTGCCGGGGAACACAGCCGCGGGCCGGGGCAGGGGGTGTGACAGGCACCCCGGCTGCCTGGCGAGGAGGTGATCCGCGGATTCTAGAATGGCCGGCTTATCCATGAGTGCCCCGTCCACCAACACCCCGCGGCCGCGCCTGCACGTGCTGATTCCCTGCGCAGGCAGCGGCAGCCGTGCCGGAACGCCGCAGCCCAAGCAGTACCAGCAGGTCGCCGGCAAGAGCCTCGTGGCGCACACGCTGGCAGCCTTCGCCCGGGTGCCTGAACTGGCGACGGTGCTGGTGGCGGTCGCGCCTGGGGACCGGACGCTGTCCGGGCAGCGCGGCATCGTGCTCGCCGAATGCGGCGGCGCCACGCGGGCAGAGACCGTGCGCAACGGGCTGGCGGTGCTCGCCGGCGGCGGCGCTGCCGAGCACGACTGGGTGTTGGTGCACGACGCGGCGCGCTGCCTGATCACGCCCGCGCTGGTGGGCGCGCTGATCGCGGCCTGCGAGGCCGATCCCGTGGGCGGGCTGCTGGCGCTGCCGCTGGCCGACACGCTCAAGCGCGAAGAGGGCGGCCGATCGGCCGGCACGCTGCCGCGCGCGGGCCACTGGCTCGCGCAAACGCCCCAGATGTTCCGTCTCGGGCTCCTGGGGCGAGCGCTGGAAGGCGCCGGCGCCGAGGTCACGGACGAGGCCAGCGCCGTCGAACGGCTGGGACACCGCCCTCTGCTGGTGCCCGGCGCCGCCCGTAATTTCAAGGTCACCTGGCCCGACGATTTCGCCATCGCCGAGGCGTTGCTGCTGAAGGAACACACGCCATGAATCTGCGCATCGGAGAAGGATGGGACACGCACGCGCTGGTCGAGGGCAGGCCACTCGTGCTCGGCGGCGTCCGCATCCCGCACGACAAGGGCTTGCTGGGGCATTCGGACGCGGACGCGCTGCTGCACGCCATCACCGACGCGCTGCTGGGCGCCGCCGGGCTGGGCGATATCGGACGGCACTTCCCCGACACCGACGAGCGTTTTCGCGGCGCCGACTCCGCGCAGTTGCTGGCCGAGGCGGCGCTGCGGGTGCGCCGGGGCGGCTGGCAGGTGGTGAACCTCGACAGCACCGTCATCGCGCAGGCTCCCCGGCTCGCACCCCACATCGACGCCATGCGCGCGCGCATCGCCGAGGTGCTGGGGCTCGCGCCGGCGCAGGTCAACGTCAAGGCCAAGACGGCCGAAAAGATGGGGCCAGTGGGCGAGGGCCGAAGCATCGAGGCCCGCGCCGTCGTGCTGCTCGCAGCCGCGCCCTGAGCGCACCGTTCATCCAAGGAGACATCGCTTATGGCCTGGCCCGTGCTCGTGTTCGACATCGAATCCATTCCGGACATCGCCGGCCTGCGCCTGCTGCACGACGCGCCGGCCGACGCCAGCGATGCCCAGGTGCATGCGGCCTGGGTGCAGGAGCGCAAGGACAAGGGGCAGAGCGACTTCCTGCCGCACCACCTGCAGCGCGTCCTGGTGATCAGCGCGGTGTTTCGCAACGCCGACGGCCTGCGGGTGCACTCCTTCGTCGATCGGGACGACGCGAGCGAAGGCAAGGTGATCCAGACCTTCTTCAACACACTCGAAAAGCACGTGCCGCAGCTCGTGAGCTGGAACGGCATGGGGTTCGACCTGCCCGTGCTGAACTATCGCGGGCTGCGCCACGGCGTCACGGCCTGCAAGTACTGGGACCTCGGCGAGGACGACCGCGAGTTCAAGTTCAACAACTACCACAACCGTTTTCACAACCGGCATTTCGACCTGATGGACGTGCTGGCCATGTACACCGGCCGCGCCAACGCGCCGCTGGATGCGATGGCCAAGCTGTGTGGCTTTCCCGGCAAGCTCGGCATGGACGGCTCGCAGGTCTACAGCGCCTACCTCGACGGCAAGCTGGAGGACATCCGCCGCTACTGCGAGACGGACGTGATGAACACGTACCTGATGTATTGCCGCTTCCAGAAGATGCGTGGCGGCTTCACCGAAGGCGAGTACGAGCAGGAGATCGCACTGGTGAAGTCCACGCTGCGCATGCTGGCGCCGCAGGAGACGCACTGGCAGGAATACCTGGCCGCCTGGGGCTGAAAAGAAGACTGCGCCCCGGGACCGTGCACGCGCCAGGCCGCCAGTTGCCCTCACCCCCTTCGCAGCGAGGCTGCGGAAGGGATTGCCGTGCGAGATGCAGTTGCGGTCGAACCGCAACGCCCGCCGGGAGTTGGCGCTTTCGAGCGGCCTACTTGCCGCCCGCGATGATCTCGTCGTAGCCGCGGCCCTGCATTTCCAGCAGGTCGAAGCCGTGGCCGAACGGGTCGCTCAGGTTGGCCATGCGCCCCCAGCGGCGCTGCTGGATGGGCCGCTCCAGGCGCGCCCCGAGTGCCACCAGCGCAGCGACCCGTGCATCCAGATCGGCGACGACGAAGTCCAGGTGCACGGGCGTCCAGTGGCGCTCATAGCTGCGCTGCCGCGCCGGCCCGACCTGCGTGGCCGCGCTTCCCGCCGGCTCGACGAGCAGGTCGATCGGCGCCGACGCACCCAGCAGCTCGGCCCAGTCGTCCTGCAGGCGCCTTCCGAGACGCAGGCCGAAACCCTGCGTATAGAAGGCGATCGCCCGTTCGATGTCGTCCACGTCGAGGCAAATGCGGATCTCCTGCGTCATGTCGTGCTCCGGGGTCTGCGGCGAGGCGGCCAGTATGCAACTGAGACAATCGGGACATGAACGATTCGAGTGACAAGCCCGCGCTGCCCGAGGGCTGGCTGGCCGTCGATGCGCTGGACATCGATGCGCAGGGCGTGGCCCGCCGCGAGGACGGCAAGGTGGTCTTCATCGAGGGCGCCCTCCCGGGCGAGCTGGTCTCGGCCCGCGTGAACCGCCGCAAGAACAACTGGGAGCAGGCGAGCCTCACCGAGATCCACCGCGCCTCGTCGCAGCGCGTGCAGGGGCGCTGCCCCCACTTCGGGCTGCACGAGGGTGCGTGTGGCGGCTGCAAGATGCAGCACCTGGACGGCGCCGCGCAGGTGGCGATCAAGCAGCGGGTGCTGGAGGACAACCTCTGGCACCTGGGCAAGGTGCGCGCCGAGACCCTGCTGCGGCCGATCCACGGGCCCTATTGGGGTTACCGGTGGCGCGCCCGCTTCTCGGTGCGGCACGTGCGCAAGAAGGGCACGGTGCTGGTGGGTTTCCACGAGCGCAAGAGCCGCTACGTGGCCGATATCCGCGAGTGCCACGTCGTGCCGCAGGCCGTCAGCGCGCTGCTGCTGCCCCTGCGGGCGCTCGT
The DNA here is from genome assembly GCF_037726105.1 of Ramlibacter sp. AN1015. NCBI lineage: Bacteria > Pseudomonadati > Pseudomonadota > Betaproteobacteria > Burkholderiales > Comamonadaceae > Ramlibacter > Ramlibacter sp. AN1015. The sequence continues at coordinate 44,274 of NZ_JBBJUM010000009.1, forward strand.
CGCCAGCATGGAGGCCATCGAGACCTGCCCGCAGATCGAGCTGGCCTGCGGCGTCGATGCCCGGCGCCCGGGCGAAGACGTGATCGCGCTCGTACTGCGCCACCTCGAGCCGCTGAGCGCGCCCGACCTGGAAAGGCTGCGGCAGTTCGGCCGGGACCACCCCGCCGTGCAGTGGTGGCTGCAGCCCAAGGGACCCGATACGGTGCATCTCCTGGACCAGGACGACGGCCGCGAGCTGGCCTACACCCTGCCCGAGTTCGGCATCACGATGCCGTTCCGGCCGACCGACTTCACGCAGGTCAACCCCTTCATCAACCAGGTGCTGGTGGGGCGTGCGCTGCGTCTGCTCGACGCGCAAGCCGGCGAGCGGGTGATCGACTGGTTCTGCGGCCTGGGCAACTTCACCCTCCCGCTGGCGACCCGCGCGGGCGAGGTGCTGGGCATCGAAGGCAGCGAGGCCCTGGTGGCCCGCTCGCGCAGCAACCTCGAGCGCAACGCAGAGGCCGTGTCGGCGCCGACGCGATTCGCGGCGCGCAACCTGTTCGAAACGACGCCGCAGCAGCTGGTGGCGGACGGAGTCGCCGACAAATGGCTGGTCGATCCGCCGCGCGAAGGTGCGTTCGCGCTCGCGAAAGCCCTGGCCGACCTGCACCAGGACCCGACGCTCGCGCCGGGCTGGCAGCCGCCACGGCGCATCGTGTACGTGAGCTGCAACCCCGCCACGCTCGCCCGCGACGCCGGTCTGCTGGTGCACCAGGCCGGCTACCGCTGCACGGCCGCCGGTGTGGTGAACATGTTCCCGCACACCGCGCACGTGGAGTCGATGGCGGTGTTCGAGCGCGATCTCGGCGCGTAGCCAGGCGCCTGCCTTGGCCGGTGCCTTCGCGCGAAGGGGATGGCGAGCGGGCCGGCTGTGCACGGCCTTCCGCCTCCAGCCGAGTCGGTGAACGGCGTTGAAGCGCTGCAGGCGACGGCCCCGCTGCGCGGCGGAAGGCTCGGGCGATCAGGGCGCCGCAGGGTGCGACGCCATGGGCCAAGCCCTTTTCCGAGAGCATCCCGGGCTGCCGTTGTCACGGCATCGTCATGGATGCCGTCCAACATTCAAAATTCCTTGAACTATCGGAGCGAGCGATGCGAGTAGGGATCAACGGCATGGGGCGGATCGGGCGCCTTGCGCTGCGGGCCGCGCTGGGAGCCGCCGAGCGCGGCACCGACGACCCCAGGGCAGGCAACCGGCTGGAGGTCGTGCACCTCAACGAGATCAAGGGCGGCGCTGCAGCCTGCGCGCATCTGCTCACCTACGACAGCGTCCAGGGGCGCTGGCGTACGCCCATCGGGGCCGAGGGGGAGACGCGCATCCGGGTCGGCGAGCGCGCGCTGTCGTTCAGTGCGCATGCGAGTCCGGGTGAGATCCCCTGGGGCGACCTGGGCGTGGACGTGGTGCTGGAGTGCGCGGGCAAGTTCCTCACGCCCGAGACGCTGCAGGGGCACCTGGACCGCGGCGCCAAGCGGGTCGTCGTGGCCGCGCCCGTGAAGACGGGTGACGTACTGAACGTGGTGATGGGCGTCAACCATGCGCTGTACGACCCCGCCCGCCACCGCATCGTTACCGCGGCCTCCTGCACCACCAACTGCCTCGCGCCGGTGGTGAAGGTCGTCCACGAAGCCATCGGCATCCGGCACGGCCAGATCACCACGATCCACGATCCCACCAACACCAACGTGGTGGTCGATGCGCCGCACAAGGACCTGCGACGTGCGCGCAGCGCGATGCTGAGCCTGGCGCCGACGACCACCGGCAGTGCGACGGCCATTGCCCTGATCTACCCCGAGCTCAAGGGTAAGCTCAACGGCCATGCGGTTCGGGCGCCGGTACTCAATGCCTCGCTGACCGACTGCGTGTTCGAGCTGCAGCGGGAGACGACGGCCGAGGAGGTCAACGCGCTGTTCAAGGCCGCGGCGGCCGGACCGCTTGCCGGCATCCTGGGTTATGAGGAAACACCGCTGGTCAGCGCCGACTACGCGCGCGATACGCGCAGCAGCATCGTCGATGCGCCATCGACCATGGTGACGGACGGCACCTTGCTCAAGGTGTACGCGTGGTACGACAACGAAATGGGCTATGCCTGCCGCATGGTCGATCTCGCCTGCCACCTGCACAAAGCGGGGATCTGAGCCATGCAGCATGCGACGCGCAACTACGCCATCGTCACGGCGGCCTACTGGGGGTTCACGCTTACCGACGGCGCGCTGCGCATGCTGGTGCTGCTGCACTTCTACCGCCTGGGATATTCGCCGTTCACCCTGGCCTTCCTGTTCCTGCTGTACGAGGCCGCGGGCATCCTGGCCAACCTGATCGGCGGCTGGCTGGCCACCCGCTACGGCATCACCCGCATGCTGAGCGTGGGCCTGTCCACGCAGATCGTCGGCTTCACCTTGCTCTCCATGCTGGATCCGCGGTGGACCCCGGCGCTATCGGTGGCCTGGGTGGTGCTCGCCCAGGGCCTGTGCGGCGTCGCCAAGGACCTCACCAAGACCGCCAGCAAGTCGGCGATCAAGGTGACGCAAGCGCAAGCCCGGGAGCAGGGATCGGGCCAGCTGTTTCAGTGGGTCGCCTGGTTCACCGGCAGCAAGAACGCGATGAAAGGCGTCGGCTTCTTCCTGGGCGGACTGCTGCTGCAGACGGTGGGCTTCCAGCAGGCGCTGTGGACGATGGCGGCGCTCCTTGCCGTGGTGCTCGTTGGCGTCGTCACCTCGCTGCCGCCGCTGATGGGAAAGAGCAAGGCCTCGCGCACTGCCAGGGAACTCTTCGCGAAGAACCCCGGCATCAACGCGCTGGCAGCCGCGCGCGTGGGGCTGTTCGGCGCGCGCGACGTCTGGTTCGTGGTCGGGGTGCCGGTGTTCCTCTATTCGGTGGGCTGGACCTTCACGATGGTCGGCGGATTCCTCGCAGCCTGGACGATCGGCTATGGCCTGGTGCAGGCCGTCGCACCGCATATCGTGAGGCGCAGCACCGACGGCCTGAGCCTGGAGGTGCCGGCCGCGCGCTGGTGGTCGGCCGGCCTGCTGCTGGTGCCGCTGGCGCTGGCAGGCGCGGTGGCGCTCGAAGTGCCTGCACTACAGTGGGTCGTGGTGATCGGGCTGGCGGTGTTCGGCGTCGCGTTCGCGGTGAACTCGTCGGTGCACTCCTATCTGGTGCTCGCCTTCGCCGGATCGGAGAAGGCGGCCGAAGACGTCGGCTTCTACTATGCGGCGAATGCGCTCGGACGCTTCATCGGAACGCTGCTGTCCGGGCTGCTGTACCAGTGGGGTGGGCTGGTGTACGCACTGCTCGGCTCGGCTTTGATGCTGACCGCGTGCTGGCTCTTCACGCTCGCGCTTCCGACCAGCCCCAGCGAGGGCCCGAGAGTCCATGCATGAACGATGCCGACGTGGTGAAGGCGCTCGCGGCGCTGGCGCAGGAGTCGCGCCTCAAGGTGTTCCGGCTGCTGGTGGTGGCCGGCTTGGAGGGCCTCACGCCCAGCCAGTTGAGCGAGGGCCTCGGGATCGCCCCCACCTCGCTGTCATTCCATCTGAAGGAGCTGAGCAACGCCGGCCTGCTGACGCAGGAACGGGCGGGCCGTAACCTCATCTATCGGGCCCGCATCGAGTCCATGAACGAACTGGTCGGTTTCCTGAGCGCGAACTGCTGCGGCGGTCGCAGCTGCATGCCGGATCCCGCCATCGATTGCAGCAACTGCTGAAAGCCCCCCATGAACTCCACCAGCTTCAATGTTCTCTTCCTGTGCACGGGCAATTCGGTGCGCAGCATCATGGGCGAGGCGCTCCTCAACGCCCGAGGCCAGGGCCGATTCCGCGCGTACAGCGCGGGCAGCATGCCCGTGGGGCGCGTGCATCCGCTGGTCATCGAACTGCTCGAGCGCCACCGCTTGCCGACAGACGGTCTGCGCAGCAAGTCATGGGCCGAGTTCGCAGGCACCGGCGCGCCCCGGATGGACTTCGTCATCACGGTCTGTGACAAGGCGCGCGCCGAGGCCTGCCCCGTCTGGCCGGGCCAGCCGATGCCGGCACACTGGGGCATCGGCGACCCGACGCAGGTCGCGGTCGATGTGGACCAGCGCCGCAAGGCTTTTGGCGATGCGCTCATGCTCCTGAGCCGGCGCATCGCCGTCTTTACCAACCTTCCCCTCGAGAAACTCGGCAAGCTGTCGCTCCAGGGTGAGCTCGACCGCATCGGAGCGACTTACTGATGGGCCTTTTCGAACGCTTTCTCACCCTGTGGGTTGCCTTGGGCATCGCGGCCGGCGTGGCACTCGGCCTTGCGCTTCCTCAGGCGTTTGCCTTCGTCGCCGCGCTCGAGCTTGCGCATGTGAACCTGGTGGTGGCCGTGTTCATCTGGGTGATGATCTATCCGATGATGGTCCAGGTGGACTGGGGCGCGGTGCGCAATGTCGGGCGGCGCCCGCGCGGACTCGTGCTGACGCTGGTCATCAACTGGCTGGTCAAGCCCTTCACCATGGCCGCGCTGGGCGTGCTGTTCTTCCAGCATCTGTTCGCGCCGTGGGTGGATCCGCAGTCGGCCAAGGAATACATCGCCGGCATGATCCTGCTGGGGGTTGCTCCCTGCACCGCGATGGTCTTCGTGTGGAGTCAGCTGGTGCGGGGCGATCCGAACTACACGCTGGTGCAGGTGTCGGTGAACGACCTCGTGATGGTGGTCGCCTTCGCGCCGATCGCGGCCTTTCTGCTCGGTGTGACCGATGTGGCTGTGCCCTGGCAAACCCTGGTCTTGGCCACGGTGCTCTATGTCGTGCTGCCGCTCGCCGCGGGGATGGCGACTCGCCACGTGCTGGCGCGGCGCTCGCCGGCGGCGCTGGCGACGTATGTGGCACGCCTGAAGCCGTGGTCGGTCATCGGACTCATCGCCACCGTGGTCCTGCTGTTCGGCTTCCAGGCCGAGACGATCGTGCAGCAGCCATCGATCATCGGCTTGATCGCCGTGCCGCTGGTTCTGCAGACCTATGGCATCTTCTTCATCGCCTGGTGGGGCGCGCGGCTGCTCAGGCTGCCGCACGAGATTGCCGGCCCTGCGTGCCTGATCGGCACGTCCAATTTCTTCGAGTTGGCGGTAGCGGTCGCCATCTCGCTGTTCGGCCTGCATTCGGGTGCTGCGCTGGCCACCGTGGTGGGGGTGCTGGTGGAGGTGCCGGTGATGCTGTCGCTGGTGGCGCTGGTCAACGCGCGCAGGCCGCTGACCACACGGGAGCAACCCGCATGAACGACATCACGATCTACCACAACCCCGAGTGCGGGACATCCCGCAACGTGCTGGCGATGATCCGCAACAGCGGGGCACAGCCACGCGTCGTCGAGTACCTGAAGACTCCGCCGAGCCGCGACGAGCTCAAGGACCTGCTCGCCCGCACGGGGCTGCCGGTGCGCGAGCTGCTGCGGCGCAAGGGAACGCCCTACGACGCGCTGGGCCTGGACGATCCGCGCTGGAGCGACGACGAACTGCTCGACCACATCGGGCGGTATCCCATCCTCATGAACCGTCCGATCGTGCTCACGCCATTGGGAGCCAGGCTGTGCCGCCCGTCCGACGCGGTGCTGGACATCCTGCCGCAGCCTCAACAGGGGGCTTTCACCAAGGAAGACGGCGAGCTGGTAGTCGATGCCCAGGGGCGCCGCGTCCGCTCGGGCGGCTGAGACCTGCGGCGCGGCCCAGTCGCCGTTGGCCGTGGACAGAAACGCCGACGGGGACCGTGGTCCCCGTCTTTACCTGCAGCGCCCTGTGCGAGCGCGTCCGGTGTGCGTCAGTCGCTGCTGCTGGTGAGGCCCAGCAGGGCCAGCAGGCTCTGGAAGACGTTGAAGATGCTGAGATAGAGACCCAGCGTGGCCGAGATGTAGTTGGTCTCGCCGCCGTCGATGATGCGCTTGAGGTCGTACAGCATGAAGGCACTGAACACACCGATGGCCATGACGCTGATGACCAGCATGCCGACGGTGGAGCCGACGAACACGTTGATGGCCGCGCCGATCACGATGGCCAGGGCGCCCACGAACAGGAACTTGCCCATGTTGGTGAGGTCGCGCTTGATGACCGTGGCCAGGCTGGCCATGACGAAGAACACGCCGGCGGTGCCGCCTGCGGCCGTCATGATCAGGCTAGCTCCGTTGCCCAGGCCGAGCACCGCGCCGATGATCCTCGAAAGCATCAACCCCATGAAAAACGTGAACGCCAGCAGCACCGGAACGCCGGCCGCCGAGTTCTTGGTTTTTTCGATGGCGAACATGAAGCCGAAGGCCCCACCCAGGAACACGATCAGGCCGATCCCTCCCGTCAGTCCCGCGGTGATCCCGGTGGCGACGCCCAGCCAGGCGCCGAGTGCCGTCGGAATGAGGCTCAGGGCTAGCAGCCAGTAGGTGTTGCGCAGTACCTTGTTGCGTGCTGCGGCCGGTGCGGCGTAGCCGTAGCCGGCGGGATGGACTCGTTCGTTCATTGCCACTCCTTTCGATGAGGTGCCCGTTAGATGGGCTCATTCTAGGTTGGTTCAAGACGATCTCGCTCAGCTATGCTCGCCGCATGCAAAACACCTCCTTCCTTGAACTGGCGGACGTCAAGGCGATCGCCGCCGCCGCCGAAGGCGAAGCGCTGAAGAACGCCTGGGCCGTCACCATCGCCGTCGTCGATGCCGGCGGGCACCTGATGTGGCTGCAGCGACTGGACGGCGCACCGGCCATCTCGGCGCAGATCGCCCCGGCCAAGGCGCACACGGCCGCGCTCGGCCGGCGCGAAAGCCGCATCTACGAAGAAGTCGTCAACGGCGGTCGCACCTCATTCCTGAGCGCGCCGGGCGTTCAGGCACTGCTGGAGGGAGGCGTTCCGATCATGAAGGATGGGCACTGCATCGGCGCGGTCGGCGTGAGCGGCGTCAAGTCGTCCGAGGACGCACAGATCGCCCGCGCCGGCATTGCGGCGCTGAAGCTCTGACGGTCCGACGGGCCGCGGCTGCGGCCTGCCGCCGCCTGGAGCCTGGAGCGCTCGCAGCGCCGGCGTCCTCTTGGCCCACGCGTCAAGGGGACAGGGCTCGAAGCTGGCCAGAATAGGTCCTCGAAGGCTCCTCAGCTCTCTCAGCTGGCAGAGCAGCGACTGGCTGCCGACCGTTCTCCTGAAGGTCCGTGAAGGGCCTCGGGAGTACTCGCTGCCGCAGTGCTATTTCGTCAGGATGAGCTTGCCGAATCGGGTTGCCTGCAGGCGGTACAGCACACCTTTGTGGCTGATTTCGACGGCGCGGTGGCCGCGCAGCAGTTCCTCGCTGTCCAGCAGGGGCGGACGAGCGGCTTCGGCATGCGCCTGCGGTGCGCCGGCAAGGCAGCCTTGCGCCCGCGTGGCCGTCTGGCACTCGGATGAAGCGGTCGTCGCGGTGGGTTGCGGTACGCGCGCTTCGCAGTCGCACCGTTTCATCGGGGCTCCTTCGGCTCGGTCACGAAGCCGATCCTGCGCAACCCCGCCTGCTGCGCAGCCGCCAGCGCCTGCGCCACCCGTTCGTAGCGCGCGTTCTTGTCGCCGCGCAGGTGCAGGTCCGGCTGCGGCTCGCGCGCTGCCTGCTCCGCCAGCAGGGCGCCGAGTTGCGCGTCCTGCACCGCCGCCTCGTTCAGGAAGTAGCGGCCCTGCGCATCGACCGACAGCAGGACGGCATCGGGCCGCTCCGGCTGGCGCTCGCTGCTCGCTTGCGGCAGATCAACCTGCACGGCGTGCTTCATCACGGGAACGGTGATGATGAAGATGATCAGCAGGACCAGCATGACATCGACCAGCGGCGTCATGTTGATCTCGTTCATCACCTCGTCGGTGTCGTCCTGGGTGCCGAAGGCCATGGTCAACCCTTCTTGAGCGGCACCACCTTGGAGGGGCTGCCGTTGGCGCTCACGCGGGCGCCGGTGACGAAGTAGGCGTGCAGGTCGTGGGCGAAGCGATTGAGCTTCATCACGATGCCCTTGTTGCCCCGCACCAGGGCGTTGTAGCCCAGCACGGCCGGGATGGCGACGGCCAGGCCGAGCGCCGTCATCACCAGCGCCTCGCCGATGGGACCGGCCACCTTGTCGATGGTGGCCGAACCCGCGGCGCTGACGGCCAGGAGCGCGTGGTAGATGCCCCAGACGGTGCCGAACAGGCCGATGAAGGGTGCAGTCGATCCGACCGACGCGAGCACCGCAAGCCCCGACTGCAGGCGCGCGGTGGCCTCGTCGATGGTGTTGCGCAGCGCCCGCGTGAGCCAGTCGCTCATGTCCAGCGAGTCGTGCAGCTGCGGCTGCGCGTGGTGGTGCGCGCAGGCCTCGCGGCCCTCGACGGCCAGGGCTCGGTAGAAGTTGCCGGGCTCGTTGCCGAGGGTGTCGAGCCCCGCGGCGAAGTCGGGGCTGTGCCAGAACGCCTCGGTGCGACGCGCCTGACGCGACCAGCGCCGCAGGTCCAGCGCCTTGGTGAAGATCACGATCCACGAGGCTAGGGACATGCCCAGGAGCAGCAGCGCGACCGCCTTGGTGACCAGGTCGCCTTGCTGCCAGAGGTGGACCAGGCCGAATTGCGCTTCCATTTGTCTGCTTCCTTACTCGAGAACGAAATTGATGGGGACGTTGAACCACATGGACTCGGGCACGCCGCCGCGGCGGCCGGGCACGTAGCGCCACTCCAGCACCGTCTTCAGCGCGGCCTGGTCGAGGCGCTCGTAGCCGCTGGATTCGCGGACCTCCGCCTGCTGCGCCCGGCCGTCTGCGCCGATGAGAACCCGCAGGACGACGCGGCCCTGTTCGCCCAGGCGCTTGCTGGCGCGCGGGTACTCGGGCGGCGGGTTGCGCAGGTAGTCGGCGGTGGTGGAGGGGAGCTCGATGCGCGGCGGGGCCGGTGGCGCGGGTGCGGGTGCGGGAGGCGTTGCCACCGGGGGTGCGGCCGGCGCTGGCGCCGGAGCGGGCGGCAGGGGCGTCGGGGCAGGCGCTGCGACCGGGGCGGGCGCAGGCGCGGCGACCGGCGCGGGTGGCACGATCGGTGCCTGCGGCGCGCGTGGCGCGGGTGCAGGTGTGGGGCGTGGTGCCGGCGGCCGCACCCGCGGCTGCGGACGCGGGGGCGTGGGCGCCGGCGGTGGTGGGGGGGCGGGCGGCGGCGGCGCGGGGACCGGGGGAGGTGGGGCCGGCGCAGGCGCGGGGGCGGGAGGAGCAGGAGGCGCAGGAGGCGCAGGAGGCGGGGGCGGCGGGGCGGGCGTGATGATCTCGCTGATCATCACCACCACCGGTTCGACCACCTCAGGAGTGCGCTGCACCAGGCCGTTCTGCAGGGCCCACAGGGCTGCGGCATGCAGCAGGACGACGCCGCCGGCGATGGCGATGTTGCGCTGCGAGGCGGGCACGGCGTTCTGGACGGGAGTGGACAAGTCGGAGTGTGGCCGAAGGAAAAGGCGATGGCGAGCTCAGTCGCGCAGCGCCCACCAGGCGCCGCCGAGGATCAGCACCAGGCTCAGGCCGAAGCCGTGGAGGAAATCCATACCGGGCGCTGCACAGGCTGGTCGGTCGGCCGGAGGGCGGCCACAGGATGGTTGGAGCAGCACTGCGCGACCACTTCGCGCGCACACGATTCGCATTGGCCGCACTGGGTGGCCACACCCAGCTCGAGCTGGATGTCGCTGAAATCCATGCCGGCGTGGACGTGGCGGGCGATTTCGCGGTCGGAGACGCGGTGGCAGACGCAGACGATCATGGTGGTGACAGCGGAGTGGCAGTGCAGGGCCGAATCGATGGCTGCAGTATAAATGCGAATCGGTCGCATTTGCAATCACGCAAATCAACAAAATCAGTCGAGCAGCAGGATGGAGCGGTCGAGGTCGGCCAGCGTGCGCGCGCCGCACTGCGCGGCCGTCAGCAGCAGTTCGTCGCGCAGCAGGGCCAGGGCATGCGCCGCGCCGGCCGCTCCGGCGGTGGCGAGAGCCCACAGCAGCGGCCGCCCGACCAGCACGGCGCGTGCGCCGAGCGCGAGGGCCCGGGCGATGTCGCTGCCACTGGAGATGCCGCCGTCCACCAGCAGCGCCACCGCGCCTCCCACCGCATCGGCGATGCGGGGCAGCGCCTGGGCGGTCGGCGCGGCGGCATCGAGGGTGCGCCCGCCGTGGTTGGACACGATCAGGCCCGGCAGTTGCAGGCGCGCCGCCTGGCGTGCGTCGTCGGGGTGCAGCACCCCTTTGAGCAGCAGCGGCAGCCGGGTGCGGGCCTGCAGCCACGCGACGTCTTCCCAGCCGGGGGCGCGCGACAGCAGTTCGGCAAGCGAGGCCGCGGGCGCCGGGTCGGCAGGCAGGTTCACGGTGCCGATCCCCGGCGGCAGGCGATAGCCCGGGCGGGAGGCCCGCACCTGCGCATCGACTGTCAGGACCACAGCGTCATAACCCGCGGCCTCGGCGCGCTGCACCAGCTCCAGGGTGGCGCCGCGATCGTGCAGGAAGTACAGCTGGAACCACAGGGGCCCGCGGCCCGCGTCGGCCTGCGCGGCGGCGGCCACGGACTCCAGCAGCACGCTCGCCTGGCTGCCGACCACCATGCCGGCTCGCTGCGCCGCGGCGGCGAAGGCCATGCCGATTTCGCCGTCGGGGTGGGCCAGGCGCTGCAGCGCCATAGGCGCGACCAGCAGCGGCCAGGGCAAGGGGCGGCCCAGCAGGATCTGGGAGGTGTCCGTGGCGGCGGTCGATCGCAGCACGCGCGGCAGCAGCCCGAGCGCATCCCAGGCCGCGCGGTTGCGCCGCGCGGCGCTGCCGTCGCCGGCGAGGGCGCTGAAATAGGCCCACGCGTTCGGATCGAGCCGCCGCCGCGCGTGCGCCTCGTAGTCGGCGGCCGACCGGACGTCGGGCGGCAGCGGCTCCAGGGCGGGGCGGATCATGTCGCGGCCCACATCCGCAGCAGGTTGTGGTAGGTGCCGGTGAGCTGCACCACGGCGGCGTCGGTGCCTGTGTCGCCTGCATCGCCGGCGGCGCCTGCGCGCTGGCGCAGCTTCAGAAGCGCCATGTCCATCTCGAACAGCAGCTGGCGCTGCTCGCCGCTTCGCACCATGCTTTCGATCCAGAAGAAGCTCGCCAGCCGGGCGCCGCGCGTGACCGGCCGCACCTCGTGCAGCGTGGTGCCGGAATAGAGCACCGCATGGCCGGCCGGCAGCTTGATCGCGCGCTCGCCCTGCGGCGCGTGCACCACCAGCTCGCCGCCGTCGTAGTCCTGCGGGTCGCTGAGGAACAGCGTGCAGGAGAGGTCGGTGCGCACCCACTGGTCGGGCTGGCGCGAGTGGACCACGGCGTTGTCGATGTGCGCGCCGTAGTGGTTCGTGCCGCCGGTGTAGCGGTTGAAAAGCGGATTGAAGATCCGCCGCGGCAGCGCGGCGGAAAAGAAGAGGGGGTCGCGCCCGAGTGCGGCGAGCACCAGCGCCTGCAGTTGCCGCGACGCGTCGCTGTCCTGGGCGAGCTGCTGGTTGTTCTTGCGCGCGAGCGCCTGGTCGCCTGCGCTGCTGCGCCCGTCGATCCACGGCGCGTTCGCATCCAGCAGGAGCGCGCGCGCCCTGGTGAGTTCGTCGGCACTCAGGATGTTCGTCAGGTGCAGCAGCATGCGGGCGATTAGAACGAGGTCCTGACGCTCAGTTCCACCCGACGCGGCGCGCCTGGCGCATAGAAGCCCCGATACAGCGCATCGGCGTACAGCTTGTCCGTCACGTTGGTGACGTTGAGCTTGGCGGACCAGGTTTCGCTGAAGGTGTACTCGGCCATGGCGTCGGCGGTGACGAAGCTGTCGGCGCGCACGTGGCGGGCTCCTTCGGGATTCTGGGCGCTGCGGTACGTGAGGCCGGCGCCGACGCGCAGTTTCGGCAGGACCCGGTAGGTGCTCCAGACGCTCCCGCTGTGGCGCGGCGTGAGGCCGGGACGGTCGCCTTCCACCTGGGCGCCGGTGCCTGCGGCGTTGAGCTGCACGTTGCTCTCATCGATCTCCGCTTCGGGGATCCAGGTGTGGTTGAAGAACACGTCCCACTTGGGCGTGACGCGCCCGGCAAGGTTGAACTCCAAGCCTGCGGCGTGGCGCTTGCCGGAGAGCAGCTCCTGCAGTGCGGCGGTGTCCGGGTCGGTGTTGCGCTCGTTGTATTTCTCGCTGTAGAAGGCAGCCACCCCGAACAGTGCCCGCCGGTCGAACAGCTCCCACTTGCCGCCCACCTCGAGGTTGCGGCTCTTCTCGGGAGGCGTGTTGGCGCTGCGCTGCTGGCCGGCATTGAAGTTGACGGCGAACTGGTAGGCGTCGCCCGAGGTGTTGTACGAGGTGCCGTAGGACACGTAGTACGACGAGGTCTCGCTGGGCTGCCAGATCACGCCGACGCGTGGGCTCCAGAGGTTGTCGGTGCGCTCGCCCGTGAGGGTGCCGCCAGCATCGCGATAGGAGGCGCTGAAGCGGTCGAAGCGCAGGCCGCCGAGCAGCTTGACCGTAGGCGTCACCGCATACGTGTCCTGCACGTACAGGCCGATGTTGCGGGCGTCGAAGGTGTTGAAGGGTACGGGCCCGCGGGTGTCGGGACGCACGGCGCCGTCGTCGGGCGTGCCGACGGTGGTCGCGGGCGAGGCCGCCAGGCCGGTGGTGAAGTTGTTGTTGCGCCGGGCGTCTTCCTGGTACAGGTCCACGCCGGCGAGCACGTCGTGCGCGCCGAAGCGGCCCGAATAGTCGCTCGCGAGCTGGGTCAGGTCGCTCTTGCCGGTGCGCGCCTTCGGAGCGCGCACCAGCCGGGTGGCGTCGCTCACGCTGTCGCGCGTGGTGCCGGGTGCGAAACGGATGACGCTGGCGAGCAGGTCGCGCTCGAAGCGACCGTGGCGCAGGCGCGTGCGCAGCTCGCCCTGGTGGTCGAAGCGGTAGACGTGCGACAGCGTGGCGTAGGTCGCGCTGGTGTCCAGCCGGTCGTCGGCCAGGCCGTAGTAGTTGCGCGCCGGCAGGGCCAGGACAGCCTCGCCGTTCTCGACGAACCAGGGGTGGTTGTAGAGCGGCGTGCCCTGCACGTCGAGGTGGTACAGGCCCACCGAGAACTCGTTGCGCGTGCCGATGCCCCAGCGGTAGGTGGGGGCGATGCCGAGCTTTCGCTGGCTCGCGCCCCAGTTGTCGGCGTCGTGCACCAGGGCGTTCAGGCGGAAGGCCGCGTCCTCTCCGGTGCGCCAGTTGAAGTCGCCGGTCAGGCGGAGGAAGTCGCCGGTGCCCAGGGTGGTGTCCACCTCGTGCTGGGTCATCTGGAACGGCTGCTTGCTCACCTGGTTCACCACGCCGCCCGTGGAGCCCTTGCCGAACAGCATGGACGCCGACCCTTTGAGCACTTCGATGCGGTCGTTGTTGAAGGTGTCGCGCTCGTACAGCGCGCCGTCGCGCAGGCCGTCCGTGTAGATGTCGCCGGCCTGGCCGAGCGAGAAGCCGCGCAGGCGCACGTCTTCCTCGCCGGTCTCGCCGGCCTGGAAGGTCACGCCGGCAGTGGTGCGAAGCACCTCGCGGAAGTCGTCGAGATTGCGGTCGTCCATCAGCCGCTCGGTCTGTACGGTGACGGACTGCGGAATGTCGCGCAGCTCCTGCGTGCCCTTGCCGATCTGCGTGCGTCGCACGCGCAGGTCGTTCTTGGTCTGCGGAGCGTCAGCCTGCTCGCGCACCGTGACGGTCGAGAGGGTTCCGGCGGTAGAGGCGGCCGTACCGCCTTGCTGCGCCAGGGCGCCGGTCGAGGCGGCGAGCAGCAGCGCGCCCAGCGGCAGCAGCGCGTGTTCAGGAAATCCAGGTCGGGAAAAAGATGCAGATGCCAATTCAGCCTCCGGGGCGACCCCAGGCGGGGTCGGGTTGTCGATGAGGCTGGCTGGTGCGCGGCAGGCGCCGCGGGGCATGGCTGGCCGCGCTTGGGTGTCGGCCGCGATGTTACATCAGAATGCGAATTAGTCGCATTCGCATGCGTTCCTCCGCTTCCACCGGCGTGGCGGCGGCGCGACGACGCTCAGTGCTCCGGCGGGTCGGAAATGGACTGCAAATAGTTCTGCAGGCCGATCTTGCCGAGCACATCGATCTGCGTCTCGAGGTAGTCGATGTGCTCTTCGGTGTCCTTGAGGATGTACTCCAGCAGGTCGCGCGAGACGTAGTCGCGCGCCAGCTCGCACTGCGCGATGCCTTCCTTGAGCGTGGCCTGGGCACCGCGCTCGCTGCGCAGGTCGCAGTCGAGCAGCTCGGGCACGTCCTCGCCGATCATCAGCTTGCCCAGGTCCTGCAGGTTGGGCAGGCCGCCGAGCATCAGGATGCGCTCCATCAGCTTGTCGGCGTGCTTCATCTCGCCGATCGACTCTTCGTACTCCTTCTTCGCCAGCCGACCGAAGCCCCAGTGCTTGAGGATCCGGTAGTGCAGGAAGTACTGGTTGGTGGCGGTGAGTTCGTTGCGCAGCTGGGCTTGCAGCTGCTGGATGACTTGGGGGTCGCCTTGCATGGATGCTCCGGAAGCGGCCATCGGCCAGGGGAAAGTGGGCGCTCGATTGTGACGGAAGGGGCGCCGGCGAGGGTACCGCGCAGCGCGGGCCGCAGAGGGCCGCCGCGCTCGTCGTCAGCCGGCCCCGAAGGACTCGATGCCCCGCCGCAGGTCCGCGGGAAGATCGACCGCGCGGTGCGTGTCCAGCGAGGTCGCCACGATCACCTGGCGCATGGACATGCGCGCCTCGCCGGTGGCCGCGGCGTCGCAGCGCAGTTCCAGCGTGATGGAGCGCTGCCCCAGACGCACCACCTCGAGCGTCATCGACACCTCATCGCCGAAGCGGCTGATGGCGGTGAAATCGGCCTCCAGGCGCACCGTCGGCAGGCCGATGCGCCGGCAACCGACCAGGTTGCTGAATCCCACGCCCATCGCGTCCACCCAGTCTTCCACGACGCCGTTGAACAGCACGAAATACTGGGGATAGAAGACGATGCCCGCCGGATCGCAGTCCGAAAAGCGGATGCGCCGCTGCGTGGTGAAGCGGCACAGCGGCGCTGCGCGTGTGCCCTCGACGGTCGCGCCGGTCGCGTCCGTATCTCCGACGCTCATGTCGCGCGCCCCGGGACGGCGGGCGCCGCGTTGCCGCGCGCCGCAGCGGCGTCCCAGCACCCGGGTGGCACACCGCGCTCGCGCAGCTTGTATTTCTGCACCTTGCCGTTTTCGGTGCGGGGCAGGTCGGCCACGAAGTCGATGTAGCGGGGCAGGGCGTAGCGCGGCAGGCGCGCAGAACAGAACTGCGCCAGCGTGATTGCATCGACCGAGGCACCCTCGCGCAGGGTGACGGCGGCCATGACCTCGTCCTCGGCCAGCTCGGACGGCACCGGGAAGACCGCGACCGCCGCCACCGCCGGATGCGACATGAGCACCTGCTCGACCTCCCAGGAGGAGATGTTCTCGCCGCGCCGTCGGATCGCATCCTTGATGCGGTCGATGAAGCGGAATGCGCCATCGGCATCGCGCACCACCCGGTCGCCCGTGTGGAACCACAGATTGCGCCAGGCCTCCACCGTCTTGTCGGGCTTGCCGAAATAGCCGCTTGCGAACGCGAACGGCTCGTCGGCGCGCAGCACGAGTTCACCGGCGGTGCCGTCGGCAAGCGGGTTGTCCCACTCGTCCACCACCTGCGCCTCGAAGCCCGGCCGCAGCCAGCCCATCACGCCGCGCCGCGGCGAGTCGGGCGCGGTGGCGATGACGAAGTTGGTTTCGGTGGAGCCGTAGCCCTCCAGCAGCAGCACGCCGCAGCGCTCGCGAAAGGCCGCGCCTGCAGCTTCGGGCACACCCGGTCCGAGGCCAAGGCGTACCTGGTGCTCGCGCTCCTGGGGCCCGGGCGGCTGCGCGAGCAGGATGGGCACCATCGCACCGAGCAGGTACACCACGGTGGCATCGTGCGCGCGCATGGCCGGCCAGAAGCTCGAGGCGGAGAAGCGCTCGAGGAAGACGGCGCGGCAGCCCACCACGCTGGCCTGCGCGAAAGTGTTGAGCGCGTTGATGTGGAACAGCGGCAGGCTGGTGCACAGCACGTCCTGCTTGGTGAGCTGCAGCACATCGGCTGTTTGCACGCCCCACCAGGTGTACTGCGCGTGCGGGCAGACCACGCCCTTGGACGGGCCGGTGGTGCCGGAGGTGTAGAGGATGGCGAGCGGATCGCCCGGCTGCATCGGCTCGGCATCGACGGCCTCGGCCGCCACCGGCCAGGGCCGAAGATCGAGTGCCGGTGCGGCTGCGCCGTCTTGCGGAATGTCGCCGACCACCCAGGCCTGCTGCAGCGCACAGCGGCCCAGGTCCGCCAGTTGCAGCCGCTCGACGAAGGCCGCTTCGATCACCAGCAGGCGCGCGCCGCTGTCGGAGAGGAGGTACGCGATCTGCGGGCCCATGGCCGCGCTGTTGATCGGCACCGCTACCGCCCCGATCCAGCCGCAGGCCAGCACCGTTTCCAGGAACTCGACGCGGTTGCCGCAGAGGATCGCCACCCGGTCGCCGCGGTCGATGCCCGCCGCCCGCAGCGTGCCGGCGCGCCTCGCGGCGGCCGTGGCGGCGTCGCGGTGCGTCCAGTGCACGCCGCCGATCGACAGCAGCGGCCGCTCGCCGAAGCGCTCGGCCTGCCGTCGCAGCAGGGCCGGCAGCGTGCGCTCGGCCGCAGGCAGCAGCCACTCAGTCCTCATCGCCCGAGCCTCCGCCGAGGTAGGTGGCCTGCACACGGGCGTCGCCGGCGAGTTCGGCCGATGCGCCACTGAGGGCCACCTCGCCGGTCTCGAGCACGTAGCCGTGGTCCGAGCTGTCCAGTGCGGCGCGGGCGTTCTGTTCCACCAGCAGGATGGAGACGCCCTCGCCGCGCAGGCCGCGCACGATGGTGAGGATCTCCTGCACGATCAACGGCGCCAGGCCGAGGCTGGGCTCGTCGAGCATCAGCAGCCGGGGCGAGGACATGAGCGCCCGGCCCAGCGCGAGCATCTGGCGCTCGCCGCCCGAGAGTGTGTCGGCGCGCTGCTTGCGGCGCTCGCCCAGGCGCGGGAAGCGGTCGAACACGAAGTCGAGCCGCCCGCGCAGCGCCGCGCCGCCGAGCCGGCGCGCGTAGGCACCCAGCATCAGGTTGTCCAGCACCGTGAGCTCGCCGAACAGCTCGCGCTTTTCCGGCACCAGGCACAGGCCGCGCTCGACCCGCGCCTCGACGTCCAGGCCATGCAGGTCCTCGCCTTCGAAGCGCAGCGTGCCGCGCGAGGGCAGCAGGCCCATGGCCGCCGCCAGCAGCGTGGTCTTGCCCGCGCCGTTGGGGCCGATCACGGTGACGATCTGGCCGGCCTGCAGGCCCAGCGTGACGCCGCGCACCGCCTCGACCTGTCCGTAGGCGACGTGCAGGTCGTCGATCTCGAGCATCGCGTGTTGCATCAGCGTCCTCCCTCGGTCAGCGCCTCGGGCGGTGAACTCGCCGGCGCCGCAGGGACTGGCGCCGCGCTGCCCAGGTAGGCCGATTGCACCAGGGGGTCGGCGCGCACGGCGGCCGGAACGCCTTCGGTCAGCTTGGAGCCGAAATTCATGACGACCAGGCGATCGACCAGCTTCATGACGAAATCCATGTCGTGCTCGACGATGAGGATGGTGACGCCCTCCGTGCGCAGCTTGCGCAGCAAGGCGGCGAGTTCGTGCTTCTCCTTGCGCCGCAGTCCGGCGGCCGGCTCGTCGAGCACCAGCAGGACCGGGTCGGCAGCCAGTGCCCGCGCGATCTCGAGCAGGCGCTGCGTGCCCAGGGGCAGGCTTCCGGCCAGCTCGTGCGCCCGGTCTGCCAGCCCGATGCGGTCGAGCTCGCGCCAGGCTTCGGCGAGGATCTGCGCTTCCTCGCGCCGGTCGAGGCGCAGGCCCGCGGCCATCATGCCCGCGCGGGTGCGGCCGTGCGCGCCCAGGGCCACGTTGTCCAGCAGGCTCATGTGCGGGCGCAGCTTCACGTGCTGGAAGGTGCGTGCCATGCCGAGCTTGGCGATCACGCGCTGGGGCAGGCCGCTGATGTCGCGGCCCAGGAACTCCACCTGGCCGCCGCTCATCGCGGCCGCGCCCGTGAGCAGGTTGAACATGGTCGATTTGCCGGCGCCGTTGGGGCCGATCAGGCCGACGATCTCGCCGACACGCACGTCGAAGCTCACGTCGTTGACCGCGATCAGGCCGCCGAAACGCTTGACCGCATGGCGCACCGACAGCAGCGGCTCGCCGGACGTGGGCAGCGTGCGCCTGGGCAGCGGCGCCGCCTGCCGTGGGGCGGGCGCGGCCGCCTGGGGAAGGTAGCGGCGGGTGAGCCGCGTGAGCAGTCCCATGATGCCGCTGCGCGCGAAGTGCAGCAGCAGGATGAACAGCACCGCGAACGCGATGGCTTCGAGCTGGCCGCCGCGCTGCCCGAGCAGCGGCAGCACGTCCTGCAGCAGGTTCTTGAGCACCAGAACCACGGCCGAGCCGACGATGGCGCCCGCGATGTGGCCCAGCCCGCCCGCCACCGCCATGAGCAGGTACTCGATGCTCGCGCGCACGTCGAAGGGCGAAGGACTCACGAAGCGGTTGGTGTGCGCATAGAGCCAGCCGGCCAGGCCCGCCAGCACGGCGGCCAGCACGAACAGCCCCAGCCGCACCTTGAACGCATCTGCGCCGACACTGGCCAGCAGCACGCTGCCGCCGCGCAGGCTGCGGATGGCGCGCCCGGTGCGCGACTGCAGCACGTTGTAGCTGAACCAGCAGGCCAGCGCGACGATGCTCCAGATCAGGTAGTACATCGCGCGCCGATCGACCAGCGACACTTCGCCGATCGTCAGCGCCGGAACGTTCGAGATGCCGGTGTGCCTGCCGAGGAACTCCATGTTTCCGAACAGCAGCGCGATGGACAGGCCCCAGGCGATGGTCGACAGCGACAGGAAGTGGCCGCCGAGCCGCAGGGTCAGCAGGCCGATCACCAGCGCGGCCCCGCCGGTGAGCAGCAATGCGAACGGCAGCCCCAGCCAGGGGGAGACACCCTGCGCGGTGGACAGCCAGGCGGTCGCGTAGGCGGCGATGCCGACGAAGGCGGCCTGCCCGAAGGAGGTGGTGCCGCCGACGCCCGTGAGCAGCACCAGCCCCAGCGCCACGAGCGCGCCGATCCCGATGTCGTTGAGCAGGCTCACGCCGAAGTTCCCGAGCACCGCCGGGGCCATCGCCAGCGCCGCCACGGCGACGGCGACCAGCACGAATCGCGTGCGCTGCCTCATTGGTCGATCTCCTCGGCTTCTTCTTCGTGGTGCCGCGCCATCGCCGAGCGCAGCATGAGGACCGGGATCAGCAGGCTGAACACGATCACGTCTTTCAGGGCGCCGCTCCAGAAGGAGCCGAAGCTCTCCACCACCCCGACGGCGAGTGCGCCGATGGCCGTGAGCGGGTAGCTCACGAGCCCGCCGATGATGGCGGCCACGAAAGCCTTCAGCCCGATCAGGAAGCCGGAGTCGTAGTACATGGTCATCACCGGTGCCACCAGCACGCCGATGAGGCCGGCCAGCAGCGAGGCGAAGGTGTAGGCGAGCAGCGCCGTGCGGGCCGGGCGGATGCCGACCAGGCGGGCGCCGACGCGGTTCACCGCCGTGGCGCGCAGCGCCTTGCCGACGACGGTGCGCTCGAAGGCCAGGAAGAACATCGCGCTCAGGACCACGGCGGCCGCGAGCATCAGCAGCACCTGGCCGCTGACGCTGAAGCCGTTGCCCAGGTCCAGCGCGCCGTCTGCGAGCGGCGCGGTGCGCGAGCCCTCCGGTCCGAAGAACAGCAGGCCCAGCCCGGACAGCAGGAAGTGCAGCGCGAGCGAGACGATCAGCAGCACCAGCACCGACGCGTCCGCGATGGGCTGCAGGGCCACGCGGGCGACCAGCGGCGTGATGGGCACGACCAGCAGGATGGCCGTGACGATGAACACCGCGTGCGGCAGCTCGCGCCCGCCCACCAGCCAGGCCAACGCGCAGGGCAGGGCGGGCAGCACCCCCCAGCCGAGGATGGCGCGCGGGATGCGGGCGGCCTCGCCCCGGCGCAGCAGCGAGGCGACTTCCACCACCACCGCGAGCGCCGCGAGCGTGAGCACCATGCCGATGGTGGCGGGCTGGCGGCCGGTCTCGAACGCCGCCAGGCTGAGCGCGGCGAAGGCCGCCACGTCGCCGAAGGGGACGAACACCACCCGGGTGACGGAAAAGATGAGAACCAGGCCCAGGCCGGCGAGCAGGTACACGGCCCCGTTCGCCAGACCATCGATACCCAGGATCAATGCAACGTCCCAACTCATTCAAGACTCCACGGAAATGCGGATCGCCGGCCCCTCGGGGCGTAGCGCAGGAGCGCGCGGGCCGCTGCGCGAGGGGCCCTTCGCGGACGCTGGTGGCGCACCCGCGGCATGACGGCGCCGCAGGCGCAGCGGGTGCGCACCTTCACCTCAGGGCACCAGCTTCCACTGGCCCTTGTCCAGGCGCACGATCACGCGTGCCCGTTCGTCCACGCCGTACAGCGCGCCGGGCTTGAAGTTGTAGACGCCGTGGCTGCCCACCACTTCTTTGGTCTGCATGATCGCGTCGCGCAGCGCCACGCGGAACTCGGGTGTGCCGGGTTCGGCCTTGCTGGCCGACAGGGCGCGGGCCGCTGCGTCGGCGAACACCAGGTAGCCGTCGAAGGAATAGGCCGAGAACGCGTCGGTGGTCGGTGCGTTGTTCACCTTCTGGAACACGTTGCGGAAGTCCAGCGCCGCTTTCTTGGTGGGGTAGTTGTCGGGCAGCTGCTCGGCCACGATCACCGGCCCGGTGGGCACCTGGGTGCCCGAGGCCGCGGCGCCGCCGACCCGCACGAAGTCGGCGTTGATGAGGCCGTGCTGGCCGTAGACCGGGCCCTTGAAGCCACGCTCGCTGAGTGCGAGGTAGGGCAGCGCACCGGGGGTGCCGGCGCCGCCGGTCATCACCGCGTCGGGGCGCGCCGCGACGATCTTGAGGACCTGGCCGGTGACGGAGGCGTCGCCGCGGGCATAGCGCTCGTTGGTGACGACCTTGATGCCGGCGGGCTCCGTGGCCTTCATGAGGGCGTTGTAGACCAGGTCGCCCCAGGCGTCGGAAAAGCCGATGTAGGCCACCGTCTTGTGGCCGGCCTTCTTCATGCGCTCGACCACCGCGTCCACCATGAGCTGCGTGGGCTGGGCGACGGTCACGGTCCACTCGAGGTCCGGCCCCTGCAGCGAGATGGGCGTCAGCCCGATCATGGGTGTCCTGGTTTCGCGCGCCACCTGCGCCATGGCGATGGCGGCCGGCACGCCCGAGGTGCCCATGATCACATCGACCTTGTCTTCCTCGATCAGCTTGCGTGCATTGCGCCCCGCGGTGGTGGGGTCGGACGCGTCGTCCAGCACGATCAGCTGCACCTTGTGCCCCTTGATCTCCGGCTTGTAGGCGATGGCCGCCTGCATGCCCTTGGCGTAGGGCACACCGAGCGAGGAATTGGGCCCGGAGAGCGAAACGCTCAGGCCTACCTTGAGGTCGGCCGCGGCCGCCGCGGAGGCGCCCGCGGTGAGGGCGAGCGCGAGGCTGGCGCCGAGGGCGGTGCGTCGGGTGAGGGCATGCATCGGTGTGTCTCCTGTCGTGTGTGTTGCTCAAGGAAAGAGCTGGATCGCGGGCAGGGGCTTGTCCGCGTCCAGAAGGTCGACCCGCTTGAGTCGGATGCGCCATGCGTCGTCCACCCGCACCAGCCGGTGGGTGGCCGTGCCCGCGAGCAGGAGCTGGCGCTCGCCGCGGGACTCGATGTAGAGGAAGGGCGTGCGCAGCTCGCAATGCGTCGCGCCTTCGCCCGTGCACTGCGGCGCCTGCAGCACGTGCTGGCAGCGGCTGCGCGGGTGCTCCGAGTGCGCGCGCGGGCTCTTGAGCCGCTCGATGCGCAGGCTCAGCAGCAGGCGGTCTTCGTCGGCCAGCGCGTTGTGGGCAGCGCCCTCGGCCTGCGCCGCTCCCTGCAGCGGCACCCAGTAGCGGGCGTCCTCGCTGAAGAGGGCGAGCCATTCGTCCCAGCGCTGCTCGTCGAGCAGCCGCGCCTCCTGCAGCACCAGCTCCTGCGGGCTCATGCGGGCTCTCCCGGGGCATCGGGCGGCAGGGCGTCGGCCATCACCTCGGCCCAGGCGCGAAACTGGTTGCGCATCAGCGCTTCGCTGGTGCCGTTCACCTCGCGCACACCGGTCTCGTCCGCGCCGGGGCGGTGGTCGCGGTGCAGGCTCACCCAGTCGTTCGGCCCCGCACGCAGGCCCTGCTGCATGGACTCGAAGAGATGCACGTCGTCGTGCGCGACCATCGACATCGGGGAGAACACCAGCCGGTTGTAGGTCATGGCGCGCTCGAAGAGCAATTCGGGTGCACCCTCGGCGCGCAGGCTCCAGGCCTCCACCAGCGTGCGGTCGGCGGCCAGGGGGCGGATCACCCGGATGGCCTGCGGCGAGCCCTTGACGGCCAGGCTCGGGAAGCACACCGAGTTCTGGGGCGAGCGCTGCAGGATCTCGGCGGCGCGCTCCGCCCCGTGCGCCGCCTGCATCGCGGCCTCGTACTCAGGCACCTGCGCGTAGCCCGAGTGGATGCTGAAGTTCACCCCCAGCATGCTGTGCCCGTGCGGGTAGATGCGCCCGCCCATGCGGTCGAAGAAGTCGTAGCCGGCGCCGAAGGGCAGGATCTGCTCCATGGCCATCGGCTTGGGCGCGTCCTCCGGCTGGTCCTGCCAGAGGCGGCGCGCGGCCTGCGTGGCCGACTCGTGCGCGGACAGCGGGTGCACGGTGTCGTTGATGTTCTCCAGGTACATCTTCCAGTTGCAGTGGATGACGTTGCGCAGGATGCCGCCCTCCACGCGCAGCCGTCCCACCGGCGAGCGGTCGGCCAGGTTGTCGATGGCGGCGAGCACCTCGCCGAAATAGGCGTGGAAATCGGGGCCGCTGTCGCTCAGGCGCGCGAACACGAAATCGCGGTAGACCTCCACGTGGGCGACCGCGCCCATGCCCTGCGCGGCCTCGCTCGACTGCAACGCGCTGCCTTCGTAGCCGGCGCGCAGCGGCGTCGCCAGCAGCGAGCCGTCGAGCCGGTAGGTCCAGGCGTGGTAGGGGCAGCGGAGCAGGCGCTCGGCCCGCCCCTGCCCGTCGGTCACCAGCGGCATGCCCTTGTGGGCGCAGCGGTTGTACAGCACGCGGATGCCGCCGTCGGGCTGGCGCACCATCAGCAGCGGCTGGCCCGCGATCTGCACCGCGACGTAGTCACCCGGCTGCGGAATCTGGCTCGCGTGTCCGACGAAGTTCCAGGTGCGGGCGAAGAAGGTGTGCTGCTCGAGCTCGAACAGCTCCTGGCTCAGGTACAGGGCGCGGTGCACGCGATCGGGCTGCACCAGGGCGAGGACGTCCTTGCGGTTCATGGAGCGCTCGGCGCAGTGCGGCCCGCCCCCGAAGGCGCGGGCCTGCAGTGCTTCAGGGCACCAGCTTCCACTGGCCTTTTTCCAGCTTGACGATGACGCGGGAGCGCTCGTCGGAGCCGTAGCGGTTGTCGGGCTTGAAGTTGTAGACGCCGTGCGTGCCCACCAGCTCCTTGGTGTTCACCATCGCGTCGCGCAGCGCCACGCGGAACTGCGGCGTGCCGGGCTCGGCCTTGGCGGCTGCGCGCTTGGCGGCGTCGGCGAACAGCAGCCAGGCATCGAAGGAATAGGCCGAGAAGGCATCGGTGGGCGGCGCGCCGTGCACCTTCTGGTAGGCGTCGCGGAAGTCCATCGAGACCTTGCGGATCGGGTTCGTCTGCGGCAGCTGCTCGGCGACGATCACCGGGCCGGTAGGCGCCAGCAGGCCCTCGACCGACGCGCCGCCCACGCGCACGAAGTCGGGGTTGATGAGGGCATGCGTGCCGTAGATCGGCCCCTTGAAGCCGCGTTCGGCGAGCGCCCGGTAGGGCAGGGCGCCGGGCGTGCCCGAGGTGCCGGTGATCACCGCGTCCGGGCGGGCGGCCACGATCTTGAGCACCTGGCCGGTCACCGAGCTGTCGGCGCGCGCGAAGCGCTCGTTGGTCAGCACCTTGATGCCCGCCGCACCGGCGGCCTGCTGCAGCGAGTCGTACACCAGGTCACCCCAGGCGTCGGAAAACCCGATGTAGCCGACGCTCTTGACGCCCTGCTGCTTCATGCGCTCGACCACCGCACTGATCATCAGCGGGGCCGGCTGCGGCAGCGTGACCATCCACGCGCCTTCCTCTCCGGGCAGGTTGGCGTTGGCGATGGAGATCAGGGGCGTGCGGGTCTCGCGCGCCACCGCGGCGATCGCCAGCGCCCCGGGCGAGCCGGCGGTGCCGATGAGGATGTCGACCTTGTCTTCGTCGATCAGCTTGCGGGCGTTGCGCGCCGAGGTGGAGGGGTCGGAGGCGTCGTCGAGCTGGATCAGCTCGACCTTGCGCCCGGCGACTTGCGGCATGTGCGCCACGGCCGCCTGGATGCCCTTGGCGTAGGGGATGCCCAGCGAGGACACCGGCCCCGACAGGGAGGTGATGAAGCCGACCTTCAGGTCGGCGGCCAGGGTGCCGAGGGCCAGTCCGGTGCCGACGATGGCGGTGGCGATCTTCTTCAGGGCTTTCACGCGTGGTCTCCAGGTGGTTACGAGTGCGGGACTACAGGGCGATGCTGCCGAGGCTCGCGCCTCCGCAGACGAACAGCATCTGGCCGGTGATGAAGCCGGCGTCGGGTGCAAGGAAGAACGACACCGCGCGCGACACGTCGCCCGGCTCGCCGATGCGGCCGACCGGAATGGAGGCGGCGAGCTTCTGCTCGCGTTCGCTCCCGGCCGGAATCACGTCGTAGAACATCTCGGAGTGCACCGGCCCGGGAGCCACCAGGTTGACGGTGATGCCGTCGCCGGCCAGTTCCAGCGCCCAGGTGCGCGCCATGCCCAGCATGCCGGCCTTGGTGGCCGAGTAGCTGGTGCGGGTCTGCGCGCCGAGCGCCGCGCGCGAGGACAGCAGCACGATGCGGCCGAAGCGGCGCGCGCGCATGGTGGGTAGCGCCGCCTGCACGAGCTGGATCGCCGCACCCAGGTGCAGATCGACCAGCGCGTGCAGGTCGTCCAGCTGCACCTCGGGCAGCAGCGCCGGGCGGATCACGCCGGCGTTGTGCACGATATGCGTGACCTCGAAGCGGCGCACCAGCTCCTGCGCCGCCTCGGCGGTGGCTGCGCGGTCGGTGAGATCGACCTCGATGCTGTGCAGGCGTGGATGCGCGACGTCGGTCGCGCGGCGCGAGAGCGAAACCACCTCGTAGCCCTCGGCCAGCAGCTTCTCGCAGATGTCCTTGCCGATGCCGGCGCTGCCGCCGGTGACGGCGACGACGCGCGAGCCGCCCTGGGCGCTGGTGTCGGTGCTCATGCCGCGTCCTCCACCAGCGCGAGCACGCGCAGCGGGCTGCCGCTGCCCTTCTCGATCTTGAGCGGCGGGCAGATCAGCAGGGCACCGGTCGGCGGCAGCAGGTCGAGGTTGGCAAGGCACTGCAGGCCGTAGCGGCCCGCCCCGTGCATGAAGTAGTGGCAGGGATAGGGCGGGCGCAGGTGGAAGCCCTGGCCGGCATCGGTGCCGATGGCCTCGGAGCCGAAGCCGAGCACCTGCCGCTCATCGACCAGGAACTTGACCGCCTCCGTGGAGGGGCCCGGCGTGTGCTGCCCCGTCTCGTCGAAGTTCTGGTAAGCCGCGGGGTCGGTCCGCTTGGACCAGTCGGTGCGCATCAGCACCCAGCTGCCGGCGGTGATGCGGCCGTTCTGCTGCTCGAAGCGTTCGATGTCGGCGACGCTCAGCAGGTAGTCGGGGTCGGCCTGCGCGGCTTGCGAGCAGTCGATGACGAAGGCGGGCGCGACGAAGTGCTGCACCGGGATCGTGTCGACGGCGTTGTTCGGCACGTTGCGCCCGGAGATCCAGTGGATCGGCGCGTCGAAGTGCGTGCCCGTGTGCTCGCCGCAGGAAAAGTTGTTCCAGTACCAGCCCGGCCCGCGCTCGTCGTAGGCCGAGACCTCCTCGATGCGGAAGGGCCAGCACTGGCCCATCTCGGGCGGCAGCGCGATCTGCGGGAAGTCGGGCGTGAGCGTCTGCGTGAGATCGACGACGCGGATGCGTCCGCCGGCAAGTGCACCCGCGACGGCGGCGAGCAGGGGGGAGGTCGTGGTCGTGGTCGTTGTCGTGTTCGTCATCAGCTGCCTCCGGCGGCGAGTTCGCGCTCGAGCACCTTGGGGTTGTCGCGCCAGCGCTCCAGCCATTCCTGCGCGACGTCGCCTGGGTAGACATCCTCGACGCCCTCCTTGAGTGCCTTCACGATGGCCGATGCCAGCGCGGCGGGCGCAACCTTGGGCGGCGGCATGTTCTGGTTCCATTCGTCCTCGATGGGCCCCGGGAACACGTTGATGACGCGGATGCCGGTGGGCCGCATTTCGGCTCGCAAGCACTGTGCCAAGGACAGGGCCGCCGCCTTGGACGCCGAGAAGGTGCCGTGCGGCGGGTAGTTGCTCAGCGCGTAGATGGACAGCAGGTTGACCCACGCGGCGGCATGCGCGATGCCGTCGGCCGAGCGGGCGCGCAGCGCGGGCCCGAACTCCTGCGCGAGGCGCAGCAGGCCGAAGTAGTTGATGTCCATCTCGGCGCGCGCCACGTCGGTGCCGCGCCGCGACGAGATGCCGAAGGCGCGGTGCATCTCGGCGTTGTTGATCACGATGTCCACCTTGCCGCCGATCTCGCCCGCGAGCTCGCTGACCTGGCGGCCATTGGTGAGGTCCAGCGGCACGAGCGTGACTTCCTTGTATTGCGAGATGTCCTCGAAGCCGGGCAGCTTCTTCCAGGGTTCGGCGTGGCCGACCCACACGATCTCGGCGCCGGCCTTCACCAGCGCGTGCACCAGGGCCTGGCCGACGGCGCTCTTGCCGTCGGTCACGAGCACCTTGCGAAAACGCGGGTCGCTGGTCATCTCCCGCAGCATCCTGTCGTCTGCCATGTGTTCACTCCCAGTCTCGGGAAACCCGATCAATACGGCCTGTCCGGCCCGGTCCAGCCGCGCACCCACGTGCACCCGCGCGGGCGCCTCGCCCACTTCGCCGTGCAGGTGCACCATCACCGACGGTCCGGCGTCGAGTTGCACCAGCCCGAGGCGCCAGGGCAGGCGTTCGCGGAAAAAGAGATCGTTGCTGTGGTGCAGGGTGGTGGAGGCCAGCAGCTGGCCGCCGCCGGCCTGCGCGCGCCACCTGAGCGCGGCGGAGAGGCAGCGGTGGCAGGCCTCGCGCGGGGGGTACTGCACGGCGCCGCACTGCTCGCACACCTGCAGCTCCAGCCTCCCCTCGGCGGCGGCGGCTGTCATGCCGAGCGCCACCCGCCCCCGCGCCCAGGGCGGCAGGTTCATCTGCCGCGTGCGAAGCACCGGGTTCTTGCGCTTGGGCTTCATCAGCGGCATGGTCATTGGGAGCTCCCGAGCAGCACGGCGCCGGTGCACAGGCAGCGGTCGTAGGTGACCATGCCGAAGCCGGTCACCAGCCCCAGGCGGGCATCGCGCACGCTGCGCGCGCCGGCCTGCCCCGTGAGCTGGCGCAGGGCTTCGGTCATGCCGACGAAGCCGCCGGCGGCGCCGGCCTGGCCGCTGGAGAGCTGGCCGCCGCCGGTGTTGTTGGGAAAGTCGCCGTCGAAGGTGGTGCGGTGCGCGCGCACGAAGGCGGGGCCCTCGCCCTTCTCGCAGAAGCCGAGGTCCTCGAACTGGATCATGACGATCACCGGATAGTCGTCGTAGGTCTGGATGAAATCGACGTCCTCCGGTCGGGCGCCGGCCTGGGCGTAGAGCTCATCGCGGTCCATGCGCCAGCCGCCGCGCACCATGATGGGATCGTCGGCGTAGGCGTTGTGCCGCTCGATCGCGCCACGCACCAGCACGTGGGCCAGGCCGAGTTCGCGGGCGCGCTCCTCGCGCATCACCAGGAAGGCCTCGGCGCCGGCGCAGGGCATTACGCAGTCGAACAGGTGCACCGGATCGGAGATCGGCCGCGCGGACATGTACTCGTCGAGCGTCAGCGGTTTCTTGAACAGCGCGTTGGGGTTCTGCAGCGCGTTGGTGCGCTGGTCCACGGCGATGCGTCCGAAGTCTTCGCGCGTGGCGCCGTAGGTGCGCATGTAGTTGGCCATGATCATGGCGAAGATCGAGTTCGGCCCGCCCGAGCCGTAGGGATAGCTCGCGTCGCGGGCGAAGTGGCTGAACGAGCCCAGCGTCTGGCGGAACGACTCCACGTGGTTGGTGTCCGCGCCGATGCACGCGACGATGTCGGCGTCGCCCGCCTGCACCGCGCGCGCCGCCCGGCGCAGCGACATCACGCCCGAGGCGCCGCCGGTGGGGATGTGGTCCAGCCAGCGCGGCGACACGCCCATGTGCTGCGTGACGCCCACGGCCGTGTCCGGCGCGAGCGAGAAGCTGCTGATCGTCAGGCCGTCGATCTGCGCCTTGTCGAGCCCGGACGACGCGACCAGGGCCTCGAGTGCACGGCCGATGAACCAGTGCGCGCCGTGGGTGGAGTAGCGCACGTACGGCACCGTGACCGGCACGGCGACGGCGACACCGTCGTAGGACATGCGCCGCGTCATCGGGACTGCCGTTTCTTCAGGGCGCGCGTGTCGATGCAGCCGTCCTGGCCCGGCAGCGTGCGCGCCAGTTCACGCAACTGGGCGCGCTGGATTTTCTGCGAGAGCGTGAGCGGCACGGCATCGACGAATGCCACCCAGCCGGGGGCCTTGTAGTAGGCGAGCTGCGCGAGCGCGTGGGCGACGATGCTGGCGGCCAGGGCCTCGCGCTCGGCCGGAGCCACCCGCTCGTGGGTGAGGATGCAGGCCAGCACCTCGTCGCCGCGCACGGCGTCGGGTGTCGCCGCCACCGCGGCGCTGCGCACGGCGGGGTGCTGCATCAGTACGCTCTCGACCTCGACGGCCGAGATGTTCTCGCCGCTGCGGCGGATGACGTTCTTGCGGCGATCGACGAAGTAGAGGTGCCCCGCGTCGTCGCGGCGGACCATGTCGCCGGTGTGGAACCAGCCGCCGGCCCAGGCTTCTTCGGTGGCGGCGTCGTCCTTGAGGTAGCCGCGGAAGAAATGCCGCCGCGGGTCGCCTCCGGCCGAGCGCACCAGCAGCTCGCCCGGGACGCCGGCGGGGACGTCGGCGCCTTCCTCATCGACCAGCCGGGTCTCCACAAAGCTTTCTGGGCGCCCGAAGCAACTGGTGCCGACCTGGCGCGGCTCGCGGTTGGCCATGATGCAGGCGGCCGCGCCGGTCTCGGTCATGGCCCAGGCTTCGACCAGCGGGAAGCCGAAACGCTCCTCGAAGCGCGCGTGGTTGCGCCGATCGACACCGGCGCCGAAGCCCCAGCGCACGGCGTGCCGGCGGTCGGCCTCGTCCTCGGGCGCCGACAGCAGCATGGCCGGCATGACGCCCAGGTAGTGGACGATGGTCGCGCCGCTCTCGCGCACGCTGCGCCACCAGCTGCCGGGGTGGAAGCGATCGAGCTGCACCAGGCAGCCGCCGGCGGTCAGCACCACCATGGTGGAAAACGCCATCGCGTTGACGTGGTTCAGCGGCAGCGGGGTGATGACCCGCTCCGCGTCGGGCCGCACCGAGCAGACGCCGTCGAGACCGGCGTACCACGCACCGGCACGCAGGAAGTAGTCGTTGTGCAGTCGGCAGCCCTTGGGCCGGCCGGTGGTGCCGGAGGTATAGAGCAGCGCGCATTCGGTGTCGGCGCCGGGGGGACCGCTCTCGGGGGGCGCGGTGGGCGCGGGCGGCAGCGCGGCGGCGATGTCGGCCGCATCCCAGCAGCCCATCGCCTGGCCGCAGGCCAGGGCGGCCGCGCGCAGCTCGGCGGCGCGCTCCGGGAGCGTGACCGCCAGGCAGATCTCGCTGTGGCCGACCAGGTACTCGAGCTCGGCGGCGCGCATCTCGGCGTTGATCGGCACGACGCTGGCGCCGAGGGCGTTCAGCGCGAACCAGTGCAGCAGGAAGGCCGGCCGGTTTTCCAGCAGCAGCCCGACCCGATGGCCGCAGCCGTAGCCGGCCGCCGCGTAGACGTGGCGCAGCCGCTCGACCTCTGCGGCCGCATCGCCCCAGGACACTTCGCCTGCGGGGATGCCGTAGGCGCCGGCGGTCACCTCCTCGACAAGCAGGAAGGGCCGCTGCGGCGTGCGGGCAGCCGTGGCGGTGAACAGGTGGTGGACCGTGCCCATGGCCTCAGATGAACAGCTGCACGGCCGGAAGCGCCGCGTCGGGGTTGAGCAGGTTGACGCGCTTGTGCGTCATGCGCAGGGCGCCCTCGTGCACCGTGAGGTGGTGCCAGAAGGTGCCGACGTAGATCTGCTGGGTGTCGAGCTGGCTCTCGGTGTAGTGGAACTCGGTGCGCAGCACATAGCGGTTGGCGGCGGGGTCGAACTCCTCCACGGTGGGCATCTGCAGCAGGTGGTGCGAGCGGCTCGGCGGCTGCTGGGAGAAGGCGCGCGGGCTCTTGAAGCGCGCGATGCGCAGATCACGCAGCAGCTTGTCTTCGTACAGGTGCGAGGTGTGGTTGATGCCGTCGGGCTGCTCGGGCACCAGCGGCACCCAGTAGATCGCGTCGTCGGTGAACAGCGCGTTCCATTCGTCGTAGCGGCGCGCGTCGAGCAGGCGGCATTCGTGCACCACGAAGTCGGCCAGCTCCTGGCGGCTCGGGGCGTCGTTCATGCTGCGCCTCCCATGGTGAGCGCCATCGCGCGGGCCCATGCGCGGTACTGGTTGCGCATCGAAATCTCGCTCAGGCCGTTGGTGGTGTGGTCGGCCTGGCCGATCTCGGACGGGTCGAAATTGCGGTGCAGGCTGATCCAGTCGTTGCCGCTCGCCTGCAGCCCGAGCTGGATGCCCCTGTAGGCCTGCAGGTCGTCGTGGCCGACCACCGAAAAGGGTGAGTTGATCAGGCGGCTGTAGGTGGTGGTGCGCTGCAGCAGCTCGGGCGGCGCGCCCTTGAGCCGGAAGGTCCAGCTCTCGATCAGCGTCTTGTCCACCGCGATGGGCTTGACCACGCGGATGGCCTGGATCGCGCCCTTGATGGTGAGGTTGGGGTAGTAGACGGTGTTGTGGCGCGTCAGGCCCAGGATCTGGTGCGCGCGCTCTTCGCCGTAGGCGGCGATCATGGATTCTTCGTAGCCGGGCAGGCCCGAGTACTTGCTGTGGATGCTGAAGTTCACGCCCGAGAAGCTGTGGCCGTTGTCGAACACGCGCACGCCCATCTCGTCGAAGAACCGGTAGTCCGACATGAAGGGGACGAACTGCTCGATGGCCATGGGCTTGGGTGCGTCGGCCGGCTTGTCGGACCACATGCGCTTGGCCGTACCCGCCGAGGACTCGTGCGCCACCATGGGGTGCATGGTGTCGTTCAGGTTCTCGACGAACATCTTCCAGTTGCAGTCGTGCATGAAGCGCAGGCAGCCGCCGGCGATCTCCAACTGGCCCTCGGGCGAGCGGTCGGCCATGTTGTCGATGGAGCTGAGCGAGTCGCCGAAGTACTCCTCGAAGCCGGGGCCCACGTCGTTGATCTTCGCGAAGATGAAGCCGCGCCAGACGCGCACGTTGCGCACCGCCACCAGCCCCTGCGCGCTCGCGGTCTCGTGGAGCGCGGTGCCCTCGTAGCCGTTCTTCATGGGAATGGCGCGAATGGAGCCATCCGTGTTGAAAGCCCATGCGTGGTAGGGGCAGCGGAAGAACTTGCCGGCGTTGCCGCTGGGCGCGCTCACCAGGCGCGAGCCCTTGTGGGCGCAGCGGTTCATCAGCACGCGCACGCTGCCGTCGTCGTGCCGCACGACGATCAGCGGCCTGCCGCCGATGTCATTGGTGAGGAAGTCGCCGGGCTGGGGAATCTGGCTGTCGTGGCCGACGTAGTTCCAGGTGTTGGCGAAGAAGTGTTCCTGCTCCAGCGCGAACACCTCGGGGCTGATGTAGAGGTCGCGGTGGACGCGGTCCGGCTGCACCAGCGCCTGCAGGGCCGCGGGATCGTCGCGGTATCGGGTCATGCTGCTGTTCGTCATCGAAGCGCGCTCCTCGGCAGGTCGATGGTTCCAAGGCACGGACGGGCTGCTTCCGGCCCGAACAGTTTATGTTGGAACATATGAAAAGTCATGGGTTTCTGTGCTGGGGGATTTCCCTGATGAAGGCGGTGTGACTCAGGCGTCGGGCATGGCGCGGCCGTCAAGGGCGCGCGGCGTGGGTTGCTCGAGCGCCAGCGCGGGTCTGCACGCAAACGCCAAGGCCGGCTGCTGGCTGGGCTGCCGGGGGCCGTGCGGGCGCGGCCGTTCGCCCCAGCCATGAACCCCGTTCGCGCTCATGGCTGGGCGTCCAGGAATTCGAGCACCGTGCGGGCGAACTCGTCGGGCAGCTGGTCCGGCAGCGGCACCATGCCTTCGGGGATGTCCGCCATCCGCGCCTGGGGCAGCAACTGCAGCCATTGCGCGGCATGCCCGGCGGCGAACGGATCGCGCGCGGCCCGCAGCACCAGGGTCGGCTGCGTCACCGAAGCGATGCGTTCCTCCATGCGGTATGAGGCGACCGCGCGGTGGCCGCCCTCGACATCCTGCACCTTGAGCGCATCCAGCACGAATGCCTGCAGCAGCTCCGGCCGGGCGGCCGGATAGAAAGCCTGGCGCTTGCGCCAGAGCGCCGCCAAGTGCGAGCCGTCGTCGCTGTCCGGCACCGCATCGATCGGCGGCCGCTCGGCCCGCGCACGGCGAAAGGCTTCGTCGGTGTAGGGGGTGGAGGACAGCACCAGCGAGCGCACGCGCGACGCATGGCGTGCCGCCAGCTCGACGGCGATCACGCCGCCCGTGTGATGGCCCACCACGTGCGCCCGTGCGATGTCCAGTGCGTCCAGCAGCTGCGCCGCGACCGCGGCCCAGGATTCGATGCTGGCGGCGCTGGGCGGCGGGTCGGAATCGCCGAAGCCGGCGGTGTCCATCGCGATGGCCCGGTAGCGTGCTCCCAGCAGCGGCAACACCGCGCGGTACTCGGCCCAGCTGCGCGGGCTCTGGTGCAGCAAGAGGACGGCCGGAGCGTGCGGGTCGCCACAGGCGGCGTAATGCACCTGCCCGTGGGGCAGGTCGGCATAGGCGCGCCGCAGCTTCGCTGTCATGGCAGGGTCTGTCGCGCGGGAGGCTGCCACAGGCCCGCATGCCGCAGCATGCCCAGCGTGCGCGAGAGCACGTCTTCGCGGTATGCAGGCAGGTCGCGCCCCTCATAGCTGTAGAAGCCGCTGCCGGTCTTCAGGCCGAGGCGGCCTTGCTCCATCATCTGCGCGACGATGGCCGGCGCCTGGTAGCGCGCCGCATCGACCGAGCCCGCCATCTCGCGACTGGCGTGGTAGAGGATGTCGCAGCCGCCGAAGTCGATGAATTCGACCACCCCGAGCGCCGCGAAGCGCAGGCCCATGCCGTAGCGCGTGGCCTTGTCGATCTCCTCGGCGGTAGCGATGCCTTCCTCGACCATGCGGGCTGCCTCGTTCATGACCAGCGCCTGCAGCCGCGGCACGATGTAGCCGGGCGCCGGGCCGCAGACCACCGGCAGCTTGCCGATCCCCTCCATGAGCGCGCGGGTGCGCGCCAGCACGCCGGCATCGGTGCCGTCGTGGGTGCTCAGCTCGACCACCGGGATCACATAGGCAGGATTCAGCCAGTGCATGTTCAGGAAGCGCTCGGGCCGGCGCACCAGCGGCGCGAGCTGCGTCACCAGGATGCTGCTGGTGGTGGACGTGATGATCGCCTCGTCGGGACACAGCCGCCCGATCTGCTCGAGCGCCTCGCGCTTGGCTTCCAGCGTTTCGGGTACGCCCTCGAACACCAGCTCGGCGGCCCCCAGCGTCTCGGGCGCGCCGGCGGCATCGACGTACTCGATGCGCTGCGCGATTTGCGGGATGAGGGATTCGTCGAGTGCGCCGAGGCGCGCGAGGCCGCGCAGGGCCGCCTCGACCTCGGCGCTCGCCTGAGCTCGCAGGTCCTGCCAGGCTTGGGTGGAGCGCGTCCGCAAATCGAGCAGGGCGATGCGATGCCCCGCGTAGGCGAAGCTGATGGCGATGCCGCGGCCCATGCGGCCGGCGCCCACGGCCACGAAACGGGGGCGGCTCACAACCCGCTTCCTTCGTGCAGTTGCTCCTGCAGGCCACGCCGGTCGAGGCTGTGCAGGCCCAGGCTTTCGAGGGTGCGGGGACCGCGCCGCAGGTCGCGGCCGAGGAAGCCGCCGGTGACGGCCAGCAGGCCGTGTGCAATGGGAGCGTCGGTGCCGGCCCAGCGGGCGACGGAGGCGAGGAAGGCCAGGCCGAGCTCGGTGTCCTCGGTGACGTAGCGGTGCTGGTGCAGGTCGATGTTCTCGCGCCAGTCGCCGGACTTCACGAGCTTCTTGTGGGCGTCGCCGTACATCCACTGGTCGTTGCGGTAGTGGTCGGCCAGGGGATAGTGGGGCGCGGCATAGCCCAGGGCCTCGCGCAGCGCGATGCGCTCCTGGTCGAGCCGGTCGGTGACGGCGCGCACGGCCGGCTGCGTGCCCTCGTTGTGGATGTCCCAGCGTTCGAAGTGCTGCAGCGGCGCCGCGTTCATCACGATGAGCGGCGGATGGATGATGGGCCCGGCGTTCATCAGGGCGCCCGAAAGCGCGTCGCCGCAGCCGTGCACGCTGGGGTAGGCGCTTCGGATCACGGCCAGCGCGTGTTCGGCGCGTCGTGCCGGGTACACGCCGGTGGGCAGGCGGACCGCGCGCACGGTGAGGTTCACCTCGCGCTCGCTGTGCTTACGCGCGAGGTAGGGCAGGGTGCCGGTTTCCGCCCACGTCACCTCGGCCCCGTTGCCCGCCTCGCGCACCATGCGCGCCATGACGAAGCTGCCGAAGGTGCCCGGCGCGAGGAACACCACCTGCCCGTCCTGCAGGTGCGGCGCCATCAGCCGTGCGATGTCGGCCTGGGCCGTGGCCGGGGAGGGGAGCAGCACCAGCTGCGCACCCGCCAGCGCGCGCCCCATGTCGGGCGTTGCCATCGCGATGGGCACGTCGCGCGCGCCGTCGGCATCTTTCAGGAGAATCGAGCCGGCATCGAGGACCGCTCGCAGCGCCTCCCTGTCGCGGCGCCACAGGCGCACTTCGTGGCCTTGCTCGGAGAGGTCCGCGGCGGCGGCGTAGCAGCCGTGTCCGCCGCCCAGGATGGCGATCTTCATCTCAGCGTTCTCCTTAATTGCGACGTGCCAGGGCTATCGCGCTTGCGCACTACATTACTTTTCATATATTTTTCTGTCAAGAATCCACCAGGCATCCGTTTGCCGACGGACCGAACCGGGACCACGAAGCCATGACCACCGCCGATGCCGACTCCGGGGGACCCTTTGTCGATGACTATTTGCCGGCCTTGCTGGCGCAGGCGAGCCACCTCATCTCGGGCGAGTTCCACCAGGTGGTCACGGCGCAGGGGTTCACGCCCTCCGAGTGGCGCGTGCTCGCCACCCTCGCGGGGGCCGAGCCCATGAGCATCGGAACGCTGGCGCGGCTGGCGGTGCTGAAGCAGCCGACGGTCACGCGCATGCTCGACCGCATGCAGGCGCGTGGGCAGGTCCGGCGCATCGGCCATGCGAGCGACCGCCGCATCACGCTGGTGGCGATCACGCCGGCCGGTGACCGGCTGGTGTCGAGGCTGATCGAGCAGGCGCGGGAGCACGAGCGCAACGTGCTCGAGCCCTTCGGCGTGCAGCGGGCTGCAGAGCTGAAGGCGACGCTCAAGCAGATGATCGAGCTGCACCGGCACCTGGCACTGGAGGCGGCCGAGGACGCCGAGGACGACTGAGAAGGCGGGCTGGGTCTGGAGCGCAGTGGAGCGGCGCAACGCCCGTGCGCTCAGTCGGTGCGCGCCGCCGCCTCGCGCCTCACCTGCTCCTTCAGCACCTTCTTGTCGGTCTTGTTGACGCTGGTCTTGGGCAGCACGGGCAAGGCCTCGATGCGTGCCGGCAGCTTGTAGCGCGCGAGCCTGGCGGCGCAGAAATCGAGCAGGGCCTGCGCGTCCAAGCCCGCCCCGCCGCGCAGCACGACGAAGGCGCGCAGGACCTCGCCGCGGTAGCTGTCGGGCTGGCCCACCACGGCGGCATCGACCACGTCCGGATGGCTGAACAGCACCTCCTCGACCTCGCGCGGGTAGACGTTGTAGCCGCCCACGATGACCAGGTCCTTCTTGCGGTCGCGGATGGTGAGGTAGCCCTCGGCGTCCAGCTCGCCGATGTCACCCGTGTAGAGCCACCCGTCTCGCAGCGCTTCGGCCGTTTCGGCGGGAAGCCCGTGGTAGCCGCTCATCAGCTGCGGTCCGCGGGCGCGGATCTCGCCGCGTTCGCCCGGTGCGAGTACCTGGGTGCCGGTCTCCAGATCGACGATCTGCACCTCGGTGCCCGGCACGGCGATGCCGACGGTGCCGACCTTTGCCGGACCGGCCGAGGGGTTGAAGGTGAGTACCGGACCGGCCTCGGTCTGGCCGTAGCCTTCGTAGATGGGGGCGCCGGTCGCCGCCTGCCAGCGCTCGAGCGTCTCACGCGACAGGGCGGCGGAGCCGCTGTAGCAGGTGTGCACGCGGCTCCAGTCGGTGCTCGCGAAAGTGGCGCACTGCATCAGGCCCGTGAAGATCGTCGGGCTGCCGGGAAAGATGGTGATGCGCTCGCGCTCGATCGCCTCCAGCACGCGCTCGGGGTGGTACGCCGGCAGCACGACCAGCGTGCTGGCCGAGTGTGCGCACAGCAGCAGCCCCATGGAGAGCGCATACGAATGGAACAGGGGCATGACGCACAGTACGCGCTCGCCCCCGCGGCCGACCGGGAGCAGGCCGTCACGCTGGGAGACGTTGGTGCTGATCGCACGGTGGGTCAGGTGCACGCCCTTCGGAAAGCCCGAGGAGCCGCCGGTGTACTGCAGCAGGGCCGGGGAGTCCGCAGGCGGGTAGGCGGTTTGCAGGCTGTCGAGGGAGGCGTCCTGCAGCCACTGCCCGAAACACCCAGCGACGGCGGAGGCGGTCAGCAACTCGCAGCCGGGCAGCCTCGCCACCAGTGGGGCGAGCCGCTCGGCCTGTGCGTCGTCGGCCAGCAGCAGGCCGGGAGCGGCGTCCTGCAGCATGTACTGCAGTTCGCGTGGCGTGTAGAGCGGATTGAGCGGCACGTGCTGCGCACCCGCGGCGGCCACCGCGAAAGGTGCGGCGCACGCGAGCAGCGAGTTGGGCAGCACGGTGGCGATGCGGCCTGCGGCCTGCGGGCGCGCGCGCAACAGCCGCGCGAGCCCGCCGACGACGCGGCGCAGGTCGCTGGTGCGCCAGCGCGAATCGCCGAACACCACCGCCTCGCGGTCGGGGTACGCGTCCGCACTGCAATCCAGCATGTGCACCAGCGTGGGATGGAGGCGGTCGGGTGCGAGAAACGGTGCGTTCATGGAGCAGGCATTCTGTCCAAGGCACCGCGGCTGCGCCAGCCGGGCGTGTGCGAGGGTCGCCGCCCGCTGCTCATGGCGCGCGCACGCGCGACTGGCTGCCGGACGCGCATTGGCCTGCGCCGGCGCAGCGAAGGGGCTCCCATGCACGCACGGGCGCCCCTGCCTCCCTGTCGGTCGATCAGGCGGGCGCGCTCGTGCGGATCAGGTGATCGAACGCGCTCAGTGCCGCCTTGGCGCCGTCGCCGGCGGCGATGATGATCTGCTTGTACGGAACGGTGGTGGCGTCACCGGCCGCGAACACGCCCGGCATGGAGGTCTGGCCCTTGGCATCGACCACGATCTCCCCGTACCTGGACAACTCGAGCGTGCCCTTGAGCCAGTCGGTGTTCGGCACCAGGCCGATCTGCACGAAGATGCCTTCCAGTTCGACACGCTGCACGTCGCCGCTGGCGCGGTCCTTCCAGACCAGCCCGTTGACCTTCTGGCCGTCGCCGGTGATCTCGGTGGTCTGCGCGTTCAGCAGCACCGTGACGTTGGGCAGGCTGTTCAGCTTGCGCTGCAGCACCGCGTCCGCGCGCAGCTTGGTGTCGTACTCGACCAGCGTCACGTGGCCGACGATGCCGGCCAGGTCGATCGCGGCCTCCACCCCGGAGTTGCCGCCGCCGATGACGGCCACGCGCTTGCCCTTGAACAGCGGACCGTCGCAGTGCGGGCAGTAGGCCACGCCCTTGTTCTTGT
The DNA here is from genome assembly GCF_037726105.1 of Ramlibacter sp. AN1015. NCBI lineage: Bacteria > Pseudomonadati > Pseudomonadota > Betaproteobacteria > Burkholderiales > Comamonadaceae > Ramlibacter > Ramlibacter sp. AN1015. The sequence goes on from NZ_JBBJUM010000009.1 coordinate 82,518, forward strand.
ATTCCTGCTCGCCCGGCACGTTGATGTTGCGCCAGCGCGCTCCCGTAGACAGGATGACCGTGCGCGCCTTGAGCGACGCGCCGCTTTCCAGCTGAACCTCGACCATGTTGTCACGCGGCACCAGCGCCTTGGCGCGCTGCAGGTTCATGATGTCCACGTCGTAGTGGCGCACGTGCTCCTCCAGCGCGAGCGCGAAGCGCGGGCCTTCGGTCTCCTTGACCGAGATGAAGTTCTCGATGCCCAGCGTGTCGAGCACCTGTCCGCCGAAACGCTCGGAGGCGATACCCGTGCGGATGCCCTTGCGCGCCGCATACACCGCGGCGGCCGCCCCGGCCGGGCCGCCACCGACGATCAGCACGTCGAAGGGCTCCTTGCCGGCGATCTTGGCCGCCTCGCGTTCGCTTCCCTTGGTGTCGATCTTGGCGAGGATTTCCTCCAGGCTCATGCGGCCGTTGCCGAACATCGTGCCGTTGAGGAACACGGTGGGCACGCCCATGATCTGGCGCTCCTTGACCTCGTCCTGGAACAGCCCGCCCTCGATCATCGTGGCGCGGATGCGGGGGTTCTGCACGGCCATCAGGTTGAGCGCCTGCACCACGTCCGGGCAGTTGTGGCAGGTCAGTGATACGTAGACCTCGAAGTCGAAGTCGCCGTCGAGCGCACGAATCTGCTCGAGCACGGCCTGGTCCACCTTCGGCGGATAGCCGCCGACCTGCAGCAGCGCCAGCACCAGCGAGGTGAACTCGTGCCCCATGGGCAGGCCGGCGAACCGCGGGCCGGTGTTGTGGCCGGGCCGGTGGATCATGAAGGAGGGCGTGCGGTGGGGGCCGCCCCGGGTCTCGGTGACCGTGACGCGGGTGGAGCTGTCGGCGATGTCCTTGAGCAGGGCCTGCATGTCGCGCGCGGCTTGGCTGTCGTCCAGCGACGCGGTGATCTCCACGGGCTGCGTGATGCGTTCGAGGTAGCTGGCGAGTTGGGACTTGAGGGCGGCGTCGAGCATGGTGATCTCCCGTCGTTGCGTGGTGTGTCGGTAAAAAAAAGAAAGCCCGGGGGCAGGTGCGCCCCGGGCCTGTGCGGTGCGCCTTGCGAGGGCGCCTGGGCTCAGATCTTGCCGACCAGGTCCAGCGACGGCTTGAGCGTGGCGGCGCCTTCTTCCCACTTGGCAGGGCAGACCTCGCCCGGGTGTGCGGCGACGTACTGTGCAGCCTTGACCTTGCGCACGAGGTCTGAGGCATTGCGGCCGATGCCTTCGGCGGTGATCTCGACAGCCTGGATGACGCCTTGCGGATCGACGATGAAGGTGCCGCGATCAGCCAGGCCCTCGGTTTCACGCATGCAGTCGAAGTTGCGGGTGAGCTGGCCCGTCGGGTCGCCGATCATCGTGTACTTGATCTTGCGGATGGTGTCGGACGCGTCGTGCCACGCCTTGTGCGTGAAGTGCGTGTCGGTGGACACCGAGTAGATCTCCACGCCCATCTTCTGGAAGTCGGCGTACTGATCGGCCACGTCGCCGAGTTCGGTGGGGCACACGAAGGTGAAGTCGGCCGGGTAGAAGAAGAACACCGCCCACTTGCCTTTCACGTTCTCCTCGGTCACTTCGAAGAACTTGCCCTCCTTGAAGGCCATGTTGCGAAACGGCTTGATCTGGGTGTTGATGACGGACATCAGTGCTTCCTCTCTTGTGTTGAAGGTTGGATGGAAACGCCGATCTTAGGCGGCGAGGCACCATTGGTCCATTTGCGTAGGGCAATGCCGGCCATTTGGATTGCCTATCGGCCAGCGGCAGAGCGCCCGCCGTGGCGCTGCGGCAAAGCCCCCGCGGCGGGGCGCGGATGGGCCCGAGGCGCTTCAGTATTCCAGCCGTTCGGGCCGCAGCTCCTGAAGGATCGTGGTGGCGATCTCCTCGATCGATTTGGTCGTGGTGGACAGCCATCGAATGCCGGCGCGCCGCATCATGGCCTCCGCCTCGGCGACCTCGTTGCGGCAGTTCTCCAGGGCCGCATACCGCGAGTTCGGCCGGCGCTCGTTGCGGATTTCGGAGAGCCGCTCGGGCTGGATGGTCAGCCCGAAGATCTTCTTGCGGTGCGGCACGAGCGCGCCGGGCAGCTGCTGGCGCTCGAAGTCTTCCGGGATCAGCGGGTAGTTGGCGGCCTTCAGGCCGTACTGCATGGCCAGGTAGAGGCTGGTGGGCGTCTTGCCGCTGCGGCTCACCCCGACCAGTATCACGTCGGCGTGCTCGAGGTCGCGGTTGCTCTGCCCGTCGTCGTGCGCCAGGCTGAAATTGATGGCTTCGATACGGTCGTGGTAGGCCTGGCTCTGGCTTACATCGGAAAACCGGCCGACTCGGTGGTTGGACTTCATGCCCAGCTCGATCTCGAGGGGCCGCACGAAGGTTCCGAACATGTCCAGCAGCATGGCCTTGCAGCCGCTTTCGATGACCTGCAGGATCTCGACGTTCACCAGCGTGGTGAAAACGATCGGGCGACGGCCTTCGGTCTCGGCCACGTGGTTGACCTGCCGCACCACCTGGTGGGCCTTGTCCACGGTGTCGATGAACGGCAGGCGCACGTGCCGAGGCGTGAACTCGAACTGCGCCAGGATGGCGTTGCCGAAGGTCTCCGCGGTGATGCCGGTGCCGTCGGAAATGAAGAACACGGTGCGGTTGGGCATAGATGCTTTCGAGGGGGGTGCAGGGGGCCACCACGCGTGCAGCGCCGCCTACAATGGCTGCGATTATCCGAATTCCTCTCCTCATGCACCGCCGCTGCCCACAAGAACAAACACAAAGCTGCCCGCCGTGCCATGGGAACGCGCGCTTCGCAAGCGCCGCACCGCTTTCAACTTCCGGAGCTTTCCCATGTCTTCTCCCCGCTTCAGCGCGACCGCCCTGGTCGTTCCGTTTGAAAACCTGAGGATGACCGACGTCGAGGCGGTCGGCGGCAAGAACGCCAGCCTCGGCGAGATGATTTCGCAGCTGCCCGAGGGCGTGCGGGTGCCCACCGGCTTTGCCACCACGGCGCATGCCTTCCGCCAGTTCCTGGCATTCGATGGACTGGCCGAGCGCATCCATGCGCGGCTGGATGCACTCGATACCGACGACGTACGTGCCCTGGCTGCCGCGGGCGCCGAGATCCGCGGCTGGGTCGAAGCCCAGCCTTTCCCGCAGGACCTGGAGGCCGCCATCCGCGAGGCTTTCACGGTGCTCGCCGGATCCAACCCGCAGGCCAGCTTCGCCGTGCGCTCCTCGGCCACCGCCGAAGACCTGCCCGACGCGTCCTTCGCAGGCCAGCAGGAGACCTTTCTCAACGTGGTCGGGATCGAGCAGGTCCTGCACAAGATGAAGGAGGTCTTCGCCTCGCTCTACAACGACCGCGCCATCAGCTACCGGGTGCACAAGGGCTTCACGCATGCCGACGTCGCGCTGTCCGCAGGCGTGCAGCGCATGGTGCGCAGCGACCTCGGCGCCGCCGGCGTGATGTTCACCATCGACACCGAATCGGGCTTCGACCAGGTCGTCTTCATCACCTCCAGCTACGGCCTGGGCGAGACGGTGGTGCAGGGCGCGGTCAACCCCGACGAGTTCTATGCGCACAAGCCCATGCTGGCGGCGAACAAGCGTGCGGTGATCCGGCGCAACCTGGGCAGCAAGCTGATCCAGATGGTGTTCGCTTCCGAGCAGGAGCGTGCCGTCGATGGCAAGCTGGTCAAGACGATCGATGTGCCGCTCGAACAGCGCAACCGCTACTCCCTCACCGACGCCGAGGTCGAGGAGCTCGCACGCTACGCATTGGTGATCGAGAAGCACTACGGGCGCGCGATGGACATCGAGTGGGGCAAGGACGGACAGGACGGCAAGCTCTACATCCTGCAGGCCCGGCCGGAAACGGTGAAGAGCCAGCAGGCCGGCAAGTCCGAGCTGCGCTACAAGCTCAAGGGCAAGGGGCCTGTGCTGGCCGAAGGGCGCGCCATTGGCCAGAAGGTGGGCACCGGGCCGGTGCGCCTGGTCCACAGCATCAGCGAGATGGATCGCGTGCAGGCGGGCGACGTGCTGGTGACCGACATGACCGATCCGAACTGGGAGCCGGTGATGAAGCGCGCCAGCGCCATCGTCACCAACCGCGGCGGGCGCACCTGCCATGCGGCCATCATCGCGCGCGAACTCGGCATCCCGGCGGTCGTGGGCTGCGGCGACGCGACGGAGCTCCTCACCGACGGCACGCTGGTGACCGTCAGTTGCGCCGAGGGCGACACCGGCTTTATCTACGACGGCCTGCTCGAGACCGAGATCACCGAGGTGCAGCGTGGCGTGATGCCGCCCATCCAGACCAAGATCATGATGAACGTCGGCAATCCGCAGCTGGCCTTCGACTTCGCCCAGTTGCCCAACGACGGCGTCGGCCTGGCGCGGCTCGAGTTCATCATCAACAACAACATCGGTGTCCACCCCAAGGCCATCCTCGACTACCCCAACGTCGATGCCGACCTGAAGAAGGCCGTGGAGTCGGTGGCGCGCGGGCACGCCTCGCCGAGGGCGTTCTACGTTGACAAGGTGGCCGAAGGCGTAGCCACCATTGCCGCGGCGTTCTGGCCCAAGCCGGTGATCGTGCGGCTGTCCGACTTCAAGAGCAACGAGTACCGCAAGCTGATCGGCGGTTCGCGCTACGAGCCGGAGGAAGAGAACCCGATGCTGGGCTTCCGGGGCGCCGCGCGCTATGTCAGTGCCGAATTCGGCGAAGCCTTCGCGATGGAGTGCGAGGCACTGCGCCGGGTGCGCAGCGAGATGGGCCTGACCAATGTGCAGGTGATGGTGCCGTTCGTGCGTACGCTGGCCCAGGCCGAGCGCGTGACCAAGTTGCTGGCGCGCTTCGGCCTCGAGCGCGGCCGCGACGAGCTCAAGCTCATCATGATGTGCGAGGTGCCGAGCAACGCGATCCTCGCCGAGGAGTTCCTCGAGTTCTTCGACGGCTTCTCCATCGGCTCGAACGACCTGACCCAGCTCACGCTGGGCCTGGACCGCGACTCCGGTCTCGAACTCCTGGCTGCGGACTTCGACGAGCGTGACCCGGCGGTCAAGGCGCTGCTTTCGCGCGCCATCGCCGCATGCCTGAAGCAGGGGAAGTACGTCGGCATCTGCGGCCAGGGCCCGAGCGACCACCCCGACTTCGCGCAGTGGCTGGCCCAGGAGGGGATCGCCTCGATCTCCCTCAATCCCGACAGCGTGATCGAGACCTGGCAGCGCCTGGCGAGCTGAGGCAGACACTGGGACTTGCGCGGCGGCCCGGGCACCGCGCTAGCGGACGGCGCCGTCGGTTGGATCTTCCGCCGGGCTGTAGGCTGCCCGTGCGATCAATGGAGGGTCTGCGGCTGCCCTGAACCTCAGTTGTCGGCAATCGTCCAGCGATGGTCACAGCGGCGGCAGCAGACCTGCGTGAGCCGCTGCGGCCGGTCCTCGGAGAGCACGTGGAACCGCCCGTACTCACCGCATTCGTGGCAGTTGGCCTGGTGCGCCAGCGCCTCCGCGCGCATCAGCAGATAAAGGTAGCGGCGCATCGCCCACAGCGCTACGGCCCCGCAGGCCAGTGCGAGGAGCAGATCGACGAGCCGCTCGCCGCCCGCTCCCGTGGTGTCGGTAAAGCCCTCCAGCCCGGCCAGCATGGCAAAGAAGCTCAACAGCGCCAGGAGCATGTGGGCATGGCTCGAGAGCAGCTGTCGCTCGTACCACTTGCGAAACCCGTGCTTTGTAACGCCGTCGGCCAACCGGGCGCCGAAGTAGTGATCGCTGAGGATGTTCATGGTCTCACCATCTTGCTCGCCGCCGCGAGCGAACGCGGTGCGCGCGCCTGCAAGCCGCCGTAGGCCGGCATCGGCGCCCGTGGTGCGCGCCTTCCCACCCACGCGAAGGAAGGCATGCCGTCGCTTTGCTACAATCGCCGGCTTTGCCTTGCTCCACCGCCGCGACGCTTGATGGCGGGGGGCTTCATCCACAAGGAGAACACATGCGTCATTACGAGATCATCTTGCTGATCCATCCGGATCAGAGCGAACAGGTTCCGGCCATGCTGGAGCGCTACAAGGGCATGATCACCGCCGGCGGCGGCCAGATCCACCGCGTCGAGGACTGGGGCCGTCGCCAACTGGCCTATCAGATCAACAAGCTCGCCAAGGCCCACTATCTGTGCATCAACATCGAGGCCGACCAGGCCGTGATGAACGAGCTGGAGCATGCCTTCCGCTTCAACGATGCCGTGCTGCGCCACCTGACTGTCGTCAAGAAGAAGGCCGACACCGGCCCGTCGTCCATGATGCGTACGGTCGAGCGTGAAGAAGCGCGCAAGGCCCAGCAGGCAGAGTACCAGCAGCAGCAACAGGCCTGAAGGCCCCCGCTGCGCGTGTGAATCAGCTTGTCCTGAGTGCCCGCATCGCGGAGGCAACGCCTCTGCGATACACCCCCTCCGGGCTGCCTGCCCTCGATCTACGGCTCGAACACGAGTCCGAGGTCGCAGAAGCAGGCGGCACGCGACAGGTGAAACTGGCGCTCAAGGCCGTGGCTTTCGGCGGTGACGCCGAGACGCTGGCCAGGCAGGCGATCGGCAGCAGCTGGCGCTTCGCCGGCTTCCTGGCCACACCGCGCAACGGCAAGCTCCCGGTGCTCCACATCCAGCAGTTCCAGCAAGACTAAATTTTTCGAGAGGTCCTCATGGCCACGTTCAAGAAGTTCAACAAGGACAAGCGTCCGAAGCGCAACACCCAGTCGCTGCTGTTCAAGCGCAAGCGCTTCTGCCGCTTTACCGTCGCCGGCGTCGAAGAGATCGACTACAAAGACGTCGATACGCTGCGCGACTTCATTGCCGAGAACGGCAAGATCATCCCGGCTCGCCTGACCGGCACCCGCGCCATCTACCAGCGCCAGCTCAACACCGCCATCAAGCGCGCACGCTTCCTGGCACTGGTGCCGTACTCCGACCAGCACCGCATCTGAGGAGCGACAAGAAATGCAAGTCATCCTGCTCGACAAAGTCGTGAACCTGGGCAACCTGGGCGAAATCGTGAAGGTGAAGGACGGCTACGCCCGCAACTTCCTGATCCCCTCCGGCCGCGCCCGCCGTGCCACCGAAGCCAACAAGGCCGAGTTCGAAGCCAAGCGCGTCGAACTGGAGCGCGCCGCGTCTGCCAAGCTGGCCGAAGCGCAAGCCCAAGGCGAGAAGCTCGCTGGCACCACCGTCAAGCTGACCCAGAAGGCCGGCGTCGATGGGCGCCTGTTCGGCTCCGTCACCAACAACGACATCGCCGAAGAACTCGGCAAGATCGGCTACCCGGTGGCCAAGTCGCAGGTGCGCATGCCGAGTGGTCCGATCAAGACCGTCGGTGACAGCGCCGTCAGCGTTGCACTGCACACCGACGTGGTGGTGGACATCACCGTCGCGGTCTACGGCGAGACGGCCTGATCGGCCGCTCCTCCTCGCTTTCGACACCGAGAGGCCGCCTGCGGGCGGCTTTTTTCTTGCCCACAGGTTCCGGACGCTTGTGCCCTGCTTAGGCACCGGTTTTCCACAGGGTTGTCCCGTGACCTGCCGAGGCAGCGGCCCTAACATCGGGCGCGCAAGAGGATTCCATGTCTGCAGTACTGACCCCCGTCGAAGACGATTTTCCGCGCGACCGCGAAGTGGCGAAGCTGCGGGTGCCGCCACACTCCATCGAGGCCGAATCGAGTGTCCTGGGGGGCCTGTTGCTGGACAACGGCGCCTGGGACCGTATCGGCGACCTGCTCTCCGACAACGATTTCTACCGCTATGAGCACCGCCTGATCTTCAAGGCCGTGGCTGACCTGGTGAACGCGAGCAAGCCAGCGGACGTGATCACGGTCTTCGAGCACCTGCAGAGCCTGGGCAAGGCCGACGAGACGGGTGGCCTGGCCTATCTCAACTCGCTCGCACAGTACGTCCCGAGTGCCGCCAACATCCGCCGCTACGCCGAGATCGTTCGCGAGCGCGGCATCCTGCGCAAACTGGTGTCGGCCTCCGACGAGATCGCCACCGCGGCCTTCAATCCGCAGGGCAAGGCGGTCGACAAGATCCTGGACGAGGCCGAGCAGAAAATCTTCCACATCGGAGAGGAAGGCTCGCGTTCCAAGCAAGGCTTCCACGACATGGGCTCGCTGGTGGTGGAGCTGCTCGACCGCGTGCAGGAGATGGCGGACAACCCCACCGACATCACCGGCGTGCCCAGCGGCTTCTACGACCTCGACCGGATGACCTCCGGGTTGCAGGCCGGAGACCTCATCATCCTGGCGGCGCGTCCTTCGATGGGAAAGACCTCCTTTGCGATCAACATCGCCGAGCATGTGGCGCTGCACGAGGAGCTGCCGGTGGCGGTGTTCTCGATGGAAATGGGAGCGTCCCAGCTCGCCGTGCGTATCGTCGGCTCGATCGGGCGGATCGACCAGGGCCATCTGCGCACCGGCAAGCTCACCGACGAGGAGTGGCCCCGGCTGACAGAGGCCATCGAAAAGCTGCGCAACGTCTCGCTCCACATCGACGAGACCCCCGGCCTGACGGTGAGCGAGCTGCGTGCCAACGCGCGCCGCCTGGCGCGCCAGTGCGGCGGAAAGCTCGGCCTCATCGTGATCGACTACCTGCAGCTCATGAGCGTGTCCAGCGGCATGGGCGACGAGAACCGCGCCACCGCGGTCGGTGAAATCTCCCGGGGCCTGAAGATGCTGGCCAAGGAACTGGGCTGCCCGGTGATCGCCCTGTCGCAGCTGTCGCGCGGAGTGGAGTCGCGCACCGACAAGCGGCCGATGATGAGCGACTTGCGCGAGTCCGGCGCCATCGAGCAGGACGCGGACGTCATCATGTTCATCTACCGGGACGACTACTACAACAAGGACTCGAAAGAGCCGGGCGTCTCCGAAATCATCATCAGCAAGCAGCGGAACGGCCCGACCGGCACCGTCAGGCTGGCCTTCCTGAAGAACCTCACCAAATTCGAATCGCTCGCGGCGGGCAGTGACGATTTCTGAAGGCGCAGGCCTGCGCTGATGCGCGGCAGCGCGGCAACCGGTGGCGCCGTGCAGCGGGGGCGAGCCCCCGTCACGACGAACCCTTTTCCGCGCGCTGGCCGCCCGGTGCGAGCGGCTCGGCCACGAGAACTGGCGGGCAGCGTATGTCCTGTCAGAACTTCAACGATAAGGGACAGGCGCTGGCTGGCCGAAGTGCGGCCACCTACGTGAGAATTCCGAGCGGCAGGGCAGCGCCGCGAGCAGGGACGGTGCAGGAGTGCCGCCGTCTCTTTCGCAGATCAACGCACCCCACGGCGGCCGGGCTGTCTCAAAGCGCTTCCGAAGCGAAGTCCGCGAGGCGCGAGCGCTCGCCGCGCGCCAGCGTGATGTGGCCGCCGTGCGGCCAGCCCTTGAACTTGTCTACGGCAAAGGTCAGGCCGGACGAACCCTCCGTGAGATAGGGGGTGTCGATCTGCGCCAGGTTGCCCATGCAGATGATCTTGGTGCCGGGGCCCGCGCGCGTGATGAGGGTCTTCATCTGCTTGGGCGTGAGGTTCTGGGCCTCGTCGATGATGAGGTACTTGTTGAGGAACGTGCGCCCGCGCATGAAGTTCATGCTCTTGACCTTGATGCGGCTGCGAATGAGTTCGGTCGTCGCTGCGCGGCCCCACTCGCCTGCACTGGTCTCGGTCTTTGCGAGCACTTCGAGGTTGTCGTCGAGCGCACCCATCCAGGGCCCCATCTTTTCTTCCTCGGTGCCCGGCAGGAAGCCGATGTCTTCGCCCACGCTCACGGTGGCACGCGTGACGATGATCTCCGTGTAGCGCCGCTCGTCGAGCACCTGCGTCAGCCCCGATGCCAGGGCCATCAGCGTCTTGCCGGTGCCGGCGGTGCCGGTGAGCGTCACGAAATCGATCTCGGGGTCCATGAGCAGGTTCATGGCGAAGTTCTGCTCGCGATTGCGGGTGGTCACCCCCCAGACCGAGTGCTTCAGGTGCCCGTAGTCCTTGAGGGTCTTGAGCACGGCGGTCTTGCCGCGGATCTCGGTCACGCGGGCATAGAGGCTGGGCTCGCCGGGAGCTTCGAAATAGACGAACTGGTTGATCAGCAGACTGGGGACGATCGGGCCGCTGATGCGGTAGTAGGTGTGCACACCGCTTTGCCAGCTCTCGACGGTCTTGCCGTGCTTGGACCAGAAGTCCAGCGGCAGCGCGAGCGCCCCCGAATACATGAGCTCCAGGTCGTCGATCGTCTTGTCGTTGCGGTAGTCCTCGGTAGCCAGCCCCAGCGCCCGGGCCTTGACCCGCATGTTGATGTCCTTGGACACCAGCACGACCTCGCGCGGGCTGTGTTTGTCCCGCAGTGCTTGCACCACGCCCAGGATCTGGTTGTCGGCTTTGCCCTGGGGAAGGTTGTGCGGCTGCAATACCTCGAGCGCCTGCGTCTGGAAGAAGAGGCAGCCGCCCGCTTCGCGGTGCCCCGAAGAGTCGAGCTTGATGCCCGCGGCGATGTCGGCGCCCTTGGCGCCCGCCAGGGCGTCCAGCGACCGGCTGGCTTGCCGAGCGTTGCGCGCCACCTCGGTCGTGCCCTTCTTGTGCCCGTCGAGCTCTTCCAGCACGATCATCGGCAGGAACACGTCGTGCTCCTCGAAGCGGAAGAGGCACATCGGGTCGTGCATGAGCACATTGGTGTCCAGCACGAAGAGCTTGGCGGGTCCGGTGGACTTGGCCTTGGGCTTTCGGGCCCTCGCATCGGCCGCCGCGCGGCGCCGCGCCGCCGGCTCGGCTTCGACCGTGCTCTCGGATGGCTCGAGCACCACGATTTCTTCGTCTTCGGCGTAGAACGACTCCGTGTACGCAGCCGCCGGCGCGCTGCCACCGCGCGTGTCGAAGGCGAGTGCCTGGGGCCGCTCAGGCGTGCCGGTCTCCGGCGGCGCCACCGGTTTTCGCGCCTGCTTCTGCGGGGGCCGTGCGTTTGCCTCGAAGGCTTCCGGCGGGAGCAGGGCGGCGCGCTTGGTGGGGGCGACAGGCAGCGGCATAAGGCGGTGGGTTCCCTAAAGTGAATGCTGGAAAACAAAAAAGCCGCCCCGTGGACCGGGCGGCTTTGGCGGAGCTTGCATGGATGACGCGAGGCGTCAGGAGCAAAAGCATGAACCCATTATGCATGCCCTGCCACACTGGGCGGGGCGTGTTGCGGCCAAACGTCGGGGCTCGGCGAACACAGGCCGGCTTTGTGCTCAGGCGGCCTTCTTGAGCAGCTTGACCGCCTTGAGGACCTCGTCCACGTGGCCCGGAACCTTGAGGCCACGCCATTCCTGCTTGAGGATGCCATCGGCACCGATGAGAAAAGTGCTGCGCTCGATGCCCTTGACCTTCTTGCCGTACATGATCTTGTTCTTCACAACGCCGAACATGTGGCACATCTTCTCTTCGGTGTCGGCGATCAGCTCGAAGGGCAGTTCGAGCTTGGACTTGAAGTCGTCGTGCGACTTCATGTTGTCGCGCGAGACGCCGAACACCGTGGCTCCGGCCTTGACAAATTCCTTGTACTTGTCGCGAAACTGCATGGCCTCCGTGGTGCAGCCAGGGGTATTGTCCTTGGGGTAGAAGTACAGAACGAGGATCTGACCGAGATGCGAGGTGTTGGACACCCTGATGCCGCCGGTGGCGTTCGCTTCAAATTCTGGGATGGGTTTGTTGACAACGATCGCCATGGATTTGTATCTCGTGTGACAGGGTTTTCTCGTGGCGGCGCGGGGCGGGCGTCCCGGCAGGGCGACCGATTTTAACCGAATTGCTTCCCGCCGGGCTGGCTGTACGGACAGCCGGGCGCGCAGCCGCGCGGCCAAGCGCAGGAGCGAGTGGCCAGGAGATCGCTCCTGGAACGCGCGGCGGCGCGTGGTCACCGGACCGCAGCCGCACAGCCGGCGCGCAAGAACACCGGCGTCACCTGCAGTGCGACCGGCTCGGTGCGCGGGGTCAGCTCGTCGATTCCAGCAACAGGGCGGCGGCTACGCGCCGGCCCTCCTGCGCGAGGATGTTGTAGGTACGGCAGGCCGCCGCGGTGTCCATCGTTTCGACGCCGATGCGGCGCGCCATGAGCGGCGCGATCCATGAGGGGCGGGGAAAGCGGATGCGCGTGCCGCTGCCGAAGACGACGACCTCGATGTCGAGCTGCGCTAGGGTCTCGAAATGTGCCGCACTGAGCTGGTCGTGCGCGGCAGCCGGCCAGGGGATGCGCTGCCCGTCGGAGCTCACGATCACGCTGTGGTCGATGCGCTCGCCATCGACGGCGACCCACCCCGGGCCATGGCCCGTGACGGTGGGGGCGGAGGAGCGGTCGGGCTGCAGTTTCATGGCTGTTCAACTATGGTCAAATTGTAGGTTTTCACCCGCGAGACACCTGCCGGAGGGGCCTTGAAGACCATCCACAAATCCGCCAAGCTGGCCAACGTCCTCTACGACATCCGTGGTCCCATCATGGACGCGGCCCGGCGCATGGAGGAAGAGGGCCACAAGATCATCAAGCTGAACATCGGCAACCTCGCCCCGTTCGGCTTCGATGCGCCCGAAGAGATCCAGCAGGACATGATCCGCAACCTCGGCAACGCCGCGGGCTATTCGGACAGCAAGGGTATCTTCGCCGCGCGCAAGGCGGTGATGCACTACACCCAGCAGCAGGGAATCAGGGGTGTGGCCCTCGAAGATGTCTACCTCGGCAACGGCGCGAGCGAGCTGATAGCCACCGCCACCAACGCACTGCTCGACGACGGCGACGAGCTGCTGCTGCCCACGCCCGACTATCCGCTGTGGACCGCAGCCACCAGCCTTTCGGGCGGCACGCCCGTGCACTACCTGTGCGACGAAGCCAACGGCTGGATGCCCGACCTTGCCGACCTGCGCCGCAAGATCACGCCGCGCACCAAGGGCATTGTCGTCATCAACCCCAACAACCCGACGGGCGCGCTGTATTCCGACGACCTGCTGCGCGAGATCGTTGCCATCGCCCGCGAACACGGACTGGTGCTGCTGGCCGACGAGGTCTACGACAAGGTCTTGTACGACGATGCGCGCCACACGGCCATCGCGAGCCTGTCCGAAGACGTGCTCACGCTCACCTTCAACTCGCTTTCCAAGAGCTACCGCTCCTGCGGCTATCGCGCCGGCTGGATGGTGGTCTCGGGCGACAAGCGCGCGGCGGCCGACTACATCGAAGGCCTGAACATGCTCACGAACATGCGCCTGTGCGCAAACGTGCCGGGCCAGTACGCGATCCAGACGGCGCTGGGCGGCTACCAGAGCATCCACGAGCTGGTCGGCCCCGGCGGTCGTCTGCGCCGCCAGCGCGACCTGGCCTATGAGCTGATCACCGCCATCCCCGGCGTCACCTGCGTGAAGCCCCGCGCCGCGCTGTACATGTTCCCCAGGCTCGATCCTCAGGTGTACCCCATCGAGGACGACCGCCAGTTCTTCCTCGAATTGCTCGAAGAAACCCGGGTGATGCTGGTGCAGGGCACCGGCTTCAACTGGCCGCGTCCCGACCATTTCCGCATCGTCTTCCTGCCGCACGAGGACGATTTGCGCGAGGCCATCGGCCGCATCGCGCGTTTTCTCGACCACTACCGCAAGCGTCACTCCACATGAAACCCATCCAAGTCGGCCTGCTGGGCATCGGCACCGTCGGCAGCGGCGTGTTCAACGTCCTCACGCGCAACCAGACCGAAATCACGCGCCGCGCCGGCCGCGGCATCGAGATCGCCATGGTCGCGGACCTGGACACCACCCGGGCGCAGTCCCTGGTGGGGGAGCGTGCGCGCGTCGTGAACGATGCGCGTGCGGTCATCGCCAATCCCGACATCGACATCGTGGTCGAGCTGATCGGCGGATACGGCATCGCGCGCCAGCTCGTGATGGAGGCCATCGAGGCCGGCAAGCACGTGGTCACTGCCAACAAGGCGCTGCTGGCCGTGCACGGCACCGAGATCTTCGCGGCGGCGCACGCGCGTGGCGTGATCGTCGCGTTCGAGGCAGCCGTCGCCGGGGGCATCCCGATCATCAAGGCACTGCGCGAAGGCCTCACGGCCAACCGCATCGAGTGGATCGCCGGCATCATCAACGGCACCACCAACTTCATCCTCTCGGAGATGCGCGACAAGGGCCTCGACTTCGACGTGGCCCTGAAGGAGGCGCAGCGCCTGGGCTATGCCGAGGCCGATCCCACCTTCGACATCGAAGGCGTCGATGCGGCGCACAAGGCCACCATCATGTCGGCCATCGCCTTCGGCATCCCGATGCAGTTCGATCGGGCACACGTGGAGGGCATCACCAGGCTGGCTGCCCAGGACATCCGCTACGCCGAGCAGCTCGGCTACCGCATCAAGCTGCTGGGGATCACGAAGCGCACCGAGCGCGGCATCGAGCTGCGCGTGCACCCCAGCCTGGTGCCCGCACGCCGGCTCATCGCCAACGTCGAGGGCGCCATGAACGCTGTGCTGGTGCAGGCCGACGCCGTCGGCACCACGCTCTACTACGGCAAGGGCGCGGGCAGCGAGCCCACCGCCAGCGCCGTGATCGCCGACCTGGTCGATGTCACCCGGCTGCACACGGCCGATGCCGCCCACCGCGTGCCGCACCTGGCCTTCCAGCCAGACCGCATGAGCGACCATCCGGTGCTCCCCATGAGCGAGGTGGTGACCAGCTACTACCTGCGACTGCGCGTGGCCGACGAGGCCGGCGTGCTGGCCCAGGTGACCGGGCTGCTGGCGGGCGCCGGCATTTCCATCGACGCCATGCTGCAGCGCGAAGCCGGCGAGGGCGAGAAGCAGACCGACCTGATCATCCTCACCCATGCGGTGCGCGAAGGCACGATGGACGAGGTGCTCACCCGCATCCAGGCCCTGCCCACCGTGCTCGCTCCGATCACGCGTATCCGCAAGGAAGAACTCGCCTGATCGGGCACCCACCGACCCGCACGATGCACTACCTCTCGACCCGCGGCCATCCCGAGCGCAAGCGTTTTTGCGAGATCCTCCTGGAGGGGCTCGCGCCCGATGGCGGCCTCTATCTTCCCGAGCGCTATCCGCGCATCGACGCGGCCACGCTCGCGCGCTGGCGCGGCCTGGCCTACCACGATCTGGCGTACGAGATCCTCGCCCTCTACATCGACGACATCCCGGCCGAGGACCTGCGCGCGCTGTGTGCCCGCACGTACACCGAGGCCGTGTTCGGCACGCCTGAGATCGTGCCGCTCAAGGCGCTCGAGCCGGGCCTGTACCTGCAAGCCTTGTCCAATGGCCCCACCCTGGCGTTCAAGGACATGGCCATGCAGCTGCTGGGCCAGCTGTTCGAGTACGAGCTGGAGCGGCGCGGCGAAGAGCTCAACATCCTGGGGGCGACTTCGGGCGACACCGGCAGCGCCGCCGAGCACGCGATGCGCGGCAAGAAGGGCGTGCGCGTCTTCATGACCTCTCCGCATGGCCGCATGAGCCCGTTCCAGCAGGCGCAGATGTTCAGCCTGCAGGACGAGAACATTCACAACCTCGCCATCGAGGGCGTGTTCGACGACTGCCAGGACATCGTCAAGGCCGTCTCGAACGACCTCGAATTCAAGCGCCGCTGGCGCATCGGCACCGTCAACTCGATCAACTGGGCGCGGCTCGTCGCCCAGGTGGTGTACTACTTCGCGGGCTACTTCCAGGCCACCCGCCACAACGACGAGCGCGTGAGCTTCACCGTTCCTTCGGGCAATTTCGGCAACATCTGCGCCGGTCACGTGGCCCGCATGATGGGCTTGCCGATCGATCGGCTGGTGGCGGCCACCAACGAGAACGACGTGCTCGACGAGTTCTTCCGCACGGGCGTCTACCGCGTGCGCGGCAGCGCCGACACCTTCGAGACCTCCAGCCCGTCGATGGACATCTCCAAGGCGAGCAACTTCGAGCGCTTCGTGTTCGATCTGGTCGATAGGGACGCTGCGCGCGTTCGCGCGCTGTTCGGCGATGCACTGGTCACCGAAGGCCGGTTCGCGCTCGACGAGGCGCTGATGCGCCGCGCCCGCGAGGAGTTCGGCTTCGCGAGCGGACGCAGCACCCACGCCGACCGCCTGGCCACCATCCGCGCCACCTGGGACGCGCACCGCCGCATGGTCGATACCCACACCGCGGACGGCCTGAAGGTCGCGCGCGAGCAGCTGCAGCCGGGCGTTCCCATGATCGTGCTGGAGACGGCCTTGCCCATCAAGTTCGCGGCAACCATCGTCGAGGCACTCGGTCGCGAACCGGAGCGGCCGCCGAAGTTCGCCGGCATCGAGCTCCTGCCCAAGCGGGTGACGGTGCTGCCGGCCGAAGCCGGCAAGGTCAAGGACTACATCGCGGCGCACTGCGGCTGAAGCCGCGCACAATGGCGGCGTCGGCGGCGACACAACAGGCAGGCAGGACACATGAAAGTGGTGGGTTTCGCCGGGTATTCCGGCTCCGGCAAGACGACGCTGGTCGAGCGCCTGATCCCCGCGCTCAAGCTGCGCGGGCTTCGGGTTTCGGTGGTCAAGCATGCGCACCATCGCTTCGACATCGACCACCCCGGCAAGGACACCTGGCGCCACCGCGAGGCCGGCGCCTTCGAGGTGGTGGTCGCATCCAACCGCCGCCTCGCCCTGATCCGGGAGTTCGAACGCGAGGCGCGCCTGTCGGTGCACCAGCTGATCGCCGAGCTGTACGAGGGCGTCGATTGGGTGCTGGTCGAGGGGTTCAAGGACAGCAACCTGCTCAAGGTGGAGGTCTGGCGCCCCGATGCGGGCCAGCCCGCGCGCTACATGGACGACGACTTCATCGTCGCCATCGCCACCGACGACGCCACCCGCATGCCCGAGCCGACGCTGCGGCCGGTGCTCGACATCAACGCCCCGGACGCGCTCGCGCAGTGGCTGGTCGATAACGGGACGCGCTTCGACTACGACCCGGAGATGTATCTATGAGCCGCCGCCGGGCCGCTCCCCAGGCGCCTGGCGACGCAGTGCGCGTGTCGGAGGCAAGCCAGTGAATTCAGCAGCCGCCCGGCCGCCTCTGCGGCCCCTCGATGAAGCGCTGGCTGAGCTCCTGGGCCACGCCCGCGCGCTGGGCGAGTTCGAGTCCGTCGCGACCTTCGAGGCCGACGGCCGGGTGCTCGCGCAGGACCTGCGCTCCGAGCTGCAGGTGCCCGCACACGACAACAGCTCGATGGACGGCTATGCGGTCCGCAGTGCCGAGGTCGGGCAGGCGGCGGCCGAGGGCAGGGCGCTGCCGGTGAGCCAGCGCATTCCGGCCGGCACCGCAGCCCTGCCGCTCGCGCCAGGCACCGTGGCGCGCATCTTCACCGGCGCACCGGTGCCCGAGGGCGCCGACGCCATCGTGATGCAGGAAGACACCGAGACCTCGGGCGAGCAGCAGGTGCGGTTTCGCCGTACACCGGCCGCCGGCCAGTGGATCCGGCGCAGCGGCGAAGACGTGCGCCGCGGCGCCACCGTGCTGCACGCCGGCGAGCGCCTGGGCCCCGCTGCGCTTGGCCTGGCAGCCAGCATCGGAATGGACAGGCTCGAGGTGGCGCGCCGCCCCCGCGTCGCGCTGTTCTCCACGGGTGACGAGCTCGTAATGCCTGGGGCCGTTCCGCCGTCGGCCATGCCGCCCGGGGCGATCTACAACTCCAACCGGTTCTTCCTGCGCGCGCTGCTGCTGCGCCTGGGCTGCACCGTGACCGACTTCGGGATCGTGCCGGACCGGCGCGACGCGACGGTGGAGGCGCTGCGGTCCGCAGCCGACGGGCACGACCTGATCCTCACCAGCGGCGGCGTGTCGGTCGGGGAAGAGGACCACCTGCGGCCCGCCGTTCAGCAGCTCGGCTCCATCGCGCTGTGGCAGATCGCCATGAAGCCCGGCAAACCCTTCGCCTATGGGTCGATCGGCTCGGCGCCAGCGCGTTGCCATGTCATCGGCCTGCCCGGCAACCCGGTGTCGAGCTTCGTCACCTTCGTGCTGCTGGTGCGGCCTGTCCTGCTCGCCCTGCAAGGCGCTCGCGGGGAACCCGCGCGCACGATGCTGCCGGCGCATTTCGACTGGCCGCGTCCCGACCGCCGGCGCGAATTCCTGCGGGTGCGCCGCGACGGCGAGGGCGGACTCGCGCTGTTTCCCAACCAGAGCTCCGGCGTACTCACCTCGGCAGTGTGGGCCGATGGCCTGGTCGATGTGCCGGCGGGGCAGACGATCCAGCGGGGGCAGCTGGTGCCGTTTCTCTCGTTCGCGGAGTTGCTGGCGTGAGGCGCAAGATGACGCAATGTGCACGTCGAGCCTGCAAGCAGCCGCTCGCCTGCGCGCCATGGCCCAGGAGGCGCTCGCACGGGGAGCGCAGCACACCCGGCGTTCGCATGAAGCTCGAATGCCCGAAGTCGCAGAGTCACGTGCGCATGCTGCGCGAGCCCGCAGGAGCCGCTCGCAGCCATCGCGCAAGCGCTGGAGCCGCCCCCATCAAGCCCCTCGCACAGGAGACACCCGCATGAAGCCCGAAAGCACGGACGCCGCCCGCATGACCCCCGAAGCCACGGGCGGGGCTCGCGTCACGCTCGCGGTGCGCTACTTCGCCTCGATCCGCGAGGACGTGGGCCGTTCCGGCGAATCGCTGGAGACCGCCGCGGGCACGCTGGGCGCGCTGCGCGAGGAGCTGATCGCCCGGGGCGAGCCGTACGCGCATGCACTGGCGCGTGGCCGGGCCCTGCGCATGGCGCTCGACCAGGTGATGGCCGACGAAGCGACGCCGCTGCGTCAAGGCGCCGAAGTCGCCTTCTTTCCACCCGTCACCGGGGGCTGAAGCGATGGCTGCCGCACGCGTGACCGTCCAGCCCGATGACTTCGACGTGTCGGCCGAGCTCGCCGCACTCCGCGCGGGCGACGGCGGTGTCGGGGCCGTGTGCGCCTTTGTCGGAACCGTGCGCGATCGCAACGACGGCAGCAGCGTTTCGGCAATGGAGCTGGAGCACTATCCGGGCATGACCGAGAAGGCGATCGAGGCCATGGTCGATCAGGCCATGCGGCGATTCGACATCCGGGCCGTGCGCGTGATCCACCGCATCGGCCCCCTGCGGCTGCAGGACCAGATCGTGCTGGTGGCCGTCACCTCGGCGCACCGCGGCCAGAGTTTCCAGGCCTGCGAGTTCCTCATGGACTACCTGAAGACACAGGCGCCGTTCTGGAAGAAGGAGCGCACGCCCGAAGGCGAGCGCTGGGTGGACGCGCGCGTGAGCGACGACGCCGCCCTTGCGCGCTGGGGCATCGCGGCCCGCGGCAACGTCTGACGCGCCGGCGCCCCGGCAAGCTCTCCGGCCCTGCACGCCCACGCAGCGGACCGGTGCACCACGGGCACCCGGCGCACGCGCGCAGACCGCGCATCCGTCAGCGGGAAAACACCGAGCCCAGGCGCGCGTTTCCCACGGCACCATACGCCCCGAATCGTTCTGACTCATAACCAAGGAGAACCCGTGAAACTCGCATCGACCTCGTCTCGCGCGCTGCGCCCGGTGGCGGCCCTCGCGGCCGCGGGCCTGCTGGCATTCGGCGCCCAGGCGCAGGACAAGCCGGTGGAGCTGAAGCTGGCGCATTGGGTGCCGCCGAACCACGCGTTGTTCAAGACCGGCTTCGAGCCCTGGTCCAAGTCGGTCGAGGCCGCTTCCAAGGGCACCATCAAGGTGAGCATCTTCCCGGCGCAGCAGCTGGGCAAGGCCGCCGACCACTACGACATGGCACGCGACGGCATCGCCGACATGACCTTCGTCAACCCCGGCTACCAGGCCGGTCGTTTCCCCGTCATCGCCGCGGGCGAGCTTCCCTTCCTGGTCAGCAAGCCCGGCCCGGCCTCCGCCGCGCTCGACGCCTGGTACCGCAAGTACGCACCCACCGAAATGAAGGACGTGAAGGTCTGCCTGGCGCACCTGCACATCGGCACCATCCACGCCAAGAAGCCCATCACCGAACCTGCCCAGATCAAGGGCATGAAGATCCGCTCGTCCAACGCCACCAACGCCGCCTTCGTGTCGCTGCTGGGCGGCACCAACGTGCAGGTCTCGGCACCCGAGGCGCGCGATGCGCTGGAAAAGGGCGTCGCCGATGCGCTGTCCTTCCCCTGGGAATCGGTGGTCAGCTTCGGCATCGACAAGGCCGTGAAGTACCACACCGACATGCGCCTGTACGCCTCGAACTTCGTCTGGGCCATGAACAAGAACTGGTACGACAAGCTCAGCGCATCGCAGAAGAAGGTCATCGACGACCACTGCAACAACGAATGGGCCGCCAAGGTCGGCGCGGGCTGGGGCGACCTCGAGGACGCGGGCCAGGGCAAGCTGGAGAAGGCGCCCGGCCACACCATCGTGAAGCTCACGCCGGCCCAGATGGACCAGTGGCGCAAGGCCGCCGAGCCGCTGTACGTGCAGTGGACGCAGAACGTCGACAAGGCCGGCGTGAGCGGCAAGCAGGCGCTCGACGAGCTGCGCAAGGAAATCGACGCACGCAAGGCCAACTGAGTTGATCAACCGCATCCTGGCGGCCACGGAAATCGTGGCCGCCTTTTTCCTGCTCGCCATCGCACTGCTCACTGCAGGCAACGTCCTGCTGCGTGATGTCTTCAGCGTCCAGATTCCCGACTGGTTCGACGGCGCGCGCATGCTGCAGGGCATCGCGCTGTTCTGGGGGGTGGCGCTGACGACCTACTACGGCAGCCACATCTGCGTCGATCTGCTCTGGGAGCACCTGGGTGCCCGCGGCCGACGCGCGATCGACCTGCTGGCCACCACCGTGGTCCTGGCATTTCTCGCGCCGATGGCGTGGATGGTCTGGGTGAAGGTCGGCAGCACCGGCACCCAGGGCACCATGGACCTGCGCCTGCCGCTGGTCTGGTTCTACGGCGTCGCCGCCGTGGGCGCCGTGCTGGCGGCCCTGCTGGCGGCCGTGCGCATCTTCTTTCTCGCCACCGGCCGGATCGAGCGGCTCGTGCCCCACCGCATCGAAGGCGTGGTCGAGCACTCCGACAACCAACCAAGCGCAAGCCCCTGATGGACCGTGATCTCGTAGCCCTGCTGGGCTTTGTGGGCATGTTCGCCCTGATGGCCGTGCGCGTGCCCATCGGCATCGCCATGGGCATCGCCGGTGTCTGCGGCTTCGCCACGCTGACCAGCTGGGGGCCGGGCATGAACCTGCTGGCCAACGTGCCGCTGTCGGTACTGACGGACTACAACCTCACCGTCATTCCCATGTTCATCCTCATGGGCGCCTTCGCGTCGCGCGGGGGCATGAGCGGCGAGCTGTTCTCCGCCGGCCGCGCCTGGCTGGGCCATTTGCGTGGCGGTCTGGCCATGGCCTCCGTGGCCGCATGCGGCGGCTTCGCAGCGATCAACGGATCGTCGGTGGCAACGGCCGCGACCATGGCGCAGGTGGCCCTGCCCGAGATGCGCCGCGCCGGCTACCACTCGGGGCTCGCGGCGGGGCTGGTGGCCGCCGGCGGCACGCTGGGCATCATGATTCCGCCCTCGGTGATCTTCGTGCTCTACGGGATCATGACCGAGACCGACATCAAGAAGCTGTTCGCGGCGGGCGTGATTCCCGGGCTGATGGCGATCGCCTTCTACTTCGCCGTGGTGCAGGTCATCAGCCGCATGCGGCCCGACCTGCTGCCGCGCGGCGAATCGCACACCTGGGGCGAGCGCTTCTCGTCGCTGCGCAACCTCTGGGCCGTGGTGCTGCTGTTCCTGTTCGTGCTGGGGGGCATCTACGGCGGCCTGTTCACCGTTTCCGAGGGCGCGGGGGTCGGCGCCACCGGCACGCTGCTGATCGGCGTGCTGCGTCGCCGTCTCGGCCTGCGGGAGATCAAGGCCGCCATGATCGACACGCTGCGGGTGTCCTCGGCCATCATGATCATCGTGGTGGGCGCGTTCCTGTTCGGCTACTTCCTCACCATCACCCAGTTCACGCAGAAGTCGGTGGATTTCCTGGTGAACCTGCCGATCGGACCGTACGGCGTGCTTGCGCTGATCGTGGTGGGCTACTTCATCCTCGGCGCCATCATGGACGAGCTCGCCATGATCCTGCTGACCGTGCCGATCGTGTTCCCCGCCATGATGCAGCTCGGCTTCGATCCGATCTGGTTCGGCGTGATCATCGTGATGGCCGTCACCTTCGGCATGATCTGCCCGCCCATCGGCATCAACGTCTTCGTCATCAACTCGATAGCGCGCGACATCACCCTGGGCGGCATCTACCGCGGCACCTTCCCCTTCCTGGCCGCCGACGTGGTGCGCCTGGTGATCGTGTGCGCATTCCCGGCCTTGTCGCTCTGGTTGCCGGGACTGCTCGATTAGCGCCGGCGCCCGCCATGCGTGAGGCGCCGCGCGCGCCGGGCGGTCAGCGCGGTGCGGGCAGAGGCCGGCCTCTCAGGCCATGAACTGCAGCGCGGCCAGTCCGGCGTAGGTGCCGCCAGCGCGCACCAGTGTGGCGTGCGTGCCTTGCTCCACGACACGGCCGTGGTCCAGCACCACGATGCGGTCGGCGCGCTGCACGGTGGCGAGGCGGTGGGCGATCACGAGCGTGGTGCGGCCCCGCATCGCCGACTCGAGCGCCGCCTGCACCATGCGTTCGCTCTCGGCGTCCAGCGCGCTGGTGGCTTCGTCCAGCAGCAGCAGCGGCGCGTTCTTGAGCATGGCCCGGGCGATGGCCAGGCGCTGGCGCTGCCCGCCCGACAGGCGCACGCCACGCTCGCCCAGGAAGGCATTCCAGCCGCCCGGCAGCGCCTCGATGAACTCGTGCGCGAAGGCCGCGCGCGCCGCGGCGAACACCTCCTCGTCGCTGGCCGCCGGACGCCCGTAGCGGATGTTTTCCATCGCACTGGCCGAGAAGATCAGCGGCTCCTGCGGCACGATGCCGATGCGCTCGCGCAGCGCGTGCAGCGCCATGTCGCGGATCGGCACGCCGTCCAGCAGGATGCGGCCCTGCTGCGGATCGTAGAAGCGCAGCAGCAGCTGGAATACCGTGGTCTTTCCCGCGCCGCTCGGGCCCACCAGGGCCACCGTCTCTCCGGGCCGGATGTCCAGGTCAATGCCGTCCAGGGCCGCAGGCTGCGGCCGCGACGGATAGGAAAAACGCAGGCGCTCGATACGCAGCGCGCTGGCTCCGCCGGCGGCGGGCAGCGGGGCAGGGCGGTGCGGTGACGCGATGGGCGAGCGCGCCTGCAGCAGCTCCATCAGGCGCTCGGTCGCGCCGGCGGCGCGCAGCAACTCGCCGTAAACCTCGCCCAGCACCGCCACGGCCCCGGCGAGGATGACTGCATAGACCACCGTCTGCCCGAGATGCCCGGCGCTGATGCGGCCGGCCACCACCGCCTGCGTGCCCTGGTAGAGCGCCCACAGCAGCAGCGCGGCCGTCCCGATGATGACGAAGGCCACCAGGAGCGCGCGGGCTCGGTTGCGCCGTACACCGGTGGCGAACGCGTGCTCCGTGGCGGCCTGGAAGCGGCGGGCCTCGCGGTCCTCGGCGGTGTAGCTCTGCACCACCGGCACGGCGTTCAGCACCTCGGCCGCGATGGCGCTGGAGTCGGCGACGCGGTCCTGGCTGGCCCGCGACAGCCGGCGCACCCGCCGCCCGAACAGCATCGCCGGAAGCACCACCAGCAGCAGCACCAGCAGCACCTGCCCCATGACCCAGGGGTTGGTCCACACCAGCATCAGCAGGGCGCCCACGCCCATCACTGCATTGCGCAGCCCCAGCGACAGCGACGAACCCACCACCGTCTGCACCAGCGTGGTGTCGGTGGTCAGGCGCGAGAGGACTTCGCCGGTCTGCGTGGTCTCGAAGAACTCGGGGCTCTGGCGCACCACGTGGGCATACACCGCGCTGCGCAGGTCGGCCGTGACGCGCTCGCCCAGCCAGCTCACCATGTAGAAGCGCGCCGCCGAGAACAGCCCCAGCGCCACGGCCACGCCGAACAGGGAGAGGAAGTGTTCGCGCAGTGCCAGCAGGCGCTCGCCGCGGTCGCTGGCGGCCATGCCCGCGTCGATGAGGCTGCGCAGCGCGAGCGGGAACACCAGCGTGGCCGCCGCCGCCATCACCAGGAAAAAAGCCGCCAGCGCGATGCGTCCCCGGTACGGCCGCAGAAAGGGCAGCAGGCCCGACAGCGAACGAGGGGCGGCACGTGGTGCGGGCGAGCGGGCGTTCGGGGCCGCGGGCGGTGACATGGCGGGCAGTGTAGCCAGCCGCCCTCCGGGTCTATATTGCCGCCATGCAGACCCATCCACTCGATGCGATCACGCGGCGCCAATGGCTGGGCGCCACCCTGGGTGCTGCCGTGCTGCCGGGCGGCAGCGCCCTCGCAGCGCGTGGCGATGGGCGGCAAGCGGTGCGGGAGCTGAGGCTTGTGGCCGCACCGGTGCAGCACGCCTTGCGCGGGCCGGCGCACCCCCCCATCACAGCCTGGGCCTACAACGGCTCGGTGCCCGGGCCGCTGCTGCGGGCCCGCCAGGGCGAGCGGCTGCGCGTGGTGCTGGACAACCGGCTGCCGCAGGACACCACCGTGCATTGGCACGGCCTGCGCGTGCCCAACGCCATGGACGGCGTGCCCCACGTCACGCAGCAGCCGGTGCGGCCCGGCGACTCGTTCGTCTACGAGTTCGACCTGCCCGATGCCGGCACCTATTGGTACCACTCGCATTTCCGCGGCAGCGAGCAGCTCGAGCGGGGGCTGCACGGCGCCCTCGTCGTCGAGGAGGCGCAGCCCCTGCGCGTCGATCGCGAAGTGGTGTGGGTGCTGGACGACTGGCGGCTCGGTCCGGACGGCGGCATCAGCGAAAGCTTCGGCAGCGCCCACGACATGTCGCATGCGGGGCGCATCGGCAATGCCGTCACCCTCAACGGACAGCGGGCACAGGACCTCGCCCTTCGCCCCGGCGAGCGCCTGCGCGTGCGACTGCTGAACGTCGCCAATGCCCGCATCTTCTCGCTGGGCTTCGAAGGCCATTCGCCGCAGGTAATCGCGCTCGATGGCCAGCCGGTCACGCCGCATGCGCCGCCCGCCGGGCGCGTGGTGCTGGGCCCCGGCATGCGCTGCGACCTGCTGCTCGACGCCATTGGCAAGCCCGGCGAGCGGCATGCGGTGTTCGACGACTTCGACCCGCGCCGGGCCTTCGACCTGCTGCACCTGCGGTATGGCAACGAGGTGCTGCGCGCGGCGCCGCCTCCGTGGCCGATCGCCTTGCCCGACAACACCGTGCCCGAGCCCGACCTGCCGCAGGCCAGCCGCCACGTCCTGCGCTTCACGGGCGGCATGATGGGCTCGATGCACCGCGCCGTGCTCGACGGTGAGTCGCTGCCGATGATGAGCCTGATGCGCCGGGGCAAGGCCTGGGCCATCAACGGCGTGGTGTCCAGCGGGCACGGCGAGGGCCATGCCCCGGCGCATGGACACGCCGACGCACCGCTGTTGAGCCTGGACAGAGGCCGCTCCTACGTGCTGGCGCTGGACAACGACACCCGCTGGCACCATCCCATCCACCTGCACGGGCACAGCTTCCGCGTCGTGCGGCGCGGCGGGCGCCCTACCGCGCATCGCGAGTGGCGCGACACCGTGCTGCTCGGTCCCGGCGAGCAGGCCGAAATCGCTTTCGTGGCCGACAACCCCGGCGACTGGATGCTGCACTGTCACGTGCTCGAGCACCAGGACGGCGGGATGATGGGCCTGTTCCGGGTGCGCTGAACCATCCCCACGCCGCAGGCACCCCTGCGCGCTAATCACTTCGAATTAGTTCGTGTGCAGCGCGCCACAAATGAGGTTCGGGCACGCCCCACGAAGCTCAGGCTCGTCCATAGAATGGCCTTCCATACGCCGGCCCCTGCCTTTCTCTATGGCCGGCGTTCCCGTCGTATTCATGGCCTTCGCGGCCTGCGGAGCTTGCGCAATGTTTCACCAAGTCACCGACAGCGCCGTCGCGCCCTGCGTCACCCGGGACGACCTCGGGGCCTTCCTGCACCACATGGTCCGCCTCGATGCGTCCGACCTCTTCATGACCGTCGGCGCACAGCCCAGCGTCAAGGTCGAGGGGCGTGTCATGCCGGTGGGCACCGAGCGCCTGGCGCCGGGAGCGGTCAAGCACTACGCGTACACCGTCATGACGGAGCACCAGATCCGCGACTTCGAGCGCGACCTCGAATGCGACCTGGCGATCACGGTCGAGGGGCTCGGGCGCTTCCGCTTCAACATGTACGTGCAGCGCGGCCAGGTGAGCATGGTCGTGCGGCACGTGCGCAGCACCATCCCGAGCATGGCCGAGCTGCGCCTGCCCCCGATGGTGGAGCGGCTGTCGATGCTGCGCCAGGGGCTGGTGCTGGTGGTCGGCTCGGCCGGCGCGGGCAAGTCGACCACGCTGGCAGCCATGCTGGAGCACCGCAACCAGCACGCGCCCGGGCACATCCTCACGGTCGAAGACCCGATCGAATACCTGCACGCGCACGGCCGCTGCATCGTGGACCAGCGCGAGGTGGGCCTGGACACGCGTTCCTTCGGCGATGCCCTCAGGCACGCCCTGCGCGAGGCGCCCGACGTCATCATGATCGGCGAGATCCGCGACCAGGAGACCATGCAGCACGCGCTGCACTATGCCGAGACCGGGCACCTGTGCGTCTCGACCCTGCACGCGAACAACGCCAACCAGGCGATCGAGCGCGTCATCAACTTCTTTCCCGACACCGCGCGCCGCCAGATCCTCATGGACCTGTCGCTGAACCTCAAGGGAGTGGTGGCGCAGCGCCTGGTGCAAGGCGTCGCCGGACGGCGCGTTCCCGCCACCGAGATCATGCTGTTGTCGTCCTACATCTCCGAGCTCATCCAGAAGGGCGAGGTCGACGACCTGAAGTCGGTCATCGCCAAGTCGGGCGAAGTGGGCATGCATTCCTTCGACCAGTCGCTCTTCGAGCTCTACCAGCGCGGCGAAATTTCGCTCGAGCAGGCCCTGGAGCATGCCGACTCCAAGACCGACCTGTCGTTGCGGGTGCGCCTGAGCGCCGGCGTGACGCCCGAAGCCCCGCCCAACCTGGCGCAACTGCGCAAGCGCCGCACGGCCGCCGGGCAGGGCTAGCCGCGCCCCGCGGCATCAGCCTCCCAGCCGCAGCCGCCCGGCATACCCGGTCATCTCCAGGTAGCCCAGGCCCACACGGCGCTCCTGCGCGTCGAGCAGTTCGGCCAAGCCTTCCCAGTACACCGCGCCGGTGGACGCGCGGCTGTCCAGTTCCTGGTTGGGCAGCAGCGCCCGCACCGTGAAGCGGCCGGCCGGGCAGGTGAGCGCCCAGCGCACCGGGTAGCGGGCGTTCGATTCCGGGCTGCTCCACCACGCCAGCGGCTCGAAGCGTGTCTCGCCGGCGGCGAAGATGCGTGCCGCGCCGCCTTGGGGGCGCCATGAGCCGCCGTCCCAGACCGTGCCGCCGTCCGCGCTCCGCAGCCGGAACGCCGTGAGCGCGCCGCCGTCCAGCAGGTTCATCCCGACCCAGTCCCAGCCCACCGCCTGGGGGTGCAGCAGTTCCTCGCTCCATTCGTGGTCCAGCCAGGCACGGCCTTGCACCTCGAAGCTGCGCTGGCGCACCCGCAGCGTCCCCGTCGCGCGCAGCTGGGGCTGGCTGTAGTAGTAGCTCGCCTGCGCCGCATCGGGCCCCTTGCGCGAGAGGCCCTGCGCCCCTTGCAGCAGCAGCGGCTGCGTGGGCTCGAAGCGCAGTGCGATGCCGAAGTCCTGCGCGGGCAGCGCAGCCAGGTAGGTGCCGTCCGGCTGGCGCACGAGCGACCAGTCGCGCAGCCGCACGCGCGTGTCGTCTTCGGCCGCCTCGGCGATTCCGAAGCCGGCGCGCGCGATGCGCTGGTCGTGCCACAGGCGTTCGGCTTCGAGGTCGCTGACCGCGGCGTGGGCGAACACGAGCTGGCGGGCGGCGAAGCGCGAATCGATCGACTGCGCCACATCGACGCGCGAGCGGAAGAACGTGACCTGGAAGCCGAACTCGCGGCCCGAACCGGCGCGGGCGTGGCCGGTGATGTACCACCACTCGGTGCGGAAATCCGGGTGGGCACCGTGGTCGCGCGGGAACACCAGCGTGCGCGGCGGCAGGGCCGTCGCCGGCATGCCGACCAGCGCCGGTGCGGCCGCTAGCCAGGCGAGTGCGCGGCGCCGCGCCACCATGTGGTCGGGGCGGCGCATCACCAGTCCTCCTTCACCGCGAGCACGGCGTCGCGGCCGGCGGCGGCCCGCCCCGAGAGCCAGGCAGTGAGCGTGCCGGCCGCCACCACCGCCCCGCACAGAAGCGCCAGGCGTGCCCAGGGCACCTGCAGGTCCATGGTCCAGTGGAAGCTTTGCGGGTTGACCACGTGCACCAGCACCAGCGCCACCGCCAGGCCAAGCAGCAGGCCGGCGAACGAACCGATCAGCGTCCAGGCCGCGCCCTCCCCAGCGACCACCGCCAGCACCTGCCTGCGCGTGAGGCCCAGGTGCTGCAGCAGCCCGAACTCCTTGCGCCGCGCCAGCACCTGCGCGCTGAAGCTGGCCGCCACCCCGAACAGTCCGATGGCGATGGCCACCGCCTGCAGCCAGTAGGTGACGGCGAAGCTGCGGTCGAAGATGCGCAGCGAGGCCGCCCGGATCTCCTGCGCGCTGGAGAACTCGACCAGGCCCTCAGCACCGGCGTGGCGATCGGCAAGCGCGCGCAGCCGCGCTCGCACCTGCGAGGCGTCGGCCCCCGGCGCCAGCCACAGCTGCAGGTCGTTCACGCGCGTGTCGCCCGTGAGGCGCCGGTAGTCGCCGGCGTCGATCATCACGGCGCCGCTCTGGCGCACGTAGTCGCGCCACACACCGGCCACGAAGAACACCGGCCCGCGCGAACCATCGATCCCGAACCCTTGCGCCAGTGCCGCAAGGGCGCCGCCGACACGCGCTCCGTGCAGGTCCACCATGGCCTCGCTCACGTACACGCCGATGCGTCCGGGCGGCACCGGCCGCAACTCGCCGACCAGCGGCAGCGACCGCGCCGGGTCGTCGCCGATCGGCCGCGCCAGCAGCACCACCGGCGGCCGCGCCGGATCGATCAGGAGGGAGCGCAGCCGCTGCGTGCCCACCCGTGCGACTCCGGGCACGCGCGCCGCTGCCTCGACGAATTCCGGGTCGAGGAAGGCGGTGTCGGCCGTGGCGCTCCCGTCCGCGGTGCGGGCGTAGAGATCGGCCGGAAGCACCACGTCCAGCCACTGCGTCACCGACGCGCGGAAGCTCGCGACCATGACCGTGAGCGCCACTGCAAGGCTCAGCGCGGCGACGACCCCGCTGACCGCGACCGCCGCCGTCTCGCGCACGCGGCGCGCGCGTTCCACTGCCAGCAGCGGCAGCAGGTGCGAGCCGATGCGCGGTGCGAGAGCGTCATAGACCAGCGCGACGGCCCAGGGCAGGGCGGTGATGCCGCCCACGAGCAGCAGCCCCACCGACATATACGCCGCCACCGGTATGCCGCCGATGGGCGGCAGCAGGGCGAGTGCGCCGCCCGCCGCGATGAGCGCCAGGCTGAGGGTGTGGCCGCGGCGTCCGCTTCCGGCCTGGCCGAGGCCCTTGAGCGATTGCGCCAGCGGCAGGCCCTGGGCCGCACGTGCGGGAAACCAGCCGCCCACCAGGGCCGCGAGTACGCCCAGGGCGGCATAGACGACGGCTGCGGGTGCGCTCCATTGCAGGCGTGGCGCGACGCCTTCGAAATAGCCGCCACCAAGATCCCCGCCCAGAAGGCGCAAGGCCAGCTGCGCCAGCGCGGACCCCAGCGCGATGCCCAGGGCACTGCCCACCACGCCCAGCACAAGCGACTCCCACAGCACCAGGCGCAGGCGCTGGCCCGGAGTGAGGCCCAGCACGCCGAGCAGGGCCAGCTGCTGCTGGCGGCGCGCCACGCTCAGCGACAGCACCGAGAACACCAGGAAGGCCCCCGTGAAGAGCGCGACCAGCGCAAGCACCGTGAGGTTCACGCGATATGCGCGCGAGAGGTTGCTCACACGCTCGGCGGCGTCGCCGGGCTCGGCCGCCACCACGCCCGGCGGCATGTCCAGCTGCGCGAGCAGCGCCTCGCGCGGCGTGCCCGCAGCCAGTCGCAGGTCGATGCGGGTCAGCTCGCCGCCGCGCCCGAACAGGTCCTGCGCAGCGCCGAGGTCCATCACCGCCGCAGGCGCGCCGGCGGCGGACACCGTGCCCGCCACGCGCAGCGGCCGCAGCGCGAGGCCGAGCTGCACCGGCAGGCGCTCGCCCGCAAAGGCCTGCCGTGCCGCCGGGTTGAGGAAAACGGTGTCGGGTGCGAAGAGGGCGAACCGGTCGGCGCCCGCCTGCGGCACGGGCATCAGGCCCGGTGCGATGCCGCCCACCACCAGCGCATCGACGCCGACGACGCGCAACGCAATGCGGCGGCCGTCAGGCGCGTTTGCGTAGGTGGCGATTTCCAGCACCGGGCTGGCGGTCTCGACGCCGGGATGCGCCGCGACGCGGGCGTAGAGCGCCTCGTCGAAGCCGCCCTGCACCGCCCGCAACTCGAGGTCGGGCTGCCCGCTGACCGAGCGCACCGCGCTCGAGAACTCGCTCAGTGCCGACGCGTTGATCAGGTGGACCGAAAAAGCCAGGCTCACGCCCAGCATCACCGCGACGACGGCAGCCGCGCTGCGCCAGGGATGCTGGCGCAACTCCTGCCACGAATAGCTGCGAAGGAGGTCGAGCATGGGCGGGAATTGTGGCTCCCGCGCGCGAGGGCCGCCGCGGCCGGCCCGACCGGCACCACTGGTGCCTGCGGCTTACGCCGTCGCCTCCATCTCACCCATCAGTTCTTCCTTGCGCGCCTCCAGCTCGTCGCGCATGGCGACCAGGTCCAGCTTCTTGGCGCTGCGGGCCTTGGGGAAGATCTCGTTCTTTTCCTCCTTCACATGGTGATCGACGTATTCGCCGAGCACCGTGACCTTGGCATCGAACATCTCGTCGGCCTCGCCCATTTCCTGGATCTGCGCGATCAGGTCCTTGGCGCTCTGGTGCTCGACCTCCGCTTCGGCCAGGAGGTCACCCTCCTTGATCGTGCGGCGCAGCGCGGGATAGAAGATCTCCTCCTCGATCTGCGTGTGCACGGTGAGCTCCATGCAGATGCGGCGTGCCAGGTCCAGCTTTTTCTGTCCGGCGCTGCGGGCGCGCGACTGGGTGAGTTCTTCGAACTCCTTGAACATCTTCTTGACCGCCCGGTGATCGGCGTCGAGCAGATCGCAGGCGTCCTTGGAACGGGTGCTGGGCATGGAATTCTCCTGAATGGGCCGCCATGATCTCGGGCGTATCCGGCGCGCCGCGTAGGAAAAGGCCGGTTGTGGCTGCCGGAAGCGCGAAGGACCCGCGCACGCCGGCCGGCGTATGCGGGTCCTTCGCAGGCGTGTCACGCCCTAGCAGGCGCGGCTCGGTCAGTTGCGGTCGGCGCGCATGCGGGGCTGCTGGCGCATGTCGGGCTCGGGCATCGCGGGGGCCTGCGCCACGGGCTCAGGCTGGCGCGTCGGTTCTGCCTGCACGATCACCGGAGCGGGCTCGGTGCGTTGCGGCTCGGGCTGCACCACGACGACCGGCGGCTGCTCGGCCGCGGCGCCCATGGTGGCGGTGGGTTCGACGACCGCTGCCAGGGGCACCAGCAGCACCCGCGGTTCGGTCACTTCGCTCACGCCGGTCTCGCCCATGGGCGTGCCGTGGACGCTTTGCTGGCCTGCGCCGATGGCCGGGTTCGCGACGTCGGCGTCGGGCGGCACGGACTGTGCCATGGCAACGCCCATGGTGGTGGCGGCCGAGATGCCGAGAATCATTCCCAGCAGTTTGGTGGTCTTGGACATAGTGGGCTCCTTGTCTTTCGGTGCAGTTTGGAAGTCGCCGACCGGCGATCGATGTGATCGGTCGGCTTGCACGGAAGACTAGGCCCCGACGCGATGCCGGGCGCCCGGCGTCCACCCTGCGCGGCTGTCGGACGAGGGCCCCGCGGCCTTGCGGGCCCGTCCGAGGCTAGCGTGAGGGTTCCAGGCCCCGGGCTGTCAGGCGCAGGATGCGGTCCGCGCGGGCGGCGGCGGTCTCCGAGTGCGTCACCAGCACGAGCGCGGCGCGGTGTTCGCGGGTGCGCGAGATGAGCAGGTCCATCACGCGGGCGGCTGTGCCCGGGTCGAGATTGCCCGTGGGCTCGTCCGCCAGCAGCAGGGCCGGCCGGTGCACCAGCGCGCGGGCGATCGCGACGCGCTGCAGCTGCCCACCACTGAGCTGCTGCGGCAGGCGCGTGCCCAGTCCGTCGAGGCCGGTGGCTTCCAGCATCTCGCCGATCCGCGCGCCGCGTTCGGCGGGCGCGACGCCGAGCAGCAGCAGGGGCAGCCCGACGTTCTGGGCCACGTCCAGGTGGGGCAATACGTGAAAGGCCTGGAACACGAAGCCGACCAGGCGCCGCCGCAGCAGTGCGCGCTGCGCATCGTCGGCGTGGCCGAGGTCGTGGCCGCACAGTGCCACCTGCCCGGCATCCCAGTGGTCGAGCCCGGCCAGGCAGTTGAGCAACGTGGACTTGCCGACGCCCGATTCGCCGACGATGGCGGTGAAGCTGCCGGGATCGACCTGCAGATCGACCTGGGAAAACACCGTCGTCTCGGCATAGTGCTTGGCCAGCCCGGTGACCCGGACGACAGGCGACGAGGGTGCCGCGTGCGCAGCCTGCGGGTTCATGGCGTCACCCCCGGGGCGCAGCGTCGCACCGCCGCCAGTACCTGGGCGATGGCGTCGTCCGCCTGGCAGTCGATCACCTGCCGCTGCGGCATCGCGCGCAGCCACGTGAGCTGGCGCTTGGCGAGCTGGCGGGTCGCGGCGACGGAGCGCTCCTCGAGCGCCTGCAGCGGCGGCGCGGCTCCGCTGTCGCAGGCGTCCAGCCATTCCCAGGCCTGTCGGTAGCCGACGCAGCGCATGCTGGGGAGCTGCGCGCACAGCTCGGGACGCCGGCGCAGGGTGCGTACCTCGTCCAGGAAACCGCCCCGCAGCATCTGCTCGAAGCGCAGCGCGATACGCTGGTGCAGCCAGCTTCGCTCGCGTGGCTCGAGCGACAGCAGCAGCGCGGGCGGCGTGCCCTGCATCGCGCCCGCACCGCCGCCGTCCGCGTGCCAGGCACTCAGCGGCCGCCCCGACACGCGGAAGACCTCCAGGGCGCGCTGGATGCGCTGCGCGTCGTGGGGCGCGAGCCGGGAGGCGGTGATGGCATCGACACGCGCGAGCTCGGCGTGCAGGGCGGGCCAGCCCTGCGCGCGCGCCTCGCCTTCGAGCGCCGCGCGCACCTGCGGGTCGGCGGCGGGCATGGCAGCGAGCCCTTCGAACAGCGCCTTGAAGTACAGCATGGTGCCGCCCACCAGCAGCGGCAGCGCGCCGCGTGCGTGGACCTGCGCGATGGCACGCCGCGCGTCGGCGACGAACTCGGCGGCGCTGTAGTGCTCGCTCGGCTCGCGGATGTCGATCAGGTGGTGGGGGACCGCGGCGCGCTCGGCCGGGGTCGGCTTGGCGGTGCCGACGTCCATGCCGCGGTAGACCAGCGCCGAATCGACGCTGACCACTTCGAGCGGCAGCGCCCGGGCCAGGGCCAGCGCGACCGCCGTCTTGCCGCAGGCCGTGGGCCCGGCCAGCGCGATGAAGTGCGGCGTGCCTGGCTCAGGCACCACGCAGCTCGCCATGGCGACGCACCAGGGTCCACGCCACGAGGGCGATGCAGGCACTCCAGAACCACACGCCGAGCGCCAGCGGGAACACGGTTCCGGCGGGTTGCAAGGCGATCCAGCCGCCGGTGGCGAAGGCCACCACCATCATCAGGAACCCGTTCAGCGCCGACGCGGCGCCGGCCGCCTTGGGGAACGGGGCGACGGCGCCCGTCTGGCCGCAGGGCTGGTGCACGCCGTGCGCGAGCATGAAGAGCCAGAAAGGCAGCAGCAGGGCCCAGGGGCTGCGCACGCCGGCCAGGGCGAGTCCGCCCAGCAGGGTGCCTGCCAGCAGGGTGAGTGCGCCGGCCCAGGCCACCGCCCGCCGCACGCCCAGGCGCGGCAGAAGGCGTCGGCAGGCGAAGGTGCCGCCGATGTAGACGAAGGACACCGAGAACATGGCCAGCCCGTACTGCGTGCCGCTCAGGCCGAGCACGCCGATGAAGACGAAGGGCGAGGTCGCGAGGAACGTGAACAGCCCGGCGTACGAGCTGACCGACAGTGCCGAGCCGGCGACGAAGCCGGGGTGGCGAAGGATGGTCCACCAGGTGCGCGCCAGGGTGCCGGGGTGCAGCGGCGCACGCCGCTGCGGCGGAAGGGTTTCGGTGAAGCGCAGGGCGACCAGCACCATCAGCGCCGCGCCGCAGGCCGCCAGGACGGCAAGCGCCCAGCGCCAGCCGAGGTGGTCGGTCACCCAGCCGCCCAGAGGCGCGCTGATGCAGGCGATCACGCCCAGGCCGGTGAGGGCCTGCGACATGGCGCGTGCGCCGAGCTGCGGGGCGTAGAGATCGCGCACGATGGCGCGCGCGCCCATCACCGCCGCCCCCATGGCGGCGCCCTGCACGGTGCGCCACGCCACCAGCGCGTCCATCGAAGGGGCGAGGGCGCAGGCCACCGACGCGGCCGTGTACGTGGCCATGCCGGCCAGCAGCACCGGGCGGCGTCCGAAGCGGTCCGCCAGCGGCCCCCACACCAGCTGCGAGATGCCGAAAGCCAGCAGCAGGGAGGTCAGGGTGAGCTGCGCCTGGCCGGCCGATGCGCCGAAGCCGGCCGTGAGCCCGGGCAGGGCAGGCAGGTAGAGGTCGGTGGTGAGCGGCTGCAGGCCGAGCATCAGCGAGAGCAGGAGCACGACGAGCGCCGGGCTCATCGTGCCGCCTGCGCCGGGTGCGGCCGGGGACAGGGCGGACATCCACTCGAGGGTAGCAGATGCCCTGCGGCTCACCGGGTGCGCTCGAACAGCTCGCCGATGGCTTCGCGGTACTTGCCCTGGCCGATGGACATGGTACTGTGGTGCGAGCCCCCCTCGACCAGCAGGAAGCGCTTGGGGCCCTTGGCCGCTTCGTAGAGGCGCTGTCCGAGCTCGCTGCGGATCAGGTTGTCATTGGCACCATGGACCACCAGCAGGGGCGAGCCGATGCGTCCGACCTTGCGCACCGATTCGAACCGCTGCGTGATGAAAGGGCCTACCGGAAGCCAGCCCCAGCGGAAGCTGCTGGCTACGTCGGGAATGGAGGTGAAGGTGCCCTCGACGATAGTGCCCTGCTCATCGGGCACGGCAGCGGCCAGATCGATGGCGATGGCGCCGCCGAGGGAGTGGCCGAAGATGTAGCGTGGCCTGCCCGGGTAGCGGGCCCCGAGCCAGTTCCATGCGCTGCGCGCGTCCTCGTAGGCCATGTCCTCGGAAGGCAGCATGTTGGTGCTCTTGCCGAAGCCCCGATAGTCGATCGCCAGCACCGAGAACCCCAGCTCCTGCATGCGGCGGATGCGCCCGGCCGAGCCGGCGACGTTCCAGCGGGCCCCGTGCAGGTACAGCAGCACCGGGCTGCCGGCGCGCGGCGTTTCGGCTTCGAGCCAGAGTCCGTGCAACTGCACGCTCTGGCCGGTGATGCGCGAATCGAAATTGATCCACACGTCCTGCATCCCCTCGGCCAGCGCGGCGGAGCCGCCCCAGGCCCGGTCGCTCGGCTGGAAGATCCAGGCGCGCTGTTTCTCGTCGAGGGTGGCGCAGCCGAGGGTGAGCAGGCCGGCCAGCACGGGAGTGGCGATGAGGGAGATCCAGCGTTTCATGGGCAACTCAGGCACAGATCACCGCGCTGCCGGGAAAGTTCATTCAGCGCCCGCGCAGGAAGAGGGCATCGAGTTCGCGCACGGAGAGCTGGCGCCAGGTGGGACGGCCGTGATTGCACTGGTCGGAGCGCTCGGTGGCTTCCATCTGGCGCAGCAAGGCGTTCATCTCCTCGAGGGTGAGGCGGCGGTTCGCGCGCACCGCGCCGTGGCAAGCCATGGTGGCGAGCAGCTCGTTGCGGGCGCGCTCCACCACGGTGCTCGCCTCGTGCTGCGCCAGTTCGGCAAGCACGCTTCGCGCCAGCTCGACGGCGTCGGCATGCGCCAGGTGCGTCGGCACCGCACGCACTGCGAGGGTGCGGGCAGAGAAGGGCGTTATCTCCAGCCCGAGCCGGCGCAGCGCCTCGCAGCAGGTCTCGGCCGTCGCCACCTCGTGCGGCGTGGCGGCGAAGGTCGCCGGGATGAGCAGCGGCTGGCTGGACAGTCCGGTGCCCTCCAGCTGCGCCTTCAGCTGCTCGTACACGATGCGCTCGTGGGCCGCGTGCATGTCCACCACCACCAGGCCCTGCGCGTTCTCGGCAAGGATGTAGATGCCCTGCAGCTGGGCCAGCGCGCGGCCCAGGGGCCAGGTCTCGCCCTGCGTGGCCTCGTCGCGCGGAGCGGGCGGGCGGGCAGCTGCCCAGGACGCAGGTGGTGCGGCGCCGCCCGCGGTGGGCTGCCACAGCAGGGACAGCTCGGCGACACGGTTGCCCGGCAGGGCATCGGTGCCGCGGGCGCGGAAGTCCATCTGCGGCTGGGCCCAGCGCGGCTGCAGCGACGCGGGCGCGGTCCAGTCACCGGCGGGCGCAGCCGCTTGCGCCGCCGCGCTGGCGTGGGCCGCGCTGCGGGGCGCTGCCAGGGCGTTCTCGACCGCGTGGCGCACCACCTGGTGCACGGCCCTGCCGTCCCGGAAGCGCACCTCGATCTTGGTCGGGTGCACGTTGACATCGACCTGGGAGGGATCGATTTCGAGGGACAGCACGTACACCGGCTGGCGCTGGCCGTGCAGCACGTCCTCGTAGGCGCTGCGCACGGCATGGGACAGCACCTTGTCGCGCACATGGCGCCCGTTGACCCAGGTCCACTGGTGGTCCGCGCGCGAGCGCGCCGCATCGGGGATGCCGACGCGGCCCGACACGCGCAGCGGGCCGGCACGCCAATCGACCGGCACGCTGTCATCGACGAATTCGCGACCCAGTACATCCGCGACGCGCTGCTCCCAGTCGGCCGGGCGCCACTGCTCGACCAGCTTGCCCTCGTGCCATATGGCGAAGCCGACTCCGGGGCGAGCCAGCGCATGCCGGCGCACCGCCTCGACGCAGTGCGCGAGTTCGGTGGCGTCGCTCTTGAGGAACTTGCGCCGTGCCGGTGTGCTGAAAAAGAGCTCCTTCACCTCGACCGTGGTTCCCACCGCGCGGGCCGCCGGTCGCAGCTCGCCGCTGCGGCCGTCGAGCAGGAAGGCGCTGGCCTCACCGGCCGTGCGCGACAGCAGGCACAGCTCGGAGACCGAAGCGATGGCGGCCAGCGCCTCGCCGCGAAATCCCATGGTGCCGACGGCTTCCAGCTCGGCAAGGGAGGCGATCTTGCTGGTGGCGTGTCGCTTCAACGCGACGGGGAGCTCGTCGCGCCCGATGCCGGCGCCATCGTCCTCGACGCAGACCAGGCGCGCGCCGCCGGCCACCAGCCGTACCGTGATCTGGGAGGCGCCGGCATCGAGCGCGTTATCTACCAGCTCGCGCACCACCGAGGCCGGACGCTCGACCACCTCGCCTGCCGCGATCTGGCTGATCAGTTCGTCCGGGAGTTCACGAATCGGGCGCCGGGGCGCTGAAGAAAGCACGGCATTCACGCCAGCGATTCTAGGTGCGAGGCCATAATCGGCCGGCCATGGAATACGTCGCCTTTCTGATCGATTTCATCCTGCACGTGGACCGCTATCTCGAGGCGTTCGTCCGCGACCACGGCGCATGGGTGTATGCCCTGCTGTTCGTCATCGTGTTCACCGAAACCGGCGTGGTGGTGATGCCCTTCCTGCCGGGCGATTCGCTGTTGTTCGTGGTCGGGGCGCTATGCGGCCTCGGCTTCATCAGCTTCCCGGTGGTCGTTGCCGTGCTGTTGGCGGCGGCGATCCTGGGGGACCAGTGCAACTACCACATCGGCCGGTACTTCGGCCCCAAGGTGTTCCAGTGGGAGCAGTCGCGGTTCTTCAACCGCCGCGCCTTCCTGCAGGCCCATGAGTTCTACGAGCGATACGGCGGCATCACCATCATCCTCGCGCGCTTCATGCCCTTCATCCGCACCTTTGCGCCTTTCGTGGCCGGGGTGGCAGCGATGAGCCGCCCCAAGTTCACCATGTACAACGTCTCCGGGGCGCTGATCTGGGTCCTGGGCATCTGCAGCGCCGGCTATTTCCTCGGAGGCTTGCCCTTCGTGAAGGCCCACCTCGACAAGATCATCTGGGCCATGATTTTCATTCCCGGCCTGATCGTGCTCGCAGGCGCCTGGCAGGCCCGCCGCAAGGCGTCGGCGCTGGTGCGCGGCTGAGGCTTCAGGCGCCCGGGGCGGCTGGTGCACCGGCCGCGCCCTGCGGCGCAGGTGGGCGCTGTTCCAGCGCCCACGCCACGTGTTCGCGCACCATGGCGCTCTCATGCTCACGCAGGCGCGCGAGCGCCGCTCGCAGCACGGCATCGTCCTGCCTGCGCAGCGCATTGCCCGCGGCAACCGCCACGTTGCGCAGCCAGCGCAGGTGGCCGATGCGGCGAATGGGGCTGCCCTCGGTGTGCGCGAGAAACTCCTGCTCGCTCCAACCCAGCAAGATCGTGAGGGTCTGGCCCACCAGCGGGCCGCGCGGCTCGAAGTCGGGCAGCGGGCTGCGCCGGGCGAACTTGTTCCACGGGCAGGCCAGCTGGCAGTCGTCGCAGCCGTAGATGCGGTTGCCCATGAGGGGGCGCAGCTCGGGCGCGATGCTGCCCGGGTGCTCGATGGTGAGATAGGAGATGCAGCGCCGCGCATCGAGCTGGCCGGGGGCGACGATGGCTCCGGTGGGGCACAGGTCCATGCAGGCCGTGCAGCTTCCGCAATGCCCGGTGGCCGCGGCGGTGGGCGGCAGGGGCAGGTCGAGATAGATCTCGCCCAGGAAGAAGAGCGAGCCGGCCTCGCGGTCGATTACCAGGGTGTGCTTGCCGCGCCAGCCCTGTCCGCTGCGCGCGGCAAGTTCGGCTTCCAGCACGGGCGCCGAGTCGGTGAAGACGCGGTGCCCGAAGGGGCCCACCTCGCCTGCGATGCGCTCGGCCAGCTTCTGCAGGCGCCCTCGAAGCACCTTGTGGTAGTCGCGGCCGCGGGCATAGAGCGACACCACGCCCTCGTGTGGGCGGCAAAGCCGGTCCCATTCGACGGCCTGCCATCCGGGCGGCGTGCTCGCAGGCAGGTAGTCCATGCGCGCCGTGAGCACGCTGACGGTGCCCGGCACCAGCTCTGCGGGCCGCGCGCGGCGCAGCCCGTGTGCGGCCATGTAGCCCATCTCGCCGTGGAAGCCGCGCGACAGCCACTGCAACAGTCCGTCTTCGGCGGCGGAAAGGTCGATTCCGGCTACCCCGATTTGCGAGAATCCGAGCTCATGGGCCCACTGTCGGACGTGGGCCAACAGCGAAGGACCATCGAGCTGAGCGCGAGCGAACGTCACCCGCCGATTGTAGAAAGCCCCCTCGTGCTGCACTGGCAGGACGAGGCGCAGACCCTGGCGTTCGCGCGGAAGCTCGCGGCCAGGCCGGCCATCGCCGGCGCCTTCATCGAGCTGCGCGGCGAGCTGGGCGCCGGAAAGACCACCTTCGTGCGCCACCTGCTGCGCAGCCTCGGCGTCACCGGCCGCATCAAGAGCCCCACGTACGCCGTCGTCGAGCCGCACGAAGTGGGCGGCCTGTCCATCTGGCACTTCGACTTCTACCGCTTCAGCGATCCCCGCGAATGGGAAGACGCCGGCCTGCGCGACGTGTTCGCCGGCCCGGGTCTGAAGCTGGCCGAGTGGCCCGACAAGGCTGCCGGATTGCTGCCGACGCCGGACCTGGTGCTGGCCCTGGAGACCGAGGCCGACGAGAGC
Source organism: Ramlibacter sp. AN1015 (assembly GCF_037726105.1). NCBI lineage: Bacteria > Pseudomonadati > Pseudomonadota > Betaproteobacteria > Burkholderiales > Comamonadaceae > Ramlibacter > Ramlibacter sp. AN1015. Next base: position 122,491 of record NZ_JBBJUM010000009.1, read on the forward strand.
CGCCGCGTGACTGCGACCGCCCACACGGCGCTCGGCCAGGAGCTGCTCGCATGAATCCCGTGCGGCGGGCCGTGTTGCGCGGCGGCAGCCTGGCACTGCTGCTGGCGGTGCCGCAGATCGTGCGCGGCGCGAGCATCGTTGCCGTGCGCATCTGGCCGGCGCAGGACTATTCGCGCGTGACCATCGAATCGGATGGCCTGTTGCAGTCCTCGCAGACCAGCGTCGATAACCCGCCGCGGCTGGCAGTCGATATCCACGGACTCGACCTCGACCCGGGCTTGCGCGAGCTGGTGGCGAAGGTGCGTGCCGACGACCCCTTCATCGCCGGCATCCGCGCCGGCCAGTTCGCCCCAGGCACGGTGCGTCTGGTGGTCGATCTCAAGCAGGTGGTGCGCCCGCAGGTGTTCCACCTGCCGCCGGTCGCCGCCTACCAGCATCGTCTGGTGCTGGACCTCTTTCCCGAGCAGCCGGTCGATCCGCTGGAGGCCTTGATCGCCGAGCGCCTGCGCGAAGCCCCCGCCCCGCTCGTGGGCCCTGCGGCGCAGGCTTCGGCAGGTCCGGGGGCGTCTTCCGCCGACCCGCTGGGCGAGCTCATCGCCCGGCATGCAGCCCGCATCGACTGGGCGTCGGGCGTGCCAGCCGCTGCGCCGGTGGCGGCCACGTCCCAGCGCACCGACCGGATCATCATCGTGGCGATCGATCCCGGCCACGGCGGCGAGGACCCCGGCGCCATCGGCCCCAACGGCACCCGCGAGAAAGACGTCGTGCTGGAGATCGCGCGCCGCCTGCAGGCGCGCATCAACGCGAGCAGCGTGGGCGGCAATCCGATGCGCGCCTTTCTCACCCGCGACGCCGACTTCTTCGTCCCCCTCGGCGTGCGCGTGCAAAAGGCCCGCCGCGTGCAGGCCGACCTGTTCGTGAGCATCCATGCCGACGCGTTCACCACCCCGAATGCGCGGGGCGCGAGCGTCTTCGCGCTGAGCCAGGGCGGCGCGTCGAGCACGGCGGCTCGGTGGCTGGCCAACAAGGAAAACCAGGCCGACCTGATCGGCGGGGTCAACGTGAGCGAACACGATCCGCACATGGCGCGGGTGCTGCTGGACATGAGCACCACCGCCCAGATCCGCGACAGCCTGCGCCTGGCCGGCGCGATGCTGGGCGAGATCGGCCAGGTCGGGCGGCTGCACAAGCCGCGGGTCGAGCAGGCCGGCTTCGCGGTGCTGAAGGCGCCGGACATCCCGAGCGTGCTGGTGGAGACCGCCTTCATCAGCAACCCGGAGGAAGAGGCCCGCCTGCGCAGCGCGAGCTATCAGGAGCAGCTGGCCGACGCGCTCATGCGCGGGATCAGCGGGTATTTCGCAGCCAATCCGCCGCTGGCGCGCAGCCGGGCTCTCTGAGCCGCGGGGGCGGCCCGCCACCGCCGACCGAGCGGCCTTTCGCCGCAACCTCGGGCCGTGTGCCCGCCTTATTCACCGTGCCGGCGCACAGGGGCGTGCCGCCTTGTCCGACATTGCCCGGCACCCGAGCGCCGCATAGTGTCCCGTTCGCCGGCGCACGTCAACGACCGCGCCGCCGCCCTTCACCCACTCTCCAAGGAATACCACATGAACATCAAGCTGATGGCCGCCGTTGCGGTCGCATCCGTAGTCGGTCTGAGCGGCTGTGCCAACACCGCCGGATCGGACCGCCAGACGCTCGGAACGCTGGGCGGTGCGGCGGCCGGCGGGCTGGTCGGAGACGCCGTGATTGGCGGGCCGCTCGGAACGCTGGGTGGCGCCGCGGCCGGAGGCTACCTGGGCAACCGGGCCACCGATCCGCAGCGGCGCTGATGGCGTGCAATGCGGCCGCGGTGCGAACGGCCGAGTCTGACCGCGCCGTCACGGCACGACGCTTGTCGGCGACAGCGCAGTCCTCACTTCTCCGACAACCGCCTGCTGCCCGGCTTCATACAGTCGATCCATGGTCGGTCGCCGCCCTGGCGGTCGCGCATTAGAGAAAGGGAACCCCATGAAACGCAAACTTCTGGCGGCCTTCGCGGCCGTGTCGATGATGGGCCTCGCGGGCTGCGCTGGCATGGACCGCATGTCGGACCGGCAGACGCTCGGTACCGTCGGTGGTGCAGCGGCCGGTGGGCTGGTGGGTGATGCCGTCATCGGCGGGCCTCTGGGCACGCTGGGCGGCGCTGCCGCGGGTGGTTACCTGGGCAACCGCGCTACCGATCCGAACCGCCGCTGATGCGGCTGCGCCTGCACGCGGCACGCCGCTGTCGCGTGCAGGCCCGCTCCCTCAGATGGGATAGATCAGCGAGTTGAGCACCATTTCGCTGTCGTAGATGCAGCGTCGGCTGCGCAGGCGCAGGCCCTCGGGCGTGCGTTCGATCTCGTCCAGATAGCGCCCGACGTTGTAGACCTCGCTGGCATCGCCCGGCCGGGTGCGGAACACCGCATAGTGCGCCTGGGCCCTGACCAGGCCCCCCTCGTGCGCTTCCAGTACCTGTGCCGGGCCCACCACATGGCGGGTGTAGTAGGGCCCGTGATAGATGGTGTTGGTGATGCCGTAGACGCGGTCGCGCATCATGGCCTGGCTTTCCAGCGCGATCAGCGCCAGCGGAAGGCCGCGGTCGAAGTTCTCCCGCGCCTGCACGGTGTACTGGCCCTCCGGCACAAAGAAACCCGGCCAGTCGTCGAAGCGCCGCTCGTCCAGCGCGGCGGCGTAGGCGGCGTTGAGCTGGTCGATCTCCAGCTGCAGCAGCAGTCGCTCCACGGGCGCGCTCACGCGGTGCCCTCCATTGCCGCGGTGTTCTTCGCAGGGCCCTTGGCGATACGGCTCCCGTCCATGCTCAGCCTCGTGTTCATACGTCCATTACCTTGCGCCAGTACGCATACATCGAGCGGATCAGCGTCTCGGTGACCATGTGCTCGGCAGGCTCCGTGTCCGTGCCGCCGAGCTCGCAGAGCGTGGCGCCGTCTTCGCCCCACTGCTCGAAGCCCTGCTGGCTGAATTCGATCACCTCGCCGTCGTCGGCCGAGACGAAGCCAGCGGGGCCGAACAGGTTGGCCTGACGCAGCCGCCGGCGGGTCATCTCGGGCGTGTCGTCGGAAAAGCCGAAGTGCGTCCACACGAAGTCGAACTCGCCCGCGCCGCGCGGCACGATGTGCCGGGTGGACAGCGAGTTCACCTGCTGCTGGATGATCACGCTCGGGAACAGCGTGATCATGGTGACCGTGGGCGTGATCGACTCGCCGGGACGTGCCGGATCGTCAATGGTCCACCAGGGCTCGGGCACCACGTCGAGCAGGCGGTCGTCCTGCAGCACCATGTTGGCCTTGAACGACGTCACGCCTTCGGTCACGTGGCGGTTCTCGCCGCCCTCGTTGCGGCGCGAAACCATCACCGCGTGGCGACCATGGGAGTCCATGACCATGCGGCTTTTCTGGTCGGCACGCCACAGACCGAATGTCACGAACCAGGTGTGCAGCAGGCCCGGGTGGTACGGGTCCTTGATGTTCTCCATCATCAGTTTCCAGTTGCCCGGAATGCGCTGGCGGTTGATCCCCAAAAGGGTGAGTTCACGTCCCGCGAAGATGCGGTCGAGCCAGGGCGTCACCTGCGGGCCGAGATAGTCCTCGAGCGGTTCCGCGTCGGCGCTGAAGGTGGCGAAGACGAGGCCGTGCAGCACCGCCACCCGCAGCTTCACCAAGCCGTTGGACTGCAGGTCGAAATCGGCGGGCATGCCCCCGTTCACGCCGTCGCCTTCCTTCACGCCGTCCTTGAACGGCAGCCCGGCGAGATCGCCGTTCAGTTTGTAGGTCCACTGGTGGTAGGGGCACACGAAGCTGCGCACCGTGCCCTGCGGCTGCTTGCAAAAGCGCACGCCTCGATGGGCGCAGCGGTTCTCGATGACCCGGATGCCGTGGTCGGTGCCCCGATCACGCGGCGCCACGCGGTCGCGCACCATGATGACCTGCCGCTCGCCGACCCAGCTGAGCTTGTAGTCGCCGGTGTTCGGGACCTCGACGGCCAGGCCGACGTAGCTCCAGTGGCGGCCGTTGAAGATGCGCTCCAGTTCGCGCTGGTAGACATGCGGGTCGGTGTAGGCCCAGAACGGAACACGGCTGGAGCCCTCGCGGCTCCATCGTGAGAGAGGTTGGGGGGCGTTCATGGCGCAAATGCTACGACGAAAGAATGGACCGGGGGTTGCGAGCGTGCGAGCCACGCTCACGGTCAGGGCGAGGGGGCCGCGGTCACCGTCTCGACCCCGAGCACGCCCAGCGCGAAGGGCAGGCTCGCCATCGCCAGGACCGTGGAAAGCGTGACCAGCGCCGCCACGTAGGGGCCGTTGTAGCCCATGCGCGCGGCCAGCACATAGCAGCTCGATGCGGTGGGCAGCGCGGAGAACGCCAGCAGCACGGTGGTCTGCGGCGCGTCCAGTCGCAGCAGCCGCGCCACCAGCAGCGCCACCAGCGGCAGCAGAAGGTGGCGGATGGTGAGGACCGACGCGGCCAGCGCCTTTCCCGTCACCAGAGAGCCGAACTGCATGCCCGCGCCCGCGGCCATGAGGCCCAGGGCGATCGAGGTGGCGCCGATGCGCGAGACGGTGGGCTCCAGCCAATCCGGAATCTGCACGCCCAGGAGGTTGGCCGCCAATCCGGCCGCCGTTGCCACGATGAGGGGGTTGCGCACCACGGCCGAGCCGAAGTGGCTGCCCGACTCCCGTGCCATGGGCCACACGGCTGCGACGTTGAGCAGCGGCACGCAGAAGCCGATCAGCACCGCGATCATCTGCACGCCCTGCGCGCCGGCAAGCCGCTCGGCCAGCGCGAGCGCGATGAAGGAATTGAAGCGAAAGGCAACCTGCGTGGATGCGGCGTGGTCGCGGCGGTCGATGTGCGGACCGAGCCAGGGCAGGCGCGGCAGCGCGTACGCCATGCCGACACCGGTGGCGCCGACCAGCAGGCCGGCGGAGATCAGGCTCGAGGCGGCGCCGATGTCCAGCGGGCTGCGCACGATCGACTGGAACAGCAGCACCGGAAAAAGGAAGTAGTACACCAGCGCCTCGACCTGCAGCCAGACCGTGCGATTGAGCGCCGTGTAGCGACACACCAGCCAGCCGCACAGAATCAGGGAGAAATCGGGGAACAGCAGCTTGGCGAAGGTCACCTGCCGAGCATAGCAAGCGGCTCCGGGTTAGCCCTTAAGTGGGCCGTTCGGCGTGTCGAGAGCGCCTGTGCGCCGTTACCATCGCTGACCTGAACCTTTCCACGAATCAGAAGGAGTACCAATGAAACGCCGCCAAGTGTTTGCCGCATCCGCCGCCGTGACCCTGCTCGTGTCCGCTGGCGCCGCGCTGGCCCAGAGCTACCCGAGCAAGCCCGTGCGGCTGCAGGTGCCCTTCGCGCCCGGCGGCACCACCGACATCGTCGCGCGTGTGATCTCCGAGCCGCTGGGCAAGGCGCTGGGACAGAACGTGATCGTCGAGAACAAGGCCGGCGGCGGTGGCGTGGTGGGCGCGAGCGAGACCGTGCGCGCGACACCCGACGGCTATTCGCTGGGCATGGCCACGGTCTCGACCACGGCGGCCAACCCGGCGATCAACCCGAAGATTCCGTACAACCCGGTCACGGACTTCACCCCCATCGTCAACATCGCGGCCACTCCGAACATCATCGCGGTGCACCCGAGTTTCCCGGCCAAGGACTACAAGTCCTTCGTCGCCGAACTCAAGCGCAACCCGGGCAAGTATTCCTTCGCATCCTCCGGCACGGGCGGCATCGGCCACCTGCAGATGGAGCTGTACAAGAACCTGTCCAACACCTTCGTCACGCACATCCCCTACCGCGGCGCGGGCCCGGCGCTGAACGATACGGTGGCGGGCCAGGTGCCCATCATCTTCGACAACCTGCCTTCGGCGCTGCCGTTCATCAAGGACGGCCGGCTCGTGCCTATCGTCGTGGCCGCGCCGCAGCGCGTCGCTTCGCTGCCGAACGTGCCGACCTTCAAGGAAGTGGGGCTGGAGCCGGTCAACCGCATGGCGTACTACGGCATCCTCGGGCCCAAGGGCCTGCCCAAGGACGTGGTCGACAAGGTGAACTCCGGCGTGCAGACCGCATTGAAAGATCCGGCCGTGCGCAAGCGCATCGAAGACACCGGCTCCGTCATCATCGGCAACAGCCCCGAGCAGTTCGCCGAGCAGATCAAGGCCGAGTACGAGGTCTACAAGAAGGTGGTCGACAGCGCAGGCCTGAAGCTGGAGTGAGCGGCCGGCACCCGGCGCCGGCCGGCGCGGGCGCCGAGGACCCTTCCATCGACCAGTTCATCGACGCCCTCTGGCTGGAGGAGGGCCTGTCGAAGAACACCCTGGCGGCGTACCGGCGCGACCTGAGCCTCTACGACCGCTGGCTGCAGGCGCAGGGCCGCGCCCTCGACGCGACGGGCGTGGCCGACCTGCACGGCTACTTCGCGGCGCGCCATGCCGAGACCAAGGCGACGTCCGCCAATCGCAGGCTGGCGGTGCTGCGCCGCTACTTCCGCTGGGCGCTGCGCGAGCGCCGCATCTCGGCCGATCCCACCCTGCAGCTGCAACCGGCCAAGCGGCCGCTGCGCGTGCCGCGCACGCTGACGCAGGCGCAGGTCGAGGCGCTGCTGGCCGCACCGGATGTCGATGCGCCGCTGGGGCTGCGAGACCGCGCCATGCTGGAGCTGATGTACGCCAGCGGCCTGCGGGTCAGCGAGCTGGTCACGCTCAAGGTGCTGAACGTGAGCCTGTCCGAACATGTGCTGCGGGTGTTCGGCAAGGGCGGCAAGGAACGCCTGGTGCCGTTCGGCGAGGTGGCCCGCGACTGGCTCGTGCGATATCTGGAGACTGCGCGCGGTGAGATCCTGGCGGGCCAGCAGACGCAGGACCTCTTCGTCACCGCCCGGGGCGCCGGCATGACGCGCGCGATGTTCTGGGTGATCGTGAAGAAGCACGCGGCCGCTGCCGGCATCACCGCGCCGCTGTCGCCGCACACGCTGCGGCACGCCTTCGCGACGCACCTGCTCAATCACGGGGCCGACCTGCGCGCGGTGCAGATGCTGCTGGGGCATGCCGACATCTCGACCACAACGATCTACACCCACGTAGCGCGCGAGCGCCTGAAGCAGCTGCACGCGCGGCACCATCCGCGCGGCTGAAGACCGCGCGCGGGCGTGTGCTGCGCCCCGCCGACGCCGCTGCCCGCACCGCCGAAGAGCGCCCGCACCGGGCTGGCGGTGTGGGCCATCCGCCTGGCGCCGCCGCGCCTGCCGACGCGGGTGCGGTTCGCAGGTGCCGGTGCGGGTGCGGTCGATCTCCCGCCCGGCCGCGCCGTCCGCATGCGCCGTGCGCAGCGCGATGGCGTCCGCTGGCTGTGGCGTCGTTCGCGTGAGGTGTGCGCGCTCAGTCGAACGGGCGCACGGCCGTGAGCTTCGCGTCCAGCGCCTCGCGCTCGTCGAACACGAAGCAGTGGCCATGGAAGTGCGCGCCGCCCGTGTCCTCGAAATACCGCAGGATGCCGCCCTCGAGCTGGAACACGTTCGTGACTCCGGCTTCACGCAGGTAGAGGGCTGCCTTCTCGCAGCGGATGCCGCCCGTGCAGAAGCTCACCACCGTCTTGCCTTCCAGCGCGCTCTTGTGCGCCTGAACGGCGGCGGGGAACTCGCCGAAGCGCGCGAGGCGCCAATCGATGGCGCCGTCGAAACTGCCGTGATCGACCTCGAAGGCGTTGCGCGTGTCCAGGGTCACCACCGGACGGCCGCTGTCGTCGTGGCCCTGATCGAGCCAGCGTCGCAGCGTACGCGCATCGACCGATGCGGCCCGTCCCGCCTGGGGCTGGATGGTGGGGTGGTCCATGCGGATGATCTCGCGCTTGACCTTCACCAGCAGGCGCCGGAACGGCAGCTCGCGCGACCAGCTTTCCTTGACCGGCAGGCCGGCCAGGCGGGGGTCGGCCTGCACTTCGTCGAGAAAGCCGCGAAGCGCGGGCGCGGGGCCGGCCAGGAACAGGTTGATGCCTTCGGTGGCCAGCAGGATCGTGCCCTTGAGGCCGGCCGCGCCGGCGCGCGCGAACAGGTGTTCGCGCAACGGCGCGGGGTCGTCCAGCGTGACGAATTTGTAGGCGGAGACGTTGAGGATGTCGGGCACGGTGAGCGGGGGATTCTAGAGGGGGCGAGGCAGTGACCCCCTCCTACAATGGCGCCCATGTTCGTCCACCTGCGCCTGCATTCCGAGTACTCCGTGGTCGATGGCACCTGCCGCATCGACGACACCATCGCAGCGGCGGCGGCCGATCACCAGCCGGCGCTTGCGATCACCGATCTGAACAACCTGTTCGGCGCCATCAAGTTCTACAAGGCCGCGCGCGGAGCCGGCCTCAAGCCGATCCTGGGCAGCGAGGTGCTGCTGCAGGGCCTGGGCAAGGACGACAGCCAGCTCTCGCGCGTGGTGCTGCTGGTGCAGGGACGCCAGGGCTACCTCAACTTGTGCGAACTGCTGGCGCGCGCCTGGACGCAGAACGTGGTGCGCGCGCAGGCCGTGTGCAAGCTGGCCTGGCTGCGCGAACTGGGCGAGGGCCTGATCTGCCTCGCCGGCGCCCAGGCGGGGCCGGTGGGGCAGGCGCTGGTCGCAGGCGACGCGGCGCGAGCGAGTGACGCCGCACTCACGCTGGCGGCGGTGTTCCCGCACCGCTTCTACATCGAGCTGCAGCGCGCCGGCCGCGCCGATGACGAGAGGCACGTGGCGGCGGCGGTGCAGCTCGCCGCAACGCTCAACGTGCCGGTGGTGGCGACGCATCCTGTGCAGTTCCTCACCGAGGACGACTACGAGGCGCACGAGGCGCGCGTGTGCATCTCGGAGGGCGAGATCCTGGGGAACCAGCGGCGCGTGCGCCGGTTCACCCGCGAGCAGTATTTCAAGAGCGCGGACCAGATGGCCGCGCTGTTCGCCGACGTGCCCTCGGCCGTCGCCAACACGCTGGAGATCGCCAAGCGCTGCAACCTCACGCTGGAGCTGGGCAAGCCGCGCCTGCCCAACTTCCCCACGCCCAACGGCATGCCGATGGAGGAGTATTTCCGCTTCGCCTCGCATGAGGGCCTGAAGGAGCGCATGGCGCAGATCTACCCCGACGCGTCGGCGCGCGAGAAGGAAATGCCGCGCTATGTGGAGCGGCTGGAGTTCGAGATCAACACCATTCTGAAGATGGGGTTCCCGGGCTACTTCCTGATCGTGGGCGACTTCATCAACTGGGCCAAGAACAACGGCTGCCCCGTCGGCCCGGGGCGGGGCTCGGGCGCGGGCTCGCTGGTGGCGTATGCGCTCAAGATCACCGACCTCGACCCGCTGCAGTACAACCTGCTGTTCGAGCGCTTCCTCAACCCGGAGCGGGTGTCGATGCCCGACTTCGACATCGACTTCTGCCAGAGCAACCGCGACCGGGTCATCGAGTACGTCAAGCAGAAATACGGCCGCGAGGCGGTGAGCCAGATCGCCACCTTCGGCACCATGGCCGCGCGGGCCGCCATCCGCGACGTCGGCCGCGTGCTGGACATGAGCTACACCTTCTGCGACGGCATCAGCAAGCTGGTGCCGAACAAGCCCGGCCAGCACATCACCATCGACGGCGCCATCAAGGCCGAGCCGCTGCTGGCCGAGCGACTGGACAAGGAAGACGAGGTCAAGACCCTGCTGGGCCTGGCGCAGAAGCTCGAAGGGCTCACGCGCAACGTCGGCATGCACGCCGGCGGCGTGCTGATCGCGCCGGGCAAGCTCACCGACTTCACGCCGCTCTACCAGCAGCCCGGCTCGGATTCGGCGGTGAGCCAGTACGACAAGGACGACGTGGAGGCGGCCGGCCTGGTGAAGTTCGACTTCCTGGGCCTGGCCACGCTCACCATCCTGGAGATCGCGCGCGAGTTCATCCGCACGCGGCACAAGGGCCAGGAAGATTTCGCCTTCGAGAAGGTGCCGCTGCAGGACGCGGCCACCTACAAGCTGTTCGCCGACGGCAAGACCGAGGCGGTGTTCCAGTTCGAAAGCCGCGGCATGCAAGGCATGCTGCGCGATGCGCGGCCCACGCGCCTGGAGGACCTGATCGCGCTGAACGCGCTGTACCGCCCGGGCCCTATGGACCTGATCCCCAGCTTCGTCGCGCGCAAGCACGGGCGCGAACAGGTCGAGTACCCGCACCCGCTGGTAGCCGACATGCTCTCCGAAACCTACGGGATCATGGTCTACCAGGAGCAGGTCATGCAGACCGCGCAGATCCTGGGCGGCTACACACTGGGCGGCGCCGACCTGCTGCGCCGCGCGATGGGCAAGAAGAAGGCCGAGGAGATGGCCCAGCACCGCGAGATCTTCCGCGCGGGCGCCGCCAAGAACGGCATCAGCCTCGAGAAAGCCGACGAGATCTTCGACCTGATGGAGAAGTTCGCCGGCTACGGCTTCAACAAGTCGCACGCCGCCGCCTACTCGCTGCTGGCGTATCACACCGGCTGGCTGAAGGTGCACTACACGGCCGAGTTCTTCTGCGCGAACATGACCGTGGAGATGGACGACACCGACAAGCTCAAGGTGCTGTTCGAGGATGCGGTCAAGAACTTCGGCCTGACCTTCGAGCCGCCCGACGTGAACCGGGGTGTCTACCGCTTCGAGCCGGTCTCGGACAAGGTGATCCGCTATGGGTTGGGCGCGGTGAAGGGCACCGGCCAGCAGGCGATCGAGGCGATCGTGCACGCGCGCGAAAAGGGGGGGCCGTTTGCCAGCCTCTACGACTTCTGCGTGCGCATCGACCGCAGCCGGGTCAACAAGCGCACCGTGGAGGCGCTGATCAAGGCCGGCGCCTTCGATGCGCTGCACCTGAACCGCGCGACGCTGGTGGCCTCGCTCGAACGCGCCTTCGACTTCGCCGCCGCCACCGAGGCGAACGCCAACCAGGGCGGCCTGTTCGACATGGGCGACGCCCACGGCGCGAGCACGCAGGAGCCGGACCTGGTGGAGGCCACGCCCTGGGGTGTGAAGGAGCGGCTCACGTTCGAGAAGACGGCCGTCGGCTTCTATCTTTCGGGACACCTGTTCGACGAAGTGGGCGCCGAGGTGCGGCGCTTCGTGCGGCGCTCCATCGACGACCTGATCGACTCGCGCGAGCCGCAGCTGCTTGCCGGCATCGTGAGCGACCTGCGGGTGATCAACGGCCAACGCGGCAAGCTGGCGATCTTCAAGCTGGACGACAAGTCCGCCGTGATCGAGGCCACCGCCGACGAAGCGGTGCTCAATGCCAACCGCCACCTGCTCAAGGACGACGAACTGGTCATCGTCATGGCGCGCCAGCAGCCCGACCGTTTCACCGGCGGCTTCCGGCTCTCGATCCAGCAGGTGTGGGACCTGGCGAGCGCGCGCTGCCGCTTCGGCAAGTACCTGAAGGTGGCCGTGAACGGCCGCGCCCCCGACGTGCGGCGGATGGTGCGCGAGTTCCCGCCGCAGCGCGACCAGAGCGAGCAGGGTGAACTGGTGCGTGGCCTGCCGGTGCGCCTGGCATTGCGCCGTGAGCAGGCGGTCGCCGAACTGCAGCTGGGGGAGGAGGCCCGCTTTTTCCCGAGCGACGCGGCGCTGGCCAGCTGGATCGCGCAGGCCGACGCCGGCCAGGCGCAGATCGTCTACGAGGCCTGAGCGCGCCCGGGTGCGGCAGGGTTGAACGGCAGGGTCGCACACCTGCACGGTGCGGCGGTGCGGCCGGCGAGAAGCCATCCGCCACACGGGTCCGCCCGGGGCGCGGATGGTCCGCCCGGGCCGCCCAGGCCGCCCAGGCCGCCCAGGCTGCACACAGCCTTCCAAAGGCTGGTTAGAATCCGTCCGCCTCTGAAGGGGAGTAGCGCCCTGCGAAGTCCGGTCCTCCGGGCTTCCCTGCTGCGACGCCGTCAATACGGAGCGCCACCGCATCGCCGGTGGGGTTCCCGGTGCCGCAGGTCACCCGATCGCAATGGTCGGTGTCACGCAAGACCGACGCGGCAATTCCGTGAACCCCGCCGGGTCCGCCCGTGGATTCCGGCACCTTCAGAAAGCCCACCATGTCCATCGGTACTCCGATGATGTGGGGCGTGTTTGCCGTGTTCGTCGCGGTCGCGCTCCTCATCGACTTTCTCGCCCTCAGCAAGCAGGGTGCTCACAGCGTCTCCATGAAGGAGGCGGGTATCTGGTCCCTGATCTGGGTGGCCGTGTCCTTCGTCTTCGTCGGCCTGCTCTGGTGGTACCTGGGCGGTGCCTCCGAGGAGGCGGCGCGCCAGGAAGTCGCCAACGCCAAGGCCCTCGAGTTCGTCACCGGCTATCTGGTGGAGAAGGCCCTGGCGGTGGACAACATCTTCGTGTTCCTGATGCTGTTCACGTACTTCGGCGTGCCGGCGGCGTTCCAGAAGCGGGTGCTGATGATCGGCATCCTCGGCGCCCTCGTGCTGCGCGCGGTGATGATCATCGTCGGCGCCTGGCTGGTGACGCAGTTCCACTGGGTGCTGTACGTGTTCGGCGCATTCCTCGTGTTCACGGGCGCCAAGATGTGGTGGGCGGCGGGCCAGGAGCCCGACCTCGAGTCGAATCCGGCGCTGCGATGGATCAACAAGCACATGAAGGTTGCTCCCGGCTATGACGGCGAGCGCTTCTTCACGCAAGTCAACGGCGTGCGCATGGCGACGCCGCTGCTGGTGGTGATCCTGCTGATCGGCGTGGTGGATGTGATCTTCGCCGTCGATTCGATTCCGGCGATCTTCGCCATCACGACCGATCCGTTCATCGTGCTCACCTCCAACGTATTCGCCATCCTCGGGCTGCGGGCGATGTATTTCCTGCTCGCCGGCATGCACGAGCGCTTCCACCTGCTCTCGTACGGGCTGGCCATCGTGCTGGTGTTCATCGGCACCAAGATGCTGCTGATCGACATCTACAAGATTCCGGTGGCCTGGTCGCTCGCCGTGACGGTGGTGGTGCTGGCCGCGACCATGCTGCTGTCGCTGCGCATCCCCGCGAAGAAGGGTGCCGCGACCGGGGGCGCCTATCCCTTCGCCGCCAAGCCGCGCGAGCAGAAGCAGCACTGAGTCCAGGCGCTCGCCGGTTCGCGGCGAGCGCTCCGACTTCGACGTCGCCGAGGCGCACCTGGCGAGCGGGTGGCCAGGGGGAGCGCAGGCAGACGTTTTCCAGCGACGGCACGTGCGCCTGCATGTGCCGAAAGCGTCCGACGCACGCGGGACGGATGGCGCTGTTCCGGGCATCCATGCTGCCGTTCGCAGTGCGCTCGCACCCCACCTTCGGCGTTCGCCATGCAGCTGGCGGCGCGGGGCCGGCGCCCCGGCCGCCGCGGGCGTCCGACCTCAGCCCTTCGGGCGGAACTCCATGATGAGCGGACTGTGCACGCGCCCGTCCAGATCGCGCGGCAGCACTTCCGTGCGATCGAGTGCCCGCAGGACAGCCTCGTCCCACGAGGCCACGCCGCTGGAGCGGGTGATCCGCCGCGCGGTGATGGTGCCGTCGGGGGACATGCGCACCTCGACCTCCGCGGTGGGGTTGCCAGCCAGGTTGTCGTTGTAGACGATGTTCGGCTTGACCCGCGCCCGGATGCGGCCGGCGTAGCTGTCGGTGGGACCGGTCGAGCGCTGGGCACTGCCGGTGGCGGTGGGGCCACCTGTGGCGCCGGCGAGCCCCTGCATGCGCCGCAGGTTCTCTTCGCGCAGCTGCTCGAGTCGGGCTTGCTGCTCGGCCTGTTCCTTCTTGCGGGCGGCTTCCGCCTGCGCGAGCTTGAGCTTTTCCTGCTTCTCGCGTTCGGCCTTTTCAGCCGCCAGCTTCTGCTGCTTCTCGCGCTCCTGCTTCTCGGCCGCAAGCTTCTCCTGCTTCTCGCGCTCGGCCTTCTCCGCCGCGAGCTTCTGCTGCTTCTCACGCTCCTGCTTCTCGGCCGCAAGCTTTTCCTGCTTCTCGCGCTCCGCCTTTTCGGCGGCGAGCTTCTGCTGTTTCTCGCGTTCGGCTTTTTCGGCAGCGAGCTTTTCCTGCTTCTCACGCTCGGCCTTCTCCGCGGCCAGCTTCTCCTGCTTTTCGCGTTCGGCCTTTTCAGCCGCGAGCTTTTCCTGCTTCTCGCGCTCGGCTTTCTCCGCCGCGAGTTTCTGCTGGCGCTCGCGCTCTTTCTCGCGCTCGATCGCGAGTTCCGCTTCGCTGGGGCCGGCGGGCACGGGCGGCTGCACTGCGGGTGCAGGCGCCGGGGGTGGCGGAGGCGGAGGCGGGGGCGGCGCGGGTGCCGGTGGCGGGGGCGGTGCCGGTGGGGCCGGCGGCTCGGGCGGTGCGGGAGGCGGCGGCGGTGTCGGCGGCTGCGCGGCGCGGGGTGCCGCCTGTGCGATGGTCGATGACCAGAGCTCTGCTTCTGCCGTGACGATGGGCGAATCGTCGCGCCAGTTCACGCCCCAGGTGATGGCGGCGCCCAGGACCAGGTGGGCCAGGATGGCCAGGCCGATGGCCCGGGCACGCCCGGGCGGGGGAGGGGGGGAATAGCGATCAGCGGGACCGGACATGGATTGCGGGATCCTCCAGGCAGCTCATGGCTCAGGGGCTCGGCTGAACGGCCAGGCCCACGCGTTGCACACCCTGGCGCTGCAAGCGGTCGAGCACCTGCACCACGGAGTCGTAGCGCACCGAGCGGTCGGCACTGATCACGACGGCGGTGCTGCCGGCCGGCTTGCCGGACTGCGCGCCCAGCACGGCCGCGGGAAGTTCGGCGAGCGTGAGTCGCTGCGTGATCTTGTCCAGGCGCAGCTCGATGCTTTCATCCTTGCCGATGAGGACCTCGATCTTTTCGTCCGGCGGGCGATTGGCCTTGCCAACCGAGGGCAGCTCGATCGTGCTGGGGGAGATCAGTGGCGCCGTGACCATGAAGATGATCAGCAGCACCAGCATGACGTCGATGAACGGGACCATGTTGATCTCGTTCATGGCGCGGCGGCCGCGCCCTCGGGAGGCGACGTTCGGCATGTCAGCGCACCGGTGCGGGCGTGACCGGCCCGTGTGCGGCTCCCGTGGCGGCACCGGTGGCGGCGGCCACCGCCGCACTGGTGCTGCGCTGCAGGATGTTGGAGAACTCCTCGATGAAGGTCTCCAGGCGGATCGCCACGCGGTCGATGTCGCGCGAGAAACGGTTGTAGGCGAGCACGGCCGGAATGGCGGCGAACAGGCCGATCGCGGTGGCCACCAGGGCTTCGGCGATGCCTGGGGCGACGGTGGACAGGGTCACCTGCTGCAGGCCGGCGAGGCCGGTGAAGGCATGCATGATTCCCCACACGGTGCCGAACAGGCCGACATAGGGCGAGACCGAGCCGACCGAGGCGAGAAACGAGAGGTGGGTCTCGACCGCGTCCACCTCCCGCTGGAAGCTCGCGCGCATGGCGCGCCGGGCACCATCGAGCAGGGTGCCCGGATCCTGGATGCGGCCTGCGCGCAGCTTCTGGTATTCGCGCATGCCGGAGGCGAAGATGCGCTCCATGGGCCCGGCGTTGCGGGGGTTGCGCGCGGCCGCGGCGAACAGCTCGTTCAGGTTGGTGCCCGACCAGAACTCGCGCTCGAAGTCTTCGTTGAGCGACTTCACGCGCCGCAGCGTAAACAGCTTCTGGAAGATGGCCGCCCAACTCGCGACGGACACGCCGACCAGCAGCAGCATCACCAGTTGCACCACCCAGCTGGCACCCAGTACCAGCTGCACGATGGACATATCTTGATTCATGTTGTCCTGAGGATTGATTCGATGACCACGGGGGGAATTCTGGCAGGCCGCAGCGTCGCTGCGTCGACCCAGCCGATGCGGATGGTGCCCTCGGCCAGCACCGTAGTGTCCGGGCCGCGCAGCGCGCGCTGTTCGATCAGCAGCGAAGCGCGCCCCGCCGACGCGAGCCGGGCCGTAATGATGAGCTCGTCGTCCAGGCGCGCGGGCTGCAGGAAGCGTACGGCAGTCTCGCCCACCACGAACATGCCGCCGGTCTGCGCGCGCAGCACCGACTGCGAGACGCCGACCGAGCGCAGCCATTCGGTGCGCGCGCGCTCGAAGAACTTGAGGTAGTTGGCGTAGAAGACGATGCCGCCGGCATCCGTGTCTTCCCAGTAGACGCGCACCGGGAACGCGAAGCTCATTCGAACGCCTCGCGCACGGCCCGCAGGCGCGCCACCGCTTCCTGCAGCTGCGTCATGGAGCTGGCGGTCGAAAAGCGCACGAATCGGTCGGTGCGGTGGCTGCCGAAATCGCGTCCCGGAGTGATGGCGACGTGGGCCCGGTGCATGAGCTCGAAGGCCAGCTCCCAGCTGCCGGGCAGGCCGAGCTTCTCGCACCAGGCCTGGCTGTCCGCCCAGGCGTAGAAGGCGCCGTCCGGCTCGACCGGAACGTCGAGGCCGAGCTGCCGCAGCTGCGGGGTGAACCAGTCGCGGCGCGCACGGAACTCGCCGCGCCGGCGCTCGTATTCGGCCAGGCTTTCGGGCTCGAAGCAGGCGAGGGCCGCATGCTGGGCCACCGTGCTGGGGCAGATGAACAGGTTCTGGGCCAGGCGCTCGATGACCGGCACCAAGGCATCGGGCACGACCATCCAGCCCAGGCGCCAGCCGGTCATGCTGAAGTACTTGGAGAAGCTGTTGATGCTGATGAGATCGTCGCCCAGCGCCAGGCCACTGCGCCCGAAGGTCTCGTCGTAGCTCAGCCCGAGGTAGATCTCGTCGAGCAGCGTGAAGCCGCCGCGCGCGCGCACCGCCTCGTGGATGGCGGCGAGGGCGTCGGGGTGGATGGAGGTGCCCGTCGGGTTCGAGGGCGACGCGAGCAGCACGCCACGGGTGCGCGGTCCCCAGTGCTCCCGCACCTGCGCCGCGCTCAGCTGGAAACGGTCGGCCGCGCTGGTCGGCAGCAGCACGGCGCGCCCATCGGCGGCGCTGATGAAGTGCCGGTTGCATGGGTAGCTCGGGTCGGGCATGAGCACCTCGTCGCCGCTGTCCACCAGCGCGAGGCATGCCAGCTGCAGCGCGGCGGAGGCGCCGGCGGTGAGCACGATGCGCCGGGCCGGCACGTCGATGCCGAAGCGGCTGGCATACCAATGCGAGATGCGCTCGCGCAGCTGCGGCAGGCCGGTGGCCGGGGTGTACTGGGTGCGCCCCTCGCGCAATGCGCGCTCGGCCGCCTCCTGCACCAGCGGCGGCGCGGTGAAGTCCGGCTCGCCGATGTTCAGGAAGATCATGGGCCGGTCGCTGTCGCGGTTCTGCTCGGCCAGGCGGGCGGCCGCCTTGGCCACTTCCATGACGTAGAACGGCTCGATGCGCTCGGCGCGGCGGGCTATGCGCATGGTGTCAGGCACCCGTGCGGGCGCGGTCGGCCCCCGTCTCGTCCGGGCGCAGGCGGGGTGCCAGGCCGTTGAGCACGCCGTTCACGTACTTGTAGCCGTCGGTGCCGCCGAACTCCTTGGCAAGCTCGATGCATTCGTTGAGCACGACGCGCCAGGGCACGTCGGGGGCATGCTGGAACTCCCACGCGCCGATCCACATGACGGCCCGCTCGATGGGGGAGAGCTCCGAGAGCTTGCGGTCCAGCAGCGGCTCGATGAGGGCGTCCAGCTGCGGGCCTTGCGCGATGGCGCCGTGCAGCAGCGCGTCGTAGTGCACCGAATCGGCCTTGTGGAAGCCGGAGAGGTCGCGCGTGAAACGGTCGATGGTGTCGGGGTCGTTGCCGCCCACGAGGTGCTGGTAGAGGGCCTGCAGCGCGAATTCGCGTGCGCGCGAGCGTGCGGACTTGGCGGACGCCTTGCGCGCGCCGGTGCTGGTGAGGCCGGCACGGGGGCCGCGCGGCGGCCGGCGCTGCGGGTCCTGCGATTCGGTCTGGTCGTCGCTCACGGGCGTGCCTCCGTGCGCGGCATCGCGGTCGTGGGGGTGGTGGAGTGGGACTGCGTCATGCGAGGGTGTCCAGCAACTGCGCCATCTCGACCACCACGCGGGCGGCGTCGATGCCTTTTTCGCTCTGGCGGGCCAGCGCCTGCGCCTGGTTTTCCGTGGTGAGGATCACGTTGGCGATGGGCAGCCGGTGGTCGAGGCTCACGCGGGTGACGCCGGCGGCGGACTCGTTGGCGACCAGTTCGAAGTGGTAGGTCTCGCCCCGGATCACGCAGCCGAGCGCGACCAGCGCGTCGAAGCGTCCGGTGCTCGCCAGCGCCTGCAGGGCCAGTGGCACTTCGAGTGCGCCGGGCACGTGGACGTGGGTGATGTCGGAGGCGGCGACGCCGAGCGCCTCGAGCTCGCCGAGGCAGGCCTGGGCGAGTGCGTCGGTGACCGACTGGTTGAAGCGCGCCTGGACGATGCCGATGCGCAGGCCGCTGCCGTCGAGTTTTTCAGCCGTGCCTTTTTCAGCGCCAAACATGGGGGGTGTTCCTTGGGTGGGTCCTGCGGGGTGTCATTCAGGACGGGGTGAGATAGCCGGTGATTTCGAGGCCGTAGCCCGCCATGCTGGGCAGGCGCCGGGGGGTGCCCAGCAGCTGCATGCGGTGCACGCCGCAGTCGCGCAGGATCTGCGCGCCGATGCCGTAGGTGCGCAGGTCCATGCGGCCGCGCTCGGGCGCCTGCGCGGAACGGGCCGTGCCTTCGAACTGGGCGAGCAGCTGTTCGGCGGATTCTCCGCCATTGAGCAGGACCACGACGCCGCGGCCCGCGGCGGCGATGTGCGCCAGCGTGGCGTCGAGCGGCCAGGAGTGCATGGAGCGGCCGACCTCGAGCGCGTCGAGGACCGACAGCGGCTCGTGCACGCGCACCGGCACCTCGTCGTCGGACTGCCACTGCCCGAGCACCAGCGCCAGGTGCAGCCCCTGGCTGGGCTTGTCCCGCCAGGCGTGCGCGGTGAAGACGCCGTGCGCGGTGCGCAGCGGCCGCGAGCCGATCTTCTCGACCAGCGACTCGTTGCGGCTGCGGTATTCGATGAGGGAGGCGATGGTGCCGATCTTCAGGCCGTGCTCGGCGGCGAACAGCTGCAGGTCGGCCAACCGGGCCATGGTGCCGTCGTCCTTCATGATTTCGCAGATGACGGCGGCCGGGGTGAGCCCCGCCATGCCTGCGAGGTCGCAGCCCGCTTCGGTGTGGCCGGCCCGCATCAGCACGCCGCCATCGACGGCCTGCAGCGGAAAGATATGGCCGGGCTGCACCAGGTCTTCGGCCCGCGCGCGCGAATGGACGGCGGCCTGCACGGTGCGCGCGCGGTCGGCGGCGCTGATGCCGGTGGTGACGCCCTCGGCCGCTTCGATGGACACGGTGAACGCGGTGGCGTGCTTGGTGCCGTTGCGGGTGACCATGGGCGGCAGGCGCAGCAGCTCGCAGCGCTCGCGCGTGAGCGTCAGGCAGATCAGGCCCCGGCCGAAGCGGGCCATGAAGTTGATGGCTTCGGGGGTGACGTGGTCGGCGGCGAGCACGAGGTCGCCTTCGTTCTCGCGGTCTTCCTCATCGACCAGGATGACCATGCGGCCGGCGCGCATGTCGGCGACGATCTCCTCGATGGGCGAGATGGCGACGGGCGGGACCACGGAGGTGAGGGCGTTCATGGGGTGGCTTTCGTGGGCAGGGAGCTGCCGAGCATGCGCTCGACGTAGCGGGCGAGCAGGTCGATCTCGAGGTTGACGGCACTGCCGACCTTCAGCGCGCGCAAGGCAGTGTTCTCGACCGTGTGGGGAATGAGGTTGATGCTGAACTCGCAGCCGTCGGCGAGGTCGTGCACCCGGTTGACTGTGAGGCTCACGCCGTTGACGGTGATCGAGCCCTTGTAGGCAAGGTAGCGCGCCAGCTCCCGCGGCGCGTGCACGCACAGCTCGAAGCTCTCGCCCACCGGCGCGAAGCGCGTCACACGGCCGACGCCATCGACATGGCCGGACACCAGGTGGCCGCCGAGCCGGTCGTTCGGGCGCAGGGCCTTTTCCAGGTTGACTTCGGCGCCGGGCGTGGCAAGGCCGCTGGTGCGGGCGAGGGATTCGGCGGAGATGGCGATGGTGAAACGGCCGGCCGCGGCATCGACGGTGGTGACGGTCATGCAGGCGCCGTCGATGGCGATGCTGTCCCCCAGGCCCACGTCGTCCAGCCACTGGGCGGGCGCTTCCAGGGTGAGGCGCTTGCCGTGCTGCAAAGAACTTCCGAGGTCGTGGACGGCGCCGATGCGCCCCACGCCGGTGATGATGCCGGTGAACATCGCGCTATTTTCGCAGGGATTGGAAGGGCCCGGCCGCGGCACGGTCGCGCAGGGACCGCTGGGCGCGGCGCGCGCAGGTCGCAGGGGCATCTCGTGCGTAGGTTGCGGGCGCGTCCGCGCACATATTCCCCAGGGCCCCGCAAGAACCTCGCAGGGCGTCCGCAGGAATCTCGCACACATCCCGAGGGGCGCGGCGCACCCGGTGAGCGCGGCAGTGCGCTCAGAAGCTGTCCCGACCGGCCACGCGCGCGAGGATGCGCAGGTCGGGCCCGATCCGTTCGCAGGCGTGGAATGCCAGCTCCGGCCCCTGGGCGAGCTCGCGCAAGGGGCCGATAGCGGCCATGCCGCGGCCCGGGCCGAGCAGGCGCGGCGCGAGGTAGACGAGGAATTCGTCCACCAGGTGCTCGCGCACCAGCGAGCCATTGAGCTTGTGGCCCGCCTCGACGTGCAGCTCGTTGACCTCGCGGCGGCCGAGGTCGGCCAGCAGGGCGGCAAGATCGACCTTGCCCCCAGGCCCGGGCAAGGTGACGACGGTAGCGCCGCGGGCCTGCAACGCAGCCCGGCGGGCCGCGTCGGTGCTGGCCGTGTAGACCAGCAACTCGCGTTGGGGCTCGAACAGGCGAGCTTCCAGGGGCAGCTCGAGCCGGCTGTCCACCACCACCAGCCGTGGCTGCCGGGAGATGTCGGGCAGCCGCACGTCCAGCCGCGGGTCGTCCTCGAGCACGGTGCCGATGCCCGTGAGCACGGCGCAGGCCCGCGCGCGCCAGGCGTGGCCGTCGGTGCGTGCGGCCTCCGAAGTGATCCATTGGCTGGCGCCGTTGTCCAGCGCGGTGGTGCCGTCGAGCGAGGCGGCGACTTTCATGCGCACCCAGGGGGTGCCGCGCCGCATGCGGCTGAAGAACCCGATGTTGAGCTGGCGGCTGGCAGCGGCGCCCGGTCCGACCTCGACGGCAACGCCGGCCGTGCGCAAGCGTTCGAAGCCGCGGCCTGCGACGAGCGGATTGGGATCTTCCAGCGACGCGACCACGCGGGCGACTCCCGCCGCGACCAGCGCATCGCAGCAGGGGCCGGTGCGGCCGGTGTGCGCGCAGGGCTCCAGGGTGACATAGGCGGTGGCGCCGGCGACCGGGTTGCCGCGCTGCTGCGCATCGCGCAGCGCCATGACTTCGGCGTGCGCGCTGCCGGCTGCCTGGGTAAAGCCTTCGCCGAGCACGCGTCCGGCGGCATCGACCAGGACGCAGCCCACGTGGGGGTTGGGGCTGGACAGGAAGAGCGAACGCTCGGCCAGGGCGAGCGCCGCGGCCATGAAGTCGCGTGGTGCGGGGGTCAATGCAGGAGGCTGGTGGCAGCGCCGACGTCAGCGCCAGCAGGACTTTACATCGGCCGTGCCGCCCCGCTCGCGCAGACCGGTGTGGCGCAGGCCGAGCTTGCCGCAGCCGGCATCGGCCAGTTGGGGGCCTTCGGGTACGGCTTCCACGGTGAAGGTGCCCGCGGTGGGCTGGCCGGTGGCGAACTGGAAGCGGTAGTGGCCTGCCAGGTCGCCGACGCACGTGCGCACCGGCATCGGTGCGGCCGCATCGACGTAGGTCATGGTGATGGTGTAGCGGCGCTCGAGCTGCTGGGCGAGCTCCTGCAGGCAGGCCGTCGCCAACGCGCGCCGCGTGCTGCGCACGTGGGACTGGTAGCTGGGATAGGCGATGGAGGAGAGGATCGCGATGATGGCCACGGTGATCATCAGCTCGATCAGGGTGAAGCCGCGCATGCGGTGCAGCGCGTGGACGGTTGGGCGCGAAGGCATGGCGCTCACTCCTTCCAGACTTCGCGCCAGGAGAGGCGGCCGCGGAAGGTGCGTGCGGGTTTGCCTTCGTTGGGCATTGCCGTGACGCTGAGCGTGCTTGACGGTTTGGAGTTGGCAAACCCGGTGCTGGCCGACTCAGACGTTCCTGCGGCGGACGAAGACTGCCCGCCGCTGCTCAAGTCGCCCGTACCGCCGACCAGAACAAGCTTGTCGCGGGTACCCTCGATGTCCACGATAGTGACCTCTGAAGGCAGGCCGATGCCGAGGTCTGCAGAACCTATGGGATCGCTGTTCAGGTGGTCATTCTCGACTTTGCCATCGCCGTCCACGTCGAACGCGCTCTTCTCGATCGAGGCGCCAGTGAATGCCTGGATCACGTTGAGGAATCCTCCGCCGCCGGGGATGCAGGGGTCGTGCTGAACAGGGTAGAGCGAACTCACGATCGCCATCGTGGGCGGCAAGTCTGCGATCTTGCTCTGGGTGACGATGCGCTCGCCCGGTTGCCCGCCGGTGAAATCGAGGTACCACCCACTCGTTCCCTCCATATCCTTGTCCTTGCCGGCTTCGAAGACGCGCACGGCAACGCCTCGCAGTGATCCAGTGGCCGCGATCCCGCGCTTGCGCAGCGCATTCCGCCCGGGTATGGGAATCGTCGTATCGGCGAGCACGCCCCACCAGGTCTGGGTGCTGCGCTCTGCCGGGTCCCCGGCACGGAAATATGAGCCGGTGCCGAAGATGGCGAAGAGGCGTCCGTCATGCGCGTCGCCTGAGCCGGGCCGCACGGGCTTGCGGACGAGCGTGAGTGGTGCAGTGATGGGCTGGGGGCGCCCCGCGGGATCGACGGCGCGGAACATGGGCTTACCGCCGTGCAGTACACGCCAGGCGGAGGGCTCGCGAGCGCTGATGTCGAACTTCCAGACATTGCCTTTCAGGTCCCCGGCATAGACGATATCGGCGGTTCCATCGTTGTTCTGATCGATGACCGCAGGCCCGGCGAGGCCGTTGTCGTTTCCCTCGCCGGTGTCGAGCGTGTGCACCCGGTCGAGACTGCCGTCCTCGTTGACGACAAAGATGTACAGCACCGCGCGTCCACCAATGCTCTTGTAGCCATTGCCGGCGAGCACGCCGATCTTGTTGTTGTTCAGCGCGACAACCAGGGGACGCCCAAGCATGTGACCCAGGTGCGGGTCCTTGGCGGCGGCAACCGATGCACTCGGTGTGTACTCCCATCTGAACGCTGCGCGCGAGAACTCCCGCGGCCTGGTGACATCGAGCGAGAACAGACCGCGCCCGCCGCGACCGAGCAGAGCGTAGAGGTAGGCGCTTCCAGCCGACCGCGTCGAGCGAGGTCCGACCACCACGTCCCCATCGACAAAGTATTCGTGGCTATAGCCTGGCCGTGACAGGCCAGCGAGCCGCCCTACGACCTCTTGGGGAATGAAGCCGAACAACTCGGCACCGGTCGCGCCATCGAACGCGTGCAGCATGCCGTCATTGCCCCCTACGTACAAGACCTTTGCCGCCTGGTCGTAATGTGGCGATGAGTGCACGAAGTCGCCCAGGGCCGATGCGCGATTGCGCAAGGAGCCGCCGAACTGCACCTCGCCCTTGCGATTGCCGCGCAGCCAATCAAGTACGGAAGCGCTTTCGAGTGCCTCCTTGTCGGCAGTAGGAAGGGATTCGAACTGGTTCAGGAGCACCGTCGTACCGGCAGTGGTGCGCATGTACAGGGCTCGATCCGACCATGCAGGCAGCGCCTCCGAGGCTCGCCAGACGGCCCTTGCGCCAAGTCCCTCCTTGCTTATCGGAGAGGCAACTACATCACCAGACCATTGGGCACTGTTGAACTGCGCCTGGAACAGCAGCGAGCCGTCTGAGATGTTCGTGCTATTGACGCCCACGTTGCTTGCGCTGCTGACGCGCGAAGCGATGTTCTCGAGCGTGCTGCGCAGCGATGCTCGCAGCTGCCCGGGGTTGAGCACGAGTGCGTAGGCGTCCGGCATCCCGTCGCCGTTGACATCCCATTCGGCTTTCTCGTCGGGCCGTCCATTGCCATTGCGGTCGACGAAAGCGCCCCACTTGGCCGCAAACCAAAGAGGATCCTTGAGGAAGCTGGCAGCCAAGCCCGTGCGGGGAGAAAAGGTGCGAACCGCATGGTTGCCGCGGCCAAATTCCCCATTGGAGCCGAGGTATGGCAGCCGACCACAATCCTCCGGCATCGGTGACCCGTCGCAGTGGCCTGGTAAGCGCCCGGGTGGAGTGTTCAGGAAGTACGGGATATCGACCGGCTCTTTCACGCCGGGAGCGACCGTGCGAAGAGGCAACTCGTCCTGTACTTCCAGATAGACACCATCGTCGGTCGTGCCGGAGATGACGTAGCCGATGCGGTGCTGCATGCCTCCGGCCTGGTACTCGGGGCGCACCTCCACGGTCACGGTGCCATCTGCGTTGACCTTGACGGTGTACAGGACCACGACATCCATGTCGTGGTCTGCTCCTTGTTCCACGTCTTCGAAGTTGATTCGGAACTTCGCCTGATAGCGACCTCCGTTGATGGCCGGGTTCGGCTTTTCGTTCTCGAGGTTGGCGATCTCTTCCACGTAGAAATCGACAATCTGGTTGGTGGGCTGGAATGCTCCCTTTCCAGGGGTGAACGCGTGCCCATCAAGGCTGGCGACCGTCTTGGCGAACGGAACAACGGTGATATTGCCGCCTCCGGGCACGGGAACTGCGATGCGCGGAAGCGGAGAAGCGAGGGCGACTACGAAGGTCTCTACGTTTTGCTTCCCGGGTAATGTGTCTCTCAAATCCGTACGCTTGCCGAAGGCAGCGGCGGATGCGGCGTAGTAGCTACCCTGCTTCGTCGGCTCTTCTGGGGCAAGTCCGCGCACGGTGCCCAAGGACTCGACGGCCTTTGCGGTGGGCGCAGAGTCGAATGACTTCCCCGATTCACCAATGAAGCGGGCGCCGCGCACCTGTGACTCCCAGTCCGTGATGCGTTGCGCCTCGGCTTGCGCATCGAAGCCAGCGAGGTCACCCACGAAAGCTGGATTGAAATAGGACCCTGGCACCTGGTCGGAGTCGTAGGAAACGTTGCTGTCGGACACGACGAGCAGGCTGGCCCGAGCGCAGGACGGTGCCTTCGCAGCGCTGGTGGTGGCATACGGGTCATCCCACGGCACTTCGGAGATGCCGAGCGACTGATCCAGCGTGCTTGCACCGCTGTAATCCGGAGTGGGCGTGGCCTTGCCTGCGAAATAGCGCAGCGCCTCGTACATCATCTCGCCGACCGGATTGCCCCAGTCGGGGAACTGACCCTCCCGCGCCGCTGTATTCGTCAGTGCGCCGCCCCGGTACCAGCCATTGCGTGAGCCGTTGTTGAAGTCCCGGATGCGCAGAGCGTCGTAAGTGCTGACGATGCCGTTGATGCGCGTGAACCGCCCACTCTGCCTGTCGACTTCGTTCGCGAACGAGGAGACCACCTTGCGCAGCCGCCCTCCTGCCATGTTGCGATCGAAACTGCCGCTCAGGAGGCCGAAGAGCATGGCGTCGTTTTCGCCATATTCATGTAGCAAGCCGATGGGCTTGGCGGTCTGATCGGAGTATCGCTTGCAGCCGTCGGTGAACCCGTTGGCGCAGGTCAGCACCCGAACGGTGAGGTTGGTCCTTGTTCCGGCGTGGGTGGTATCCCGCAAGACAGGACCTTCGCCCGACGCCCACTGCCATACGCGTCTGTTCGAGTTGGCGACTATCGATAGCCATGGAGGAAGGTCGCTGCAGTTCGTGATGACCGCGCAGTTGACAGCGGCGTTCGCGGTGACGTTGCCGAAGAAGTGCCGCCTGTTCGGGGACGGCTGCGCCAGGGGCGTGTAGCGATCGATCCGGTAGCCATCGACGGATTCACTGGTGTATTCCTTGGCCCAGCTATGTCCGTCCTGCGGGATATAGGCGCGCCTCAGCACCGTGCTGCTGAGGGTGTCCACCTCGCGCATGCCGCCGTAGAGCACGACGCGCAGTGCGTCTATGCGGCTGGTCGTGGCGTAGTTCAGCCAGTTCCCCGACCAGCTGTTGGTGCAGTGGCCCAGCTCGCCCACGACGCGGCTGGACGGACTGAATAAGTCGGCATTGGTACCGCCGCCGGTATGCGTGTAGCAGTAGTTCGAATTGAACAGACCCAGGTATGTCGTCGATGGATTGAAGCGGAGATCGAGCTTCCCGTCCCCATTGATGTCGCTGGCATCGTTGTAGGCTTCATAGAAGAGGCGGTGGTCCTTGCCGGCGACCAACATCACCATGGGTTTCGCGGGTGTTCGGACCGAAAGCGGCGTGGGCGGAATGTCGATGCCGGCGCTGGCCTGGCCGATGGTGAACGCTGCGGCTAGAAGGGCTGCGGTGGTGCCGGCCGGAGTGCGCCACAACGCGCATTGCCTTCTGATCGCGGGCAGCAAAGTACGTCTGGGGCGGAGTTCAATCGGTGGCATAGATGGATTGCACGGTGACGGCGGCGCGCTCGGGGCCGGCGTTGGCGCGCGCGGTGATGCGATAGCGCTTGCAGGCGGGCGGATCGGTGGGGTCTGCGCTGCAGGGAAAGCTCGCTCCCAGGTACTCGACCACATAGGTGGGCGTGATCGACAACTGGTCGATGCCGATGGGGCTGGCAGTGCCCCATTGGGTGAAGGATGCGTCCGCCCATCTGGGCTTGTCGTTGCCTGCCGGTGGCGGGCAGGTCAGCACCGAGAAGCCGTCGCCGGGCACATCGGCGCAAGCGCCCGCCGCGGTCGGCCGTGTCAATGCGACACGCCCCTCGATCTCGCGCAGGGCGCCTTCGGCCGCCTGGAACGCGAGAGTGCGGTCGTAGCTGTGGCCGGCCATCTTTTCTTCGCTGGCGGTGAGCCGGACCCCGGCCGTGGCGAGCACCAGGATGACCAGCAGGATGACCAGGGAGACGACGAGCACGAAGCCTTGCTGGGCGTCGCGGCGCGGCCGGAGCCGGGCGGGGATGCTGCGGCGCGCGGTCACGGCTGGGCGTTGCGCAGTGCCGCGACGGCCACGAGGCTGCGGGCGAGAAGAGAGCCGGCGCCATCGTTGGCGACGAGCGTCAGGCGCGCCCGTACGGCCAGCACGGGCCTGTCGGGATCGTTCCAGCTGGTGATGGCGGCGGCACTCTCCCAGGTGCTCGCAAGGTCGCCACCCGGCAGGCGGCGCAGGTAATCGATCTGCAGGTCGTCGATGTCGGGGACCATCTCGTGCTTGGCGGTCTGGATGGTGCGCGAGCCGGGCGTGGCGCCGCTCTTGTGAATGGTTGCGCGGTACAGCGAACGGCTGCCCCGGCCATTGGCGCCGATGTACCAGAACGCGGGCTCCCAGCGGGCGACGATCGCGCCCGCTTCGAAGGTCTTGGGGTGGGTGTCCGTGCACGGCGCGACCACCGCGCCCAGGTCGGTCGTGCAATTGAGGGAGGGGGCGCCCCGGTAGCTGAGTGCTTTGCCCGAGGAGGTCGAGGTCGATATCTGAAACAGTGCGCTGCTGTGCGGGTCGCACAGCAGGGCGATGTCGTCGGACTCGACACCGTTGTCCGCTGCGGCACTGAGCGTGCCTGTTGCGGGGTCGTGCGCGGCGATGCGGGCCACCCCCTGATCGGCACCGGTGGGGCGCAGCAGGAGTAGTGCGTCCGTGGAGGCAATGCGCTCGCTCGTCGCGGTGCCCACTGCGACGACGGAATTGCTGGCGACGCCGGCGCCGCTCACGCCGTCGAAACCGCGCACCATGCCGGCGTCGGTATCGGCCCACCAGTAAGTGACCGCCGGCGGCGCCTTGCGCAGGACGTTCGCAGTCAGCGCGGCGCCGCAGGGCAATTGGCCGGCGTCGCGCACCTCGCGCATCATGAGCTCGAAGGCAAAGCGTCCGTTCTCCTGCAAGCGGGCGAGGCTCTCGTGGGTGCGGTAGGCGAGCCGCTGAGAAAGGTAGGCGCCCAGCACGCCGGTAAGCAGCAGCAGGCCTACCAGCAAGGCGACCATGAGCTCGACGAGGCCGACGCCGCGCTGGCATGAACGGGAAAAGCGGGCGTGCTTCATGCTCAGATGCGCGAGGCGATGGTCAGCTGCTGCTCGGACAAGCCGCCGGAGGCGCTGTCGTCCCAGCGGATCTGGACGCTGCAGTGGTATTCGGTGCAGCGCACCCAGACGCAGGTGCTGGGGCGGTCGCCGATGCTGCCTTTCACGTCGTTGATCCAGTCGCGCAGGGTGGATTCCGCGAGCGTCGGAGTGCCGGTCGCTGTGCCGGCGGCGCACCGGACGTCGTCACCGGTGTTGTAGGCGCCGAACCGCGCCTGCTCCCGGTCCACCCGCATCACGTCGAGGATGTAGTGGCTCAGCATCGAGGCCTGGCTGCGCTGCAGGGCGCTCACGTTCGCCTTGAGCGTGCGCGTCTGCAAGGCCACGAGGCCGAGCACCCCGAAGGCCAGCACCAGAAGCGCAACCATCACTTCGAGCAGGGACATGCCGCGCTGGCCCGGCGGGCGCAAGCGTCGGCGGTGCGGGGTCGGAGTTGTCATGTCGGATTCGGGCAGGTCGAGAGGACCGGAGACGAGCGCACCGTGACCACGCGTCCGCTGTTCGTGAGGATCAGGTCGGACGTGCGGTGGCTGTCGCCCAGGGCCGCGGCGCTGCTGCACACCCGCAAGGTGCCCGCCTGCAGCGCTTCGCCGCTTGGCCGGAACGACACGTTGGATGCGACCGGCGCGTTCCCACGTGCGGTGATGTCAGCGGGCAGCGCGTGGGCCACCAGGGTGATGGCCTCGGACGCCTCACGGGTGCGGTTTCCGTTGTCGTCCTGGAAGACGATCCAGCCAGTGGACCAGTCGCGTGCGCCGGTGTCGCACTCGGACTGGTCCAGGCTGCGGCACACCGTGAAGCGCACGCCCTTCTGGATGGCCTGGCTGCGGGCAAGCGCGAGTGCAGAGCCGAGGTCGTTGGCCGCCGCCGACAGACGGCTCGAGGCGAGCTGGCGCTGGAAGCTGGGGATGCCCAGTGTGGCCAGCAGAGCGAGCAGCGCGACGGCCAGCAGCAGTTCCAGCAGGGTAATCCCCGCGGCTTCGGCGGGGCCCTGCAAACCGGGCGTAGACATGCGCTGCATGCGCAGGACTATGCCGGATTTGTAGTCCTAAAGGAAACGTTTCTTTTATGTTATGGACGTAAGAACTACCAGTGTTTCGCGCGCCGAATCTCAGGTCTCGCTGCGGATCAGGGCGGTGAAATCCTTGACGTCCTCGAAGCTGCGGTAGACGCTGGCAAAGCGCACGTAGGCCACCTTGTCCAGCGCCTTGAGCTCGCGCATCACCAACTCGCCGATGCTGGACGAAGGCAGCTCGCGCACCCCCATGTTGAGCAGCTTTTCCTCGATCCGCTCGACCGCCCGATCGACTTGTTCGGTGCTGACCGGACGCTTACGCAACGCGAGTTTCATCGAACCCAGCAAACGGGTGCGGTCGAATTCGACCCTGCGCCCATCCTTCTTGACGATGACCGGGAAGCTCACGTCGGGTCGCTCGTAGGTGGTGAAGCGCTTCTCGCAGTGCGCGCACTGCCTGCGCCGGCGGATGAATTCGCCGTCTTCGGCGACACGCGTCTCCACCACCTGGGTTTCGGCGTTGCCGCAGAAGGGGCATTTCATGGCCGATCAGCCGTAGACGGGGAAGCGGCGGGTGAGGGCGTTGACCTTCTCGCGCACCGCCTGGATGTTGGCCTCGTCGCGCGGCTTGTCCAGCACGTCGGCGATCAGGTTGGCCGTGAGCCGTGCCTCTTCCTCCTTGAAGCCGCGGGTGGTCATGGCCGGCGTGCCGATGCGCACGCCGCTGGTCACCATCGGCTTTTCGGGATCGTTCGGAATGGCGTTCTTGTTGATGGTCATGTGCGCCGCCCCCAGCACCGCCTCGGCTTCCTTGCCGGTGATGCCCTTGGCACGCAGGTCCACCAGCATCAGGTGGCTCTCGGTGCGGCCGCTCACGATGCGCAAGCCGCGCTGCACCAGCGTCTCGGCCAGCACCTGCGCATTGCGCACGACCTGGTGCTGGTACTGCTTGAACTCGGGCGCCAGGGCTTCCTTGAAGGCCACGGCCTTGGCGGCGATGACGTGCATGAGCGGACCGCCCTGCAGGCCCGGGAAGATGGCGCTGTTGATGGCCTTCTCATGCTCGGGCTTCATCAGGATGATGCCCCCGCGCGGGCCGCGCAGGCTCTTGTGCGTGGTGGACGTCACCACGTCCGCATGCGGAACGGGGTTGGGGTAGACGCCCGCGGCGATCAGGCCGGCGTAGTGAGCCATATCGACCATGAAGATGGCGCCCACCTCACGTGCCACCTTGGCAAATCGCTCGAAATCGATGCGCAGCGCATACGCCGACGCGCCGGCGATGATCAGCTTGGGCCGGCTCTCGCGGGCCTTGCGCTCCATCGCGTCGTAGTCGATCTCCTCCCTGTCGTCCAGGCCGTAGGAGACGACGTTGAACCACTTGCCGCTCATGTTCAGGGCCATGCCGTGGGTGAGGTGCCCGCCCTCCGCGAGGCTCATGCCCATGATGGTGTCGCCCGGCTTGAGGAAGGCCAGGAACACCGCTTCATTGGCCTGTGCGCCCGAGTGGGGCTGCACATTGGCGGCGGCGGAGCCGAACAGCTCCTTCACCCGGGACAGCGCGAGCTGCTCTGCGACATCGACGTTTTCGCAACCGCCGTAGTAGCGCTTGCCGGGGTAGCCTTCCGCGTACTTGTTCGTCAGCTGCGTGCCCTGGGCCGCCATGACGGCGGGCGAGGCGTAGTTCTCGCTGGCGATCAGCTCGATGTGTTCTTCCTGGCGGCGGTTCTCGGCCTGGATCGCGGCAAAGAGTTCGGGGTCGGTTTGCTCGATGAGGATGTTGCGGTGGTACATGGCGGCAGTCCTGACGGATGGTGGTCCCTGTTCGTGAACGAGGGCTGCCCAGGCGAACGGCGGTGCGCCGCGGCCGCGGCGGTACGCTCCCCCGTGGTGACCCACGTCGGCACCGATCGCCCGGCCGAGGCACGCGCCGGCGGGCGACGCGCCTATCGCCAGTCGCGTACCGGGCGAAGTGTAGCCGAGGGGCGCAGGCTCAGAAGAGTGCGGCGAGCCGCGCATCGACGGCGGCCGAGGGCTGGTCGCGCGGCGGCGCCTGCGTGCGCAGCGGGGGCGTGGTGAACGGAGACACGCTGCGGCCGGCGGCGACCTGCCGCAGCCGGTCATGCTCGGCCAGCACCTTCTCGGCATAGCCGCCGTCGTCGGGCAGGTTGGCCGCGCCCACGTAGTACTTGAGGCCGGCTTCCACCGAGCCGGCCCGCGCGATGCACTCCTGCAGGATGCGCGCGCCCACCCTGAGGTTGGATACCGGGTCGAAGGCAGCGAGCTTTCCGCCGAACAGTTCGTATTTCTCGCCGTGCACCTTGGTCATGACCTGCATCAGGCCCTGGGCCCCGACCGCACTCTGCGCGAACGGGTTGAACCCGGATTCGATGGCCATCACAGCAAGGATGAGGGTAGGGTCGAGCTTGGTGCGCGCGCCGAGTTCGTAGGCTTCGGACACCAGAGCGCTCAGCGGCTCGGGCGCGACCCGATACTTGCGGCTGAGCCAGAAGGCGACGGCAGCCTGTTGCTTGGGCAGTTCACCCGGGTCCGCGGCCGTGGCGCGGACGATGCCGGCGAGATCCGGAACCAAGCCCATGGCGTCGGCCTGCCGGTCGCGCAGCCAGCCCATGAGGTGCGACTCACCTGCTTCGCGCAGATCCGGCCGCACTCCCAGCGTAAGAGCGGAGACGACTACCGCGACGCCGACCAGGGCGAAGCCGTTGTGGGTGATGTCGAAGAATCCCTGGGCCACATCGGACCCGAAGACCCGCAGGCCCTCGAGAAATCTTCCTGGCGCTGTCATAGCACTTCCTTTCTCGCGGAGAGCCGGCATCGACGGCGCCAAGGCCGGCAGATCGACTCCCTCGTCTTGATTGGCACGCGGTCACGAGGCCGGGCCTGAAGCAGGGCCCTTCTACTCGGCGCTTCGGACTTTGCCGGGTTCGGCAGCGGTGAGAGGTTGCCCCCGCGTTGGGGGGCGGGCGGATTCTAGGCCCGGCCAAAATACACGGTCAAGAATAAGCGCAACAGTTTTTATGTGAAATATGCATGGTCCCTGAACGGGGCACGGTGACATCTTTGGCAATTTAGGGGCGGGCCGGTGCCGCGTTTTGTAGGACGAAGTCTCCGTGCAGTGAGCATGTCCAATAGGGATGCCGTGAGCGATTGGGAACATTGAATTGGACGGGTCCGGCTCCGGGCGTAATCTGGCCGCGCCCGATCGGTTCGGGCGCTTTCGGCTACGCCGCTTCGGCTGCGTGGCTGGACCGATGGGAGCAATCTTTGCTTCCCGAGGCGGGGCGGGACGTGATGCGCCCGCTTGCGCGTCGGCGGCCGCGGCTTCGTGCCAGCCGCCCAGCCCGGTTGTGGCCTCCGGCGGCAACCGGGCTTTCTCTTTCGGAGCGCGTCCCGACCGCCGGCATGGACCCTCCGTGATTCGCGGTGAGAATAGCGGTTTGCCTTTCCACACAGCCGCGCAGCGCGGAGATGACAAGCCAGTGAACCAAGCCACCCTCAAAACCCACGACACCCAGGCGCTGGACGCGCTCACCGGCGGGGCTTTCTCCGCGTCCACCTCGGGCGAGCGGGCCGCGCGGGTCCGCGAATGGCTGGCGTCCGATCCCTCGGCCGAGCTGATGCAGGAGGTGTTCCGCGAACTCAGTGGGCGGGACAAGGGCGCTGCCCGCTTGCTGCGCGAACGGCTGGACGAAATCAAGCGCAGCCGCGGCCAGGAGGCCATCGCGGCCGAGTGGGCGGCCAAGGCCGAGGCCCTGCTGTCGCAGGGCAAGCTGAACATCGCGGACGCGATGGCCTGGCAGCGCGACGCGGCCAAGGCTGGCGCACCGCTCAGCCGCGAACCTCTTGCCGCGCTCAAGGCGCAACTCACCGAACGGATCCGCGCGATCGAAGATCTGCAGCACCGCGTGCAGGTGCAGCGTGAGGCGGCCGTGCTGTTGGCGCAGCGCATCGAGGTGCTGTCCACCAAGCCCTGGCGCGATGCCGAAGCCGCCGCAGAGGCCTTGCGCGCCGACGTGCCCGAGTGGCAGGTGCAGGCAGACGCGCTGGTGCAGGACGCCGGCTGGTCCAGCGTCGATGCCCGGTTCCCCCCACTGCTCGACGCGTCGCGCAGCCAGCTTCAGGCGGTGTGGGATGCGTTCCGCAGTGCGCTGGCGCAAGTGGCAGCGGCGCATGCCGATCCATTGGCTGCGTTGCCGCCGGTGCCGGTGTGGGCCGACGAGATTCGTGCGCTCCGGGGCGTGCCGCCCGAGGCGCCGCCGGCGAAGGCCGCCAAGGCAAAAGTCGATCCCCAGGTGCGCGCGCAGGCGAACGAAGCCGTGGCGGCAGCGCTCGCACGCCTGGAGCAGGAGGTCGGACAGGGGCACGGCAAGGCCAGTGCCGGCGCGGCGGCGGCGTTGCGCAACGCGCTCAAGGAGCACGGCAAGCTGGTGGACGACAAGCTGGAAAGCCAGGCGCATGCGGCGCTCGCCGCCGCCGGCGAGCTGGAGGGCTGGCAGCGCTGGCGCACCGACCAGCTGCGGCACGAACTCGTCGCAAAGGCCGAGAACCTGTTCGAGCTGGTACCGGCCAACCCGCCGGCGGCGCGTTCCGCGGCCGGCGTAGTCAGAGGGGGCCGGCCCGCCAAGGGCGCCCGGGCCAACAGGGCCGCCGAGGCCGGCAGCGGCGCCGAAACCATCGACGCATCCGAGGCCGGCAGCTTTGCCGCTTCGGCCCAGGCGGATGCCACGGCGTCCCCGAATGCCGCCGATGGCACCCCGTCCGCCCATGGCTCGGCACCCGCCGCCGAATTCGATGGGACTGCCCCTGCGGGCGGCACCGACGCTGAGGTCGCCGCTGTGTCCGCAGAGGCCGGCACCGCGAACACCGCGGACGTTTCGAGCGCCGCAAGCACGTCCGACACCGACACCGAAAGCACCTCCGACGCGACCAAGCCGGCAAGCGCAGCGGGCCCCGCAGGCGACACCGACGGCGAAAACAGCACAGGCTGGGCCCGCAAGGCGGACAGCGTCGATGCTGCGAGCGGCACCAGCGCCGCCGATGGCAGCGCGATTGACGCGGCCGCTGAGAGACCATCCGCGCCGGACGGTGTTTCGGCGACCGCACCTGCACCCGCGGCATCCGCCTCCGTACCGCTCCAGCGCCGCCCGCGCTTCGGCGGACGCAAGATGCAGGAGCAACTGCGCAGCCTGCGTGAACAGTGGAAGCAGCTGGACCAGGGCGGCGCACCCAATCACGCGCTGTGGAAGCGCTTCGACGAAGCCTGCAACGAAGCCTACAAGGTGGTCGAAGCCTGGCTGGAGAAGGTCAAGTCCGAGGCGGCCGAGCACCGCAGCCGGCGACTGGCGCTGGTGGAAGAGGTCCGCGCCTGGGCCGCGGCGCATCCCGGCGGAACCGACACCGACTGGAAGGCGTTCAGCCGTGCCATCCACCAGTTCGAAAATCGCTGGCGCGATGCCGGTCACCTCAGCGAACGTGCCTTCGCGGAATTGCAGCCGCAGTGGAAGGACGCGATCGGGGCGGCCGAGGCGCCGCTCGCGCAGGTGCAAAGGCACAGCCTGGAGCGCCGCCACGCCATGATCGAGGAGGCCCGCGCGCTGGGCGCACAGCCGACCCTGCGCATCGACGCGGTGAAGGCGCTGCAGCAGCGCTGGCAGGCGGAGGCGCAATCCGTGCCGATCGAGCGCAAGCAGGAGCAAAAGCTCTGGGACGCGTTCCGCAAACCCATCGACGATGCCTTCAACCGCAAGAGCGAAGAGCGCGAGCGCCTTACCGCCTCGCTGAGCGAGCGTGACCGCGTCGTTCTGGAAGCCTCCAAGGCGCTGGAGGCGGCAAACGCCACCGGCGACGCACAGAAGATCCGCGCGGCGATGTCCGCGCTCGACGCCGCGCTGAAGGGGCAGGCCCAGGCGCGCGCCGAAGTGCAGCAGGCCACCGACGCGCAGCAAACGGGCAGCAGTGCTCCTGCGCAGGCGGCTGCGGCTGGCGACGCCGGCGTGCAAGCTGCGCAGGGCGAGGGCAGCGACGGTGGCGACGCGGCCGAGGGCGGCGCCGCCGCGGAGCCGCCCGCAGCGCCTCCCAAGCCGGCGCCCAAGCCGCTGGTGGTTGCCCGCCGCGGCGACGATCGGCCCGGCATGAAGAAGGACGAGCCGCAGGTGCCGGGGCGTGGCGGCCGCTTCGGCGATCGCAAGCCCGGTGCGCCCGGCGGACGCTTCGGCGACCGTGCGGGCCCTGGCGCCGGCCGCGACGCCGGACGTGGCGGCCGGTTCGGCGGTGACCGGGGCGGCGACCGCGATGGCGAAGACCGCGGGCCGCGGCTCGGGGACGTCGCCTTCCGCGCGCAGCGCGAGGCGCTCGATCACGCACAGCAGACCTTGCGCAAGCTCGCCGCGCAGGCCCATGGCGAAGCCCTCGGGCACCTGCTGGCAGCCTGGGAGCAGCGCCAGCCGGAGCAGGTGCCGAGCGTGGGTGAGCTGGGCAAGGCGGTGTCGCCGGCCGTGCGCGGCAGCTGGGTGCAGGCGCTGGGTCAGGCGCCGTCCGGCGATGCCGCACAGGTGCTGCTGCGCCTGGAGATCGCAGCCGAAGTGCCCAGCCCCGCGGAACACCTCGACGCGCGGCGCATGCTGCAGCTGCAGCTCCTTACCCGCCGCAACGAACCGTCTCCGGCACAGACCTGGGGGCAGGACGTGGCGCAGGTGTTTGGCACTGCGCACCAGCCGCAGGCGGCGCGACGTCTGCAGAACGTGCTCAAGGTGCTGCTGCGCGCTTGAGCGGCGTGAGCGCCTGAGCGCCGCGCGGGCCGGCACAGCCCGTGCGGCCCGGCACGGCACGCCTCTTGGAGCCTCGCGACGGCGCGCCCTCGCTGCGCCATTACCCGAGCGCCGCCTGGGCCGGCCACTTGCCCGGCGGGGCTCCTCACCGCCCGGGCGGAACGAAGAAGCCGTCCAGCAGCGGCATGAGGCCGGGGAACTCGTGCTCGAAGCGCACGCGGTTGACGAAATAGGCCTCGCAGGCCACGGCGAAGAACTCGCCGATGTCGGTGGCGCCGTAGGCGTTGAGCCACGGCGCCTCGGCGCCGAAGCGCTCCGCGAGGATCACCTGTTCCCGAAAGCCCTCGTAGGCCTGCTGCATCCGGGCGGTCCACTCTGCCCGGCCGCGGCGCGATGGCAGAGGTGGGCAGCCATCGGCCACGCCGTCGCGCATGTCGAGCTTGTGCGCGAATTCGTGGATCACCAGGTTGTATCCCTCGGCCACACGCGCACCTCCCGCCTGCACTTCCGACCAGCTCAGCATCACCGGCCCCCCGTCCATGGCTTCGCCGGCTAGCACTTCGGCGTACTGGTGCACCACCCCCGCCGCATCGGTGGCGGTGCGGCGCGCCAGCACTTCGCCCGCGTGGACGACGACGGTCACGAAGTCGTCGTACCAGGACAAGCCCAGGTGCAGCACCGGCAGTACTGCCTGCGCTGCGATCGATACTGCCATCGCGTCGGTGATCTCCAGTCCGCGCGCTCCATGGAACTGCTTGTCCCTCAAAAAGCGGGCGCTGAGCTCGCGCAGGCGTGCGCGCTCGTCTTCGGAGCGCGCCGCGAGGAAGGGATAGCTGCGCAGCACCCCCCGCCAGAGGTCATCGGGAATGGGTGGCGGACGGCGCCACGTGCGCAGCAGGCCGAACATCAGGCGACGTCGATTCGGCGCAGCGACCCGTTGCGTTCCAGCCGCAGCACCTGTGCGCGCGGAGGCGCCGCATCGAGATCCCAGTCGCTCAGCACAATCCGGCTCAACCCCTCGCCGAGGGTGTGGTCGGCGGCACGGTGCGTGTGGCCGTGGATCAGGGTGGTGGCATTCGCAGCGCGCAGCCAATGGCGAACTGCACCGTCGTCCACGTCTGCGTAGCCGGGCAGCGCGCGCTGGTGCGTCTGGCTGTCGGCGCGCATCTGGTGCGCCACCGCCTCACGCTGTGCGAGCGGCTTGCGCAGAAATTGCGCGATCCAGTCCGGGGCATGCACCTGGGCGCGATAGCGTTGATAGGCGGTGTCCGACAGGCACAGCAGGTCGCCGTGCGACAGCAGCCAGCGTGCGCCGGCGAAGACCAGCACGACCGGGTCGGGCAGGCGCGAGAAGCCGCATGCCGCAGCCAGCGCGTCGCCCACGAGAAAGTCGCGGTTGCCGGCCATGAAATACAGGGGGCGCCGCTCGGCCGCCTCGCGCAGCACCTGCGCGCACTCGGCCGCAAAGCCGGGCTGGACCGCCGCGTCGTCTCCGACCCAGGCTTCGAACAGATCGCCCAGCACGAACACCGCATCGGCCGGCGTGGTGCGCATCCAGTGGCGCCACGCATCGAACGTAGCGGCGGCGCCGGCCTGCAGGTGCAGGTCGGACAGGAAATCGACCGCGCCCCAGCCGCTGCCCGCCTCCAGGACCGGGAACGATGCGGGCGCGGTGCCGTCGTGCACGGCCACTCAGACGACGACAGCCTTCTGGATCAGGATGTCGTCGGTGGGAACGTCGTCGTGGAAGCCGCTGCGGGTGGTCTTGGCCGCCGCGATGCGATCGACCACGTCGGTGCCTTCGACCACCTTGCCGAACACGGCATAGCCCCAGCCCTGTCGGCTCGGGGCGGTGTGGTTGAGGAAGGCGTTGTCGGCGATGTTGATGAAGAACTGCGCGGTGGCCGAGTGCGGCTCTTGCGTACGCGCCATGGCAACCGTGTACTTGTCGTTCTTCAGGCCGTTGTTGGCCTCGTTCTCGACCGGCGCGGCGGTGGGCTTTTGCTTCATGCCCGCTTCGAAGCCGCCGCCCTGGATCATGAAGCCGGGAATGACGCGGTGGAAGATGGTGCCGTCGAAGTGGCCCTTCTTCACGTAATCGAGGAAGTTCGCGACGCTCTTGGGCGCCTTGTCTGCATCGAGTTCGATGGTGATCACGCCGTAATCGACGATATGGAGTTCGACGCGGTTCTGGGGCATGGCAGGGGTCCTTCGCTGTGTGCTGGTTCAGGGTTTGAGAATGGTGGCCGCCCGGATCACCACCGGCTTCTTCGGCACGTCGGTGGGGAAGGGGCCGGCCGCACCGGTCGGTGAGGATTCGATCTTGCGCACCACGTCCATGCCCTCGACCACCTTGCCGAAGACGGTGTAGCCGTACAGCTGCGGCGAGCGCTCGAGCGTGGCGCGCGGCACGTTCTGGTACACGCGCCCCTGGTACTCGAACTTTGGCACGGGGTCGCCCGGCGGAATGACGGTCGGGTCGAGGAAGGGGTTGTCGCGCGTGTTGATGAAGAACTGCGCCGAGGCCGAATTGGGGTCGCTGGTGCGAGCCATTGCGACGGTGCCCACCACGTTGCGCGGGCCTCCTTTGGCGAGCGCCTGCTGCCCTTCGTGGGGCACCGGCTCGCGCGTGGGCTTCTCGACGTAGCGGGTGTCGTAGCCGCCGCCCTGCACCATGAAATCGTTGATGACTCGGTGGAAGATGGTTCCGTCGTAGTGCTTGTCGCGTACGTACTGCAGGAAGTTCTCGACAGTGCGGGGCGCCTTGTCCGGGTACAGCTCGATCACGATGTTGCCGGACGTGGTGGACAGGCGCACGCGTGGCGCCTGTCCGGCGACGGCTTCCGGCTTGGCCTCGCTCGTCGGCGCGCTCGTGCTGGCAGCTTGCTGGGCCATAGCACCGATGGGCGCGATCAGCGTGGCGGCGCCCGCGAGGGCGTGGGACATGGCGATGATGGCCGAACGGCGTCGCATCCAGAATGCCGGTTGGTTCATGCGTTCACTCCTTGTTGTTTTCACGTGCGGCTTGCGGCGCGGGGCGTAGCCGGCAACTCCGCTGCCCGGCGGCCTGCGGGAGGAGTCGGCGGGAGATTTCGCGGGAGGTTACCACCGGGCAAGCGCCCTCCGGCGTCGGAGGCGGGCGCGTACGCCGCGTCCCGGCTCAGGGACTGGACGGCGGCGCTGCCCGGCCCTCGCGCTGGACGGGCGGTGGCGCTGCGCCAACGAGCGCCCGCACCGCGGCCAGCCTCGACGGCAGCGCCGCATTGGACGGCTCGAGCTGCGCTGCGCGCTGGTACGAGCGCACCGCGAGCCGCAGGTGGATGTCGCCGAGGTTCGCGTGCGCGGCGGCGTACTGGGGATTCGCGCGCAGCGCCATCTCGAGCGCCGTGCGTGCCTTGTCGAGCTCGTCCTGGGCTGCGAACAGCACGGCGAGGTTGTTGTAGGGCTCAGGCAGCTCGGGGTAGTCCTGCGTCAGGCGTGTGTACGCCTCGATCGCTTCGGCTGTGCGTCCGGTTTCCGCGAGGACGACACCGCGCAGAAAGCGCATCTGCGGATCGCGCGGATTGGCCTCAAGGTATTGCTGCGCATGCGCCAGTGCCTGCGCGGCGCGTCCGTCGCGCATCAGCTGCTGGACCACGGCGTAATCTTGGGTCGGTGCCTGCGCGGCGGCCACGCCTGCGGCCAGGAAGGCGGCGAGGCAGAGCGCAGCGCGCATCGCGAGGGCGCGATGCAGGACGCCAGAGAACGAGGCGGAGCCATTCGGCATGGGGACGTGACAGACCCCGGCCGGGGCCCGCGAGGCGGTTATATACTGCGGCGCATTGTAGCCACGGCCCCCTGCGCGCGCCCCCTTGCGCAGGCCAGCGGCCCGTCCCCTGAATCCCGAAGAACAAGGTTTGTCCGGCGCCGCGCGCGCCGGTCGTGAGCATCCATGAGTCTGCGCATCCACAACACGCTCTCGCGGGCGCTGGAGGAGTTCGCTCCGCTCGAGCCGGGGCACGTGCGCATGTATCTGTGCGGCATCACGGTCTACGACCTCTGCCACGTCGGCCACGCCCGCGCCAATGTGGCGTTCGACGTGGTGCAGCGCTGGCTGCGCGCCAGGGGATGGCGCGTGAGCTATGTGCGCAACATCACCGACATCGACGACAAGATCATCCGACGCGCGGTCGAGAACAACGAGCCCGTGCGCGCGCTCACCGACCGCATGATTGCCGAGATGCACCGCGACTTCGACGCGCTGGGCATCGAGCGGCCAAGCCATGAGCCGCGCGCCACCGACTACGTGCCGCAGATGCTGGACATCGTGCGTGCGCTCGAAAACAACGGCCTGGCCTACCGCGCCGAAGGCGGCGACGTCAACTTCGCCGTGCGACGGTTTCCCGGCTACGGCAAGCTCTCGGGCAAGTCGATCGACGAGCTGCATGCCGGAGAGCGCGTGGCCGTACTCGAGGGCAAGGAAGACCCGCTCGACTTCGTGCTGTGGAAGTCGGCCAAGCCGACCGAACCTGCCGACGCGCAGTGGGACGGCCCCTACGGCCGCGGTCGCCCCGGCTGGCACATCGAGTGCTCGGCCATGTCCTGCGCCTTGCTGGGCGAGACCTTCGACATCCACGCGGGGGGCGCGGACCTGATCTTTCCGCACCACGAGAACGAGATCGCCCAGAGCGAGGGCGCGCATGGCCAGCCCCTGGCCCGCTTCTGGATGCACAACGGCTTCGTCAACATCGATAACGAGAAGATGTCCAAGTCGCTGGGCAACTTCTTCACCATCCGCGACGTGCTGCAGAAGTTCGACGCCGAGACGCTGCGTTTCTTCATCGTGCGCGCGCACTACCGCAGCCCCTTGAACTACAGCGACCAGCACCTCGAGGATGCGCGCGGCGCGCTGCGGCGTCTGTACACCGCGCTCGATGCGGTACCGGCGCAGCCGCTGTCCGGCATCGACTGGCAGCAGCCGCATGCCGCCCGCTTCAAGGCGGCCATGGACAGCGACTTCGCGACACCCGAGGCGGTGGCCGTGCTGTTCGAGCTGGCCAGCGAAGTGAACCGTGGCAAGTCGCCGCAGCTGGCCGGCCTGCTCAAGTCGCTCGGCGGCTGCCTCGGACTGCTGCAGGCCGAGCCGCGCGCCTTCCTGCGCAGTGGCGCCGCGCTTGACGAGGCCACGATCTCGGAGCTCATCGCGCAGCGTGCGGCCGCCAAGCAGGCCCGCGATTTCGCGCAGGCCGACCGCATCCGCGCCGACCTGCTGGCCAAAGGCATCGTGCTCAAGGATTCCGCCGCGGGTACCACCTGGGAGGCGACGACATGAGGATGTCAGCGGCGATCCGCCGGCGGCTCGGGTCCGCTCTCCCGACGCGTGGCCCCGCAGTGCGGGGCAAGCGCTCGGCCCGTGCGCAGCGGCGGGCCGCGTTCGAGCCAGTCGGCGCCGCCTTGCGAGGCGGGGAGTGCCCTGCATGACCGACGCCCTGGGCAGCCCCGTCGAGCCGGTGCAGCCGCACTATTGGCGTGAAGCCTGCGACCACCTCGCGCGCAAGGACCGCGTGATGAACCGGCTCATTCCGCAGTTCGGCGATGCCTGCCTGCGCTCGCGCGGCGACGCTTTCACCACGCTCGCGCGCAGCATCGTGGGCCAGCAGATTTCGGTCAAGGCGGCCCAGAGCGTGTGGGACCGCTTCGCGGCGCTTCCGCGCAAGATGACGCCGGCCAACGTGCTGCGGCTGAAGGTAGACGACATGCGCGCGGCGGGGCTGTCTGCGCGCAAGATCGAATACCTGGTCGATCTTGCGCTTCACTTCGACTCGGGAGCGATCGACGCCGCCGCCTGGGAAGGCATGGAAGACGACGCCATCATTGCCGAGCTGATCGACATCCGCGGCATCGGGCGCTGGACCGCCGAGATGTTCCTGATCTTCCACCTGATGCGGCCCAACGTCCTGCCGCTGGACGACATCGGGCTCATCAACGGCATCAGCAAGAACTACTTTTCGGGCGAGTCCGTGAGCCGCAGCGACGCGCGCGAGGTGGCCGCCGCATGGGCCCCTTTTTGCAGCGTGGCCACTTGGTATATTTGGCGGTCGCTCGACCCGCTGCCGGTAGAGTATTAAGCACGGAGGCTGGACGCCAGAGGTCCGAGATGGAGGAGGGATACCCCGGCTGGTTCCCTGGCCTGCAGCCTCTCGCATCCAGCCCTAGAAAAAGGATCGCCACCTTGGCCAAGAAGACTTTTCTCGACTTCGAGCAGCCTATCGCCGAGCTCGAAGGCAAGATCGAGGAACTGCGCTACGTGCAGACCGAATCGGCCGTCGATATCTCCGACGAGATCGACCAGCTCTCCAAGAAGAGCCAGCAGCTCACCAAGGACATCTACAGCGACCTCACGCCCTGGCAGATCACCAAGATCGCGCGCCACCCCGAGCGTCCCTACACGCTCGACTACGTCAACGAAATCTTCACCGACTTCATCGAGATGCACGGCGACCGGCACTTCGCCGACGACCAGTCCATCGTCGGCGGGCTGGCCCGCTTCAACGGCCAGGCCTGCATGGTCCTGGGCCACCAGAAGGGGCGGGACACGCGCGAGCGCGCCACCCGCAACTTCGGCATGAGCCGCCCCGAGGGCTACCGCAAGGCATTGCGGCTCATGAAGACAGCCGAGAAGTTCAAGCTGCCGGTCTTCACTTTCGTGGACACCCCCGGCGCCTATCCCGGCATCGACGCTGAGGAGCGCGGACAGTCCGAGGCCATCGGGCGCAACATCTTCGAGATGGCGCAGCTCGAGGTGCCGATCATCTCCACCATCATCGGCGAGGGCGGCTCCGGCGGTGCGCTGGCGATCGCGGTGGCCGACCAGGTGCTGATGCTGCAGTATTCGGTGTATTCCGTCATCAGCCCCGAGGGCTGTGCCTCCATCCTCTGGAAGACCTCCGACAAGGCCCAGGACGCCGCGGACGCGATGGGCATCACCGCGCACCGGCTCAAGGCGCTCGGCCTGATCGACAAGATCGTGCATGAGCCCGTCGGCGGCGCGCACCGCGATCACCGCCAGATGGCGGCCTTTCTCAAGCGCGCGCTCAGCGATGCGTGGCGCCAGCTGAACGACCTCAAGCCGCGCGAGCTGGTGGACAGGCGCTACGAGCGGCTGCAAAGCTATGGCCGCTTCAGCGACACCAAGGCCGACACCCGCTGAAGGTCCGCTCGGGCGGGACACTTCGCCACCCGCCGCGAACGAGTCCGCGCGAGACACGATCGTCCGTGCGCTCGCTGCGCTGCAACCCGCGCTGCCCCTAGGCGTCGCCTACAGCGGCGGCGCCGATTCCACGGCTTTGCTGCGCGCTGCCCACGCCCGCTGGGGTGGGCAGGTGCACGCACTGCACGTGCACCATGGCTTGCAGGCCGCCGCCGATGCGTTCGAGGCACATTGCCGGCGCAGCTGCGCGGAACTCGCAGTGCCCTTGCACGTCCTGCATGTCAATGCCCGCCACCGCAGCGGCGACAGCCCCGAAGACGCGGCCCGGCGCGCGCGCTATGCCGCGCTCGCCGCCCTGGCGCGGACGAACGGCCTCGCCACCGTCCTGGTGGCCCAGCATGCAGACGACCAGATCGAGACCCTGCTGCTGGCCCTCAGCCGTGGCGCCGGAGTGCCGGGGCT
Organism: Ramlibacter sp. AN1015; assembly: GCF_037726105.1. Classification (NCBI taxonomy): domain Bacteria; kingdom Pseudomonadati; phylum Pseudomonadota; class Betaproteobacteria; order Burkholderiales; family Comamonadaceae; genus Ramlibacter; species Ramlibacter sp. AN1015. The sequence continues at coordinate 166,075 of NZ_JBBJUM010000009.1, forward strand.
GGCTTCGATGCCGGCCCGTTTCGAGCGCGAAGGCGTGCAGTTCGAGCGGCCGCTGCTGCAGTTGCCCGGCGCCCTGCTGCGCACGTACCTTGCCGAAGCGGGGATCGAGTGGGTGGAGGACCCGAGCAATGCCGACGTCGGGCTCACCCGCAACCGCATCCGCCGCTTGCTGGTGCCGGCCCTCGAGGCTGCCTTCCCGCAGATGCGCGAGACCTTCGCGCGCTCGGCGCGGCACGCGGCCGAGGCCAAGGAGCTGCTGCAGGCGCTCGGTGCGCAAGACCTCGCCGCCATGGGCGGGGCTCCCGACATCGCGGCGCTGCAGGCGCTGCCGCGTGCGCGGCAGTCCAACCTGCTGCGCCACTGGCTGCGCAGCAGCCATGCCGTCGCTCCGAGCGCCGCCCAGCTCGACGAATTGCTCGACCAGGTCGCGTCCTGCCGTACGCGGAGCCACGGCTTGCGCCTGCGCGTTGCGGCCGGCTTCGTGCAGCGCGAGGGCGGGCGGCTGACCTATACCCCGACGCTATAATTTCGCGGTTTTTGCGCAGGACGCCCGTCCTTGCCGCAGTCGCCTCCGACGGACGGCTGCCCGCGCCATCCACACTCCTTTTTCCATGGCATTGATCGTTCACAAATACGGCGGCACGTCGATGGGCTCGACCGAGCGCATCCGCAACGTCGCCAAGCGCGTGGCCAAATGGGCGCGGGCCGGCCACCAGATGGTCGTCGTCCCCAGCGCCATGAGCGGCGAGACCAACCGTCTGCTGGGCCTCGCGAAGGAACTGGCTCCCGAACGCTCGTCGGACGCCCTCAACCGCGAGCTCGACATGCTGGCCTCCACCGGCGAGCAGGTGTCGGTCGGCCTGCTGTCCATCGCGCTGCAGGCCGAGGGTCTGGAGGCCGTGAGCTACGCCGGCTGGCAGGTGCCCATCCGCACCAACAGCGCCTACACCAAGGCACGCATCGAGTCGATCGACGACAAGAAGGTCCGCGCCGACCTCGCCGCAGGCAAGGTCGTGGTCATTACCGGGTTCCAGGGTGTCGATGAGCGCGGGAACATCACCACCCTCGGCCGCGGCGGAAGCGATACCTCGGCCGTGGCCGTGGCCGCTGCGATGAAGGCGGCGGAGTGCCTGATCTACACCGACGTGGACGGCGTCTACACCACCGATCCGCGTGTCGTGCCCGAGGCGCGGCGCCTGTCGTCGGTGAGCTTCGAGGAAATGCTGGAGATGGCCTCGATGGGATCCAAGGTGCTGCAGATCCGCTCGGTGGAGTTCGCGGGCAAGTACAAGGTCCCGCTGCGTGTGCTGTCCAGCTTCACCCCGTGGGACATTCCGATCGAGGAAGAGGCGAAGTCCGGAACCCTGATCACTTTTGAGGAAGACGAACAAATGGAACAAGCTGTCGTTTCCGGCATTGCATTCAATCGCGACGAAGCCAAGGTTTCCATCCTGGGCGTTCCCGACCGCCCCGGCATCGCCTACAACATCCTGGGCGCGGTGGCCGACGCCAACATCGAGGTCGATGTCATCATCCAGAACATCTCCAAGGACGGCAAAACCGACTTCAGCTTCACCGTGCACCGCAACGACTATGCGCGCACGGTGGACCTGCTCAAGACCAAGGTGCTGCCCACGCTAGGCACCGACCGGCTCGAAGGCGACACGCGCATCTGCAAGGTGAGCATCGTGGGCATCGGCATGCGCAGCCACGTCGGCATCGCAAGCAAGATGTTCCGCTCGCTGTCGGAGGAGGGCATCAACATCCAGATGATCTCGACCAGCGAGATAAAGACCTCCGTCGTCATCGACGAGAAGTACATGGAACTGGCCGTGCGCGCACTGCACCGCGCCTTCGATCTGGACGCTCCCGCAGAGTGATCGCGCCCCCGTCATCGGGTATCATCGCGGCTGCACAGGAAACGTGACCGAGAGGCCGAAGGTGCTCCCCTGCTAAGGGAGTATGCGGTGTAGAGCCGCATCGAGGGTTCGAATCCCTCCGTTTCCGCCAGTTACCCCCCAGCTTGCAAACTTCGCGCCTTTCGCGCCTCTTTGGCAGCTGTGGCGGCACCAAGCCGAACGGTTCCGCCGGGAGGCGCGACAACAACCAAACCCCTCGCCCGCGCCACGTGCTGCAGGTTCTGCCTGCACCGGCCGCGCTCGCGCTGGCGTGGCGCATCAACAATCTTGTGACGGACGGCGCTGCTGCGCCGCAGCGCGACCACGCAAAGCCCTGGCCAGCTGGCCGCAAAGGCGCTCAAGACAAACCTGTTGGGGTGGCGCGGCAACGGTTCGCGTGCCTTGGTGCGCCGGGGAGCGCTACTCGCACGCGGGTACTTCAGCCGATAGGCCCGAGGAGGCGGAGCAGCGGCAGTTCTCCGCCGCGCAGCTCACGCCGTGCAGCACGGCTGGATCGCCAGATCCAGCTGACGGCCGAGCCGATGCCCTGACCGTGGACCAGCCGCCTTCGCAGTACTGAGCGACGCCGGAGCCAAAGCTTCGGCCAGCAGTATGAGCGCTGCTAGAGGTGGCGGCGCTGCCCCACTAAGGCCGCCGGCGCCGGCACTCGTGGCCCTTGCGTGAACACCCAGATGCCGATCAACACCAGCACCGTACCGGCGACGATCCAGCCGGTGAACGGCTCGTCGAGCAGGAGGGTGCCCATGACGATGGTGGACAGCGGGCCGACCATGCTGACTTGTGCATACAGCTGCGCGCCGATGCGCTCGATAGCCATCATCACCAGCAGCACCGGCACGGCCGTGCACAGCGTCGCGTTCAACACCGACAGCCAGATCACCTCGGGTGCGAGGGCGAAGGCGGCGTCCCAGGGGCGCAGCACCATGTACTGCGCGATGCAGCACAGGCAGGCGAAGGACGTGGCCAGGCCGACCAGCCGCATCGCGCCGAGTGTCTGCACCAGTTGCCCGCTGAAGACCAGATAGACCGCGTAGCTCACCGCGCTGGCGAACACCAGGGCGAAGCCCAGGATGGTGTCCGGGCCCACGGCGCCCAACTCACGGCCGAACACCATCGCCACGCCCGCATAGCTGATCGCGGTGCCCGCTACCTGCATGCGATGGAACGGCTTCTTGTGGAGCGCCCAGCCCAATAGCAGCACCAGGGTCGGTGTCAGATAGAGCACCAGCCGCTCGAGCGACGCCGTGATGTAGACCAGGCCGGCGAAGTCCAGAAAGCTGGCCAGGTAATAGCCGGAAAAACCCAGTCCCGCCACGCCCATCCACTCGCGTCCCGTGAGCCGAGGTTTCCCGCGGCTGGACCACCATGCCATGGCGACGAACAGCGGCAGCGCGAAGACCATGCGCAGCATGAGCAGGGTCACGGCGTCTACGCCATGGCGGTAGGCGAGCTTGGCGATGATGGCTTTGCCGCTGAAGGCGACGGAGCCGGCGGCGGCGATTGCGAGGCCGGGCAGCAGGCTGGAGGGAATGACGGCAGTCACGCCGGCATTGTGCGAGTGGGACGCTCGTCGCCGCACGCGCTGCGGGCGAGCGCGCGAGGTGAAATCTTTTCATGGGCGAACAGTCGCAAAGCGAATGGCCCGATCTCGGACAGGCCCCAACATAATCGCCGCACGCGAAGTGGGTCTCAGGTGCCCAGGGCTTCGTGTCTGGAGGAGACCACGTGCTCGATCTCTACTACTGGCCCACCCCCAACGGCTGGAAGATCTCCATCATGCTGGAGGAGTGCGGGCTGCCGTACCGGCTCGTTCCGGTCGATATCACGCGCCGCGAGCAGTTCGAGCCGGCCTTCCTCGCGGTGAGTCCGAACAACCGCATCCCGGCGATCATCGACAACGACCCCGCAGGCGGCGGTGGCGCGGTCGGCATCTTCGAGAGTGGCGCGATCCTGCAGTACCTGGCCGAGAAGTCGGGGCGTTTCCTGCCGACGGACACCGCGCACAAGTACCGGGTGCTGCAGTGGGTCTACTGGCAGGTCGGCGGGCTGGGTCCGATGGCCGGCCAGAACGGCCATTTCCTGCTCTACGCGCCGCAGCGGATCCCGTACGCCATCGACCGCTATGGCGCCGAAGTGCGCCGCCTGTACCAGGTCATGGACAGGCAACTGGGGCAGACCGGCGCCTACCTCGCCGGCGACTACTCCATCGCCGACATGGCTGCCTTCCCGTGGATCATGACGCACAAGGCGCAGCAGCTCACGCTGGACGAATGGCCGGACCTCAAGCGGTGGTTTGCCGACGTGCGGCAGCGCCCTGGGGTGCAAGTGGGGCTGGCGGTCGGCAAGTCGCTGCGCAAGCCCTCGGCGCCGATGGACGACGAGACCCGGCGCAGCCTGTTCGCCGGAACGCAAGCCGCCGGACCAATCGAGTGAGCACCATGGCCGACCTCGAGTTTTTCTTCGACTGTTCCAGCCCCTGGACCTACCTTGCGTTCCACAACGTCCAGCCGATGGCGCGCGAACTCGGCGCCACCATCCGCTGGCGGCCGATCCTGGTGGGCGGCGTGTTCAACGCGGTGAACCCCACGGTCTACGCCACGCGCAGCAATCCCGTACCGGTGAAGCAGGCCTATTCGACCAAAAGCATGCAGGACTGGGCGCGCCTTGCCGGCATCGCGATCAACCCTGCGCCGACGCTGTTCCCGGTCAACAGCGTCAAGGTCATGCGCGGCTGCCTGGCAGCCGCGCAGCAGCAGCAAGGAAAGCTCGTCGGATTCGCGCGCGCTGCCTTCGAGGCGTACTGGCGCGACGACCAGGACGTATCGCAGGACGACGTGATCCGCGGCATCTGCGCGCAGTCCGGAGTCGATGCCGACGCGCTGCTGTCCGCCATCGCCCAGCCTGCCGTCAAGGCCGCCCTGCGCGCCAACACCGACGAACTGATCGCGCGCGGCGGCTTCGGATCGCCCACGATGTTCGTGGCCGGCGAAGACATGTTTTTCGGCAACGACCACCTGCCGCTGGTGCGCGCCAGCCTGCAGGCGCGCCTGCCAGCCCGTTGATCCTGCCGGCGACCGGGCAGAGGAGTGGCCTGCGCACAGGCACGCGCTACGGATCAAAGAAAAAGTGATGGGTCCGGATAACAAGATGTCGCTGTTCGGAATATCCCGCGTTGGCTAGCATGGGCCTGACTAATGGCTCCTTTGGGCGACGAAGCGAGATGAATCTGAGAGACAAGGCCGTTGTATCCGGGGTGGGAGAGACCCGCTACGTGCGCGCACCCGGCTCCGGCAAGACCCCGATCTCGCTGCAGCTGGAGGCCGCGCTGGCCGCCATTGCCGACGCCGGGCTGAAGCCGACCGACATCGACGGGCTGATCCCGTTCGCCATCGGCCCGCTGGTCGCCGAAGACTTCATCACCAACTTCGGCATTCCCGACCTCAGCTTCTCCGCCCTCACGCCGCTGGGCGGAGCCAGCGCCACGGCCAGCCTGCAGTGCGCGGCGGCCGTCATCGCCTCGGGTGTGTGCCGGCACGTGCTGCTCTCGCTGGGGCGCAACGGCTACTCGGGCACTCGCATCACCAGCCGCATCGCCGCCATGCCGCAGTTCCGCGTTGTCGGCGAGTTCGAAGTGCCCACCGGCGCCGTCGCGCCCGTGCAGTTCTATGCGCCGATCGCGCGGCGCCACATGGAGCTGTATGGCACCACCAGCCGCCAGCTTGGCGAGATCGCCGTCACCATGCGCCGCCACGCGCTGCTGAACGACAACGCCGTCATGACGGAGCCGCTGACCCTGGAAGAGCACCAGGCCGCCCGCATGATCTCCGACCCGCTGCGGCTGTTCGACTGCAGCCTGGAGAGCGACGGCGCCGCCTGCGTGGTGGTCAGCGCCGCCGACCATGCCAAGGACATGCCCAAGCGCCCCGTCTTCATCTCCGGCGTGGGTGAAGGCCATCCCGAGAGCCCCAGCGCGGTGAGCCAGCGCGCCGACCTGCTGGCCTTCGGCACGCACAAGGCGGCGCGCAAGGCCTTCCACATGGCCGGCGTCCAGCCCGCCGACATCGATGTGGCCGAAATCTACGACTGCTTCACCTTCATCGTCCTGCGCCAGCTCGAGGAGCTCGGTTTCTGCGCGGCCGGCGAGGGCGGTGCATTCGTGCAGGACGGCGGCATCGCACTGGGCGGGCGCCTGCCGGTCAACACGCACGGCGGCCTGCTGTCGCAGGCGCACGTGGGCGGCATGAACCACATCGTCGAGCTCGTGCGCCAGCTGCGCGGCGAGGCCGGCCGCGCGCAGGTGCAGGGCGCCGAGCTCGGCCTCGTGACCGGCTTCGGCGACATGTGCGACGGCTCCGTCGCCATCATGCGGAGGGGCTGATGTCCGCGAGCAACTATCTCGTTCCCGAGCCCGATGCGGGCCCCGACACCCAGCCGTACTGGGACGGGCTGCGCGACGGCCGCTTCCTGGTGCAGAAGTGCCGTGGCTGCGGCAAGCGCCGCCACTACCCGCGGCCGCTGTGCGACCGCTGCCATTCGTTTGACACCGAATGGGTGAGCGTCGAAGGGCGCGGCACCGTGCACAGCTGGACGGTGTGCCACCACGCCTTTCTGCCCGCCTTCAAGGATCGCGTGCCGTACCTCATGGTGATTGCCGATATCGACGGCGACGTCCGCGTGAACCTGCAGCTCGAAAGCGCGTCCCACCAGCCGCTGAAGATCGGCGACGCGGTGCGCATCGAGTACCGCACAGTCAACGAGCGGCTCACGTTGCCGGTCCTGGTGCGCGAGGCGGCCGATGCGTGAGTTCGCCTTCCCGGCGCTGGCCTTCCCGCCGGAGGCAGACCGCGAGCGGCTGCGGGCCCGCGCGTTCCTGGAGGCCGAGCGCGATGCCGGCCGGTTCGTGCCGCACAAGTGCTCCTGGACCACGTACGACCCCGCGTTCAGCAGGCGCGCGGCGCAGCAGGGCTTCGTGGCCATGACCTGGCCCAAGGAATGGGGCGGCCATGCGCACTCGCCGCTGGTGCGCTTCGCCGTCACCGAGGAAATGCTCGCGGCCGGCGCCCCCTGCGGCGCGCACTGGATCGCCGACCGCCAGTCTGGTCCGCTGATCCTGCGGCACGGCAGCGACGCAGCCCGCAAGGCGATCCTGCCGCGCATCGCGGCCGGCGAATGCTATTTCGCCATCGGCATGAGCGAGCCCGACACCGGCTCCGACCTCGCCGGCGTGCGCACGCGGGCCACGCGGCGCGAGGGCGGCTGGGCGATCAACGGCAGCAAGATCTGGACGACCAACGGCCACCTTGCGCACTACATGCTCACGCTGGTGCGCACCAGCGGCGCGCCCGAAGACCGGCAGCGCGGCCTGAGCCAGTTCATCGTCGAGCTGAAGTCTCCCGGCATCACCATGCGGCCCATCCTCGACATGGCCGGCCGTCACGAGTTCAACCAGATCTTTTTCGACGACGTGTTCGTGCCCGACGAGATGCTCGTAGGCCGCGAAGGCGAAGGCTGGGCCATGGTCACGTCCGAGCTCACGCTGGAACGCTCCGGCCCGGACCGCTTCCTGTCCGACTACCGCCTGCTGGTCGAAGGCATCTCGGCCATCGGGCCCGAGCCCGACCGGCACCAGGCGGTGGCGATCGGCCGCCTCGTGGCGCACCTGCTGCCGCTGCGGCGCATGTCCGCGTCCATTGCTGCCCAGCTCGCGGGCGGCACCGACCCCAGCCAGGAGGCCGCACTGGTCAAGGAGATGGGCACCAATTTCGAGCGCGAGGTGCCCGAGGTGCTGCGCACCGTGCTGCCGCTGGACACCGCCACCGAAGGCGACGCCTGCGCCGAGAGCTATGCCGACGTGCTGCTGTCCGCGCCTTCGTTCACGCTGCGCGGCGGCACCCGCGAGATCATGCGCGGCGTCATCGCGCGCGGGCTGGGACTGCGCTGATGGACACGACGACCGACATGGGCCCGATCCTGGCCGACCAGCTCGGCCGCCTGTGCGCGCAGTTCGCTGCCGGCGCACCGGCACACGACGCCGACGGAATGGCCGAGGGCCTGTGGGCCGAGATCGCCAGCGCCGGTTTCCAGAACGCGCTGCTGCCCGAGGAGCATGGCGGCTACGGCGTCACCCCCGCGCAGGCGATGGGCCTGGTGCGCGCGGCTGCCCGCCTGGCCCTGCCGGTGCCCCTGGCCGAAACCATGATGGCCCTGGGCCTGCACGCCGCAGCCGGCGGGCAGGCGCTCGAAGGCGCGCTCAGCTGGAGTTGCGAGGCCGGCCATGCCGACGAGGCGCGCGGGGAGCTGCGTGTGGCGGCCCGCGCCCGCGCCGTGCCGTACGGCCGCTTTGCAGCCCATGTGCTGGTGCCGGTGCTGTGCAACGGTCGGCTGCACCTGGCGCCGTTGCCCGTGGCGCAGGCACGGGTGGAGCCCGGTGGCAACCTGGCGGGCGAGCCGCGCGACACGCTGAGCTGGACCGGCGTTCTCGTGCACCGGTCGGCGGCGCCGCAGATCGGCGATGACGGCATCGAATCGCTGCAAGTGGCTGGCGCCTTCCTGCGGGCGCAGCAGATGGTGGGCGCGATGCAGCGGGCGCTGGCGCACGCGGTCGGCCATGCGCAGGAGCGCAAGCAGTTCGGCCAGCCCATCGGGCGCTTCCAGGCGGTGCAGCAGCAGCTCGCGGTGGCGGCAGGCCACCTGGCCGCGGCCACCGCGGCGGCAGACGCTGCCGCCGAAGCCTATGGCAGCGCGTCGTTCGGCTTCGCGTCTGCTGTGGCCAAGAGCCGCGTGGGCGAGGCGGCCGGAATCCTCGCGGCCACCTGCCACCAGGTGCTGGGCGCCATGGGCTTCACGCGCGAGCACGAACTTCAGAAGGTCACCCGCAGGCTCTGGGCCTGGCGGGACGAGTACGGCAACGAAACGCTCTGGCAGGAGCGGATCGGCCGCAGCATCTGCGCAGCCGGCGGGGCGTCGCTATGGCAAACGGTGGTGGCGGGTTTCCCGCCGGACAACAGGGAGAACAGGCATGGTTGACCGCAAGGCCGGGCAGGGGCCGCTGGCGGGGGTGCGGGTCATCGACCTCACGAGCGTGATCATGGGTCCGTTCGCGACCCACATCCTCGCGGACATGGGTGCCGACGTGATCAAGGTCGAGGCGCCCGAAGGCGACTCGTTCCGCAACTACCGGCCGCTGCGCAACGAGGGCATGGCGGGCAGCTTCCTGCACCTCAACCGCAACAAGCGCAGCGTGGTGCTCGACCTCAAGCAGCCCGAGGGCAACGAGGCACTCGGCAAGCTGATCGCCACGGCCGACGTCTTCATCCACTCGCTGCGCCCCAAGGCCATACAGCGTCTGGGCTATGGCTATGAGCGCGTGCGCGAGATCAACCCGACGATCGTCTATTGCGGCGCGTTCGGCTTCGGCGCGGCCGGCCCCTACGGCGACAAGGCGGCGTACGACGACCTGATCCAGGCCGGCTCGGGCCTGGCGTCGCTCGCACTCGCCTCGCGCTCCGAGCCGGCCTACATGCCCACCGTGCTGTGCGACAAGCTCACCGGCCAGGTGGCGGCGTACGCCGTGATCGCGGCGCTGTTCCAGCGCGAGCGCACCGGCCGCGGCGAGGAGATCGAGGTGCCGATGTTCGAGACCACGATCGAGTTCGCGATGATCGAGCACATGGGGGGCTCGGCGTTCGTTCCGCCGCTGGGCGAGCCGGGCTTCCACCGCGTGCTGTCGCCGCGCCGCAAGCCCTACCGCACCAAGGACTCGTACGCCTGCATCCTGCCGTACTCCGACCGCAACTGGAACGACTTCTTCCGCTTCACCGAACGCACCGCCCTGATCGGCGACGCGCGCTTCGCCGACCTCACGAGCCGGGTGCAGCACATCGATGAGTTGTACTCCGTGGTCGAAGAGGAAGCCCTGCGCAAGACCACCAGGGAGTGGGTGGATTTCTGCGACGGCGTGAGCATCCCGTGCATGCCGGTGCTGTCCATGAGCGAGCTCCCGCATGACGAGCATGTGAAGGCAGTCAAGCTGTTCGAGACCGCCGAGCACCCGTCCCAGGGCGCCTACCGTGTGCTGCGCAGCCCCATCAGCTTCGCGTCCTCGCCGTTCCGCGTCGTGCGCCACGCGCCGCGGCTGGGTGAGCACACGCAGGAGCTGCTGGACGAACTCGGCTGCCTCGACCCCGCGCCCGCAGGAGTCGCCAAATGACCGCACACCTGGAATTCAGCGTCGATGCCGGCGTGGCGCGCATCCGCCTGAACCGGCCCGAGCGCATGAACGCCTTCACCTTCGAGATGATCGAGCAGTGGACGGCGGCGCTGCGTGAATGCCGCGAGCGCTCGGATGTCAAGGTCGTCGTCGTCACCGGCGCCGGCGAGGCTTTCTGCAGCGGCGGCGACATCGTGGAGATGCAGGACCGCCTGGAGCAGTCGCCCGCGCAGCGCAAGGACGAACTCTTCGACAAGATCCAGCGCATCCCGCTCGCGCTGGAAGACCTCGACAAGCCCGTGCTGGCCGCGATCAACGGCGCCGCGACCGGTGCCGGGCTCGACCTCGCACTGATGTGCGACATCCGCTATGCGGCGCAGGGTGCACGCATGGCCGAGACCTACCTCCGCGTCGGCCTGGTTCCGGGCGCCGGGGGCGCGCACTTCCTGCCCAGGGTGGTGGGCACGGCGCGCGCGCTGGAGATGTTCCTGACCGGAGAGTTCATCGATTCGGCCGAGGCCTTGCGCATCGGCCTGGTGAACAAGGTGTTCCCCGACGACACGCTCATGCCCGAGGTGGAACGCATCGCGCAGCGGATGGCGCGGGCGCCCAGCGTGCCCATGCGGATGATCAAGCGGGCCATTTTGCAGGGCGTGCGCAACGACCTGCGCACCAATCTCGACCTGATCTCCTCCCACTACGCGGTGGCCACGGCGAGCGAGGAGCACAAGCAGGCGGTGCGGGCGTTCGTGAAGGAGCGCAAGTCGTGACCGATCGGAACGGCAAAGCCGCGGCGCCGCTGCTTCCCCTGCCGCTGCGGCCGCGGGACGAGGATCGGCTGCGTGCCGCGCTGCGCGAAGCGGACCTGTCCATCGTGCTGATGGTGCTGGTGCAACTGACCGGCGAGGCCCGGTATCTGGACGAGTTCGCCGCCGCCGTGCGCCCGGGCGCGAGCCCGGACGCGACCACCACAGGGCGGCTGCACGAGCTGCTGGTGCAGGCCCTGTACGACGCCCGCGGCCCGGCGCCCGAGCTCGACGCCGCCATGTTCGGCCAAATGATGAGCGTATGCGTCGGCCAGGAAGTGCCGCCCGAGTACGTGCCGATGATTCGCGAGGACCTCGGTTTCGAGACTGCCCCGGGCCTGGCCGGCGCGCACACCCTCGCGCAACGCCTGGGCGAGGACTTCCGCATCCTGATCATCGGCGTCGGCGCGGCCGGCCTGTGTGCGGCCATGCACCTTGCGCGCGCCGGTATCGCGTTCGAGATCGTCGAGAAGAACCCCGACGTCGGCGGCACCTGGTTCGAAAACCGCTATCCCGGCGCGGGCGTGGACGCGCCCAACCACCTCTATTCGTACTCGTTCGAACAGAACCACTCCTGGTCCCGATTCTTCGTTCGCCAGCCGGAACTGCTGAAGTACTTCCAGGACTGCGCGCGCCGCTACAACCTGTACGAGCGCATCACGTTCGACACCGAAGTGGTCTCGGCGAAGTACGCGGACGGCGAGGCCGTGTGGCACGTCACCCTGCGCGGCAAGGACGGCCGCCTGCAGGAGCGCCGCGCCAACGCCGTGATTTCGGCGGTGGGGCAACTCAATCGTCCGTCCATCCCGCAGATCCCGGGGCTGGAAGGCTTCGAGGGCACGGCGGTGCACACAGGCACCTGGCACGAGGGCGTGCAGGTCGCGGGCAAGCGAGTCGCCATGGTGGGCACCGGCGCCAGCGGCATGCAGGTGGCGCCCACCATCGCGCCGCAGGTGGAGCGGCTGACGATCTTCCAGCGCTCGCCCAACTGGATTCGCACCCGCCCGCGCTACCACGAGGAGGTCGGCCCGGGCAAGCAGTGGGTGCTGTCGGCGCTGCCGTTCTACGCCACCTGGTATCGCTTCCAGCTGTTCTGGGCCAACAGCGATGCGCTGCACCAGGCGCTGCAGAAGGCGCCGGGCTGGAGTGACAGCCGGTCCATCTCGCCGCTGAACGCCGATTTGCGCAAGGATTGGGAGGGCCATATGCGCTCCTGCGCCGGCGACGACCGCGAACTGCTCGGCAAGGTGCTCCCCGACTACCCGCCATTCGGCAAGCGGCCCTTGCTGGATAACAAGTGGTTCGAGATGCTGCGCCGCCCGAACGTCGAGCTGGTCACCGATCCGGTCGATCGCATCGACGGCGACGCGGTGGTAACGCGTTCGGGTTCGCGTCACCCGGTCGACGTCATCGTCTTCGCCACCGGTTTCCAGGCGAGTCGCATGCTCTATCCCATGGACATCCAGGGGCGCCACGGCACGAGCTTGCGCGAGCTGTGGGGCGAGGAGAACCCGCGCGCCTACCTGGGGATGACGGTGCCGGGCTTTCCCAACTTCTTCCTGCTGTACGGGCCCAACACCAACCTCGGGCACGGTGGCAGCGTGATCTTTCATCTCGAGATCCAGGTGCGCTATATCCTGGGTTGCCTGCAGTTGCTGGCCGACACCGCAAGCCGTGCCATGGAATGCCGCCAGCAGGTGCACGACGACTACAACCAGCGCGTCGATGCTGCGCACGAAGCCATGGTGTGGACCCATGCCGGCGTGAACAACTGGTACAAGAACCGCTTGGGCCGGGTGACCACCAACTCGCCCTGGCGCATCGTGGACTACTGGACGATGGCCCGCGCGCCGCGTGAAGCCGACTTCGTGTTCGACCGGCGGCACGGCGGCGGGGAGCCGCGCTGATGCAGCCGCCGCTCGACGCCATCATCGTGGGCGCCGGCTTCTCCGGCGTGTGCCTGGGCATCCGACTGGTGCAGGCGGGCATCCGCTCGTTCGTGATCCTCGAGAAGAACGCGGGCCTGGGCGGTTGCTGGCACGACAACGACTACCCCGGCGCTGCATGCGACGTGCCGTCGCTGCTGTACTCCTACTCGTTCGCGCCCAAGCACGACTGGAGCCGCGTCTTCTCGCCGCGCGAGGAGATCCGGCGCTACATCGAGGACTGCGCACGGCGATTCGGCGTGCGCGAGCACGTGCGCCTGAACACCGAAGTCGTCAGCGCCACCTGGGACGCCGAGCGCAGCCTGTGGCGCGTGCAGACAGAGGCCGGTTCGCTGCTCGCCCGCGTCTTCGTCTCGGCCGTGGGGCAGCTCAGCCGCCCCAAGCTTCCGGCAATCCCCGGCCTGGACAACTTCGCCGGCCGCGCCTTCCACTCGGCGCGCTTCGACAAGGAGGCGCCCATCGACGGCGCCAACGTCGCCCTAGTGGGCAGCGGCGCGAGCGCGATCCAGATCGCGCCGGCGATCGCGCCGCGCGTGAAGTCGCTCACCGTGTTCCAGCGCTCGCCCACCTGGATCGTGCCCAAGGCCGACCGGCCCTTCGAGCCGCGCGAGAAGCGCCGCTTCGCACGCTTCCCCCTGATCGCCCGATACATCCGCTGGCGCACCTACTGGACCTTCGAGCGCACCTATGCCCGCATCCAGCTGGGCACCGAGCAGGCCGCCGCCTTCCGCGCCCAGTGCAATGCCTTCATCGACAGTTCGGTGGCCGACCCCGTGCTGCGCGAGAAGCTGCGGCCCGACCATGCCCCGTCGTGCAAGCGGGTGCTGAAGTCCAACGACTGGTATCCCACGCTGCAGCGCGAGAACGTGCACCTGGAGACGGGCGGCGTCGGCCGCATCGAGCCGAATGCCATCGTCACGCCGGAGGGTGTGCGCCACCCCGTCGATACCATCATCTTCGCCACCGGCTTCGAGTCCACCCGTTTTCTCGCGCCGATGGCGGTGACCGGGCGGGGCGCAGAGCGGCTCGATCAACGCTGGGTGGACGGCGCCAGCGCCTACTGGGGCATTGCGGTTCCGGGCTTTCCCAACTTCTTCATGATGTACGGGCCGAACACCAACGCCCACAACTCGATCATCTTCCTCATCGAGGCACAGGCGCGCTACATCGCCGACATGATCGGCCACGTCCACCACGGTCGCTTCCTCGAGGCCGATCTCAGTCCCGAGGTCATGGCGCGCTTCGACGCGCAGACGCAGGAGCGCAGCAAGCGCTTTGTTTGGGCCGACCAGTGCGGCAGCTGGTACAAGACCGCCGCGGGGCGCATCACCAACAACCTGCCGTATTCCACGCTCACCTACTTCCGTCGCACCTGGCGGCCCGACCTGGCCGACTTCGAGATCAAGCGTGCGCCCGCGGCGCTGCGGGAGGCTACGGCATGAGCAGGCTGCACGCCCCGCGCGATCTCACGTCGCTGCTCGCGCCGCGCTCGGTCGCGGTCATCGGCGCGAGCGACAGATCGCGCTGGTCGCAAGTCGCGTTCGCCAACCTGAGCCCGCCGGGCTTTTCCGGCACGCTGCACCTGGTCAACCGCCGCGGCGCGGTGGCGCATGGCCGGCCCTGTGCGGTCAGCTGCGCCCAGATCGGCGCGCCTGTCGATGTCGGCGTGGTCATGGTGCCGACCGATGCCGTAGCGGCCGCCATCGAGGACCTGGCCGCCGCCGGTGGACGGCATGCCGTGATCCTCTCCTCTGGCTTCGCCGAGCTCGGCGAGTCTGGCCGACTCGAACAGGACCGCATCGCCGCCATCGCACGGGAGGCAGGCGTCTCGGTGCTCGGCCCCAACAGCCTGGGGCTGGTCAACTACCTCGACGGCGTGGCCCTGTGGACGGCTCCTTATCGCAAGCCGCAGCGACCCGGCACCATCGCGGTTGTCTCGCACAGCGGCCAGGTGGCCTACCACCTTGCCAACGTCGCGCGGCACCAGGGTGTCGCACTCAGCCACCTCGTCACTACCGGCAACGAGATGGACCTGGACGCGACCGACTTCGTCGCCCACCTGATCGCCGACGACCGCGTGCGCGCGATTGCGCTCTACCTGGAGACGGTGCGCCGCCCCGAACGCTTCGTGCAGGTCGCGCGGCAGGCCGGCGCGGCGGGAATGCCGCTGGTGGTGCTGAAGATCGGCGCCAGCGAGGCCTCTGCGCGCACGGCGCAGGCGCACACGGGCGCGCTGGTCGGCGACGACCGTGCCTTCGACGCGATGTGCGAACAGTACGGCGTGGTGCGCGTGCACGCGCTCGAAGACTTGGTCATCACCGCCGACCTGATCGCCCGCACGGGCGTGCTGCGCCCGGGCGGGCTGGGGCTGATGTCCAACTCCGGTGGCATCTGCGGCATTGCTGCCGACGCGGCGGCCAAGGCGGGCCTGCCACTGCCGCAGCTCTCACCGGCGACGGTCGGGGCGCTCGGCGAGGTGCTGCCGGACTACGCCACCTGCCAGAACCCGCTGGACATCACCGGCGCCGCCGCGGCCGACCGGGCGCTGTTCGAGCACACGCTGCGCGTGCTGGCGGCCGATCGCGCGTTCGGCGCCGTGGTCTGCTTCGGCGACCTGCCGGCCAGCCGCGCCGAATCGGACGAGTCGCTGCTCGCCGGGCTGATGCACATGGGGCGCGCGGCGCAAGCTGCCGACATCCCGGTGCTGGTGATGAACTGCGTTCAGCGCGATGTGACGCCCGAGGGCCAGGAAATCGCCGCCGAGTACCGGCTGCCGCTGGTGGCTGCCGGGCTCGACCGCGGCCTCGCGGCGCTCGGGCGCGCGTTCCGGTGGTCGCAGTTCCAGCGCGGCGGCCAGCGTCCGCGCGAGGCGGCACGCGTGGGCTCCGTACAGGTTCCGCTGCCTTGTTCGGAGCACACGGTGCTTCAGCTGTTGCGCACGCACGGCGTTCCCGTCGTGCCGGCGGTGCTTGCCGGGTCCGCGCAAGAAGCGGTGGATGCTGCGCAGCGGCTCGGCGGTGCGGTCGCGGTAAAGATCTGCTCGCCGGACATCGCACACAAGAGCGAAATCGGCGGCGTGGCGCTGGACGTGCGCGGCCCCGACGCGGTGCGCGAGGCGTACGCCCGCGTGCTGGCCGGCGCGCCGCCGCAGGCGCGGGTGGAGGGCGTGCTGGTCGCGCCCATGCGCCCGCGCGGACTGGAATTGATCGTCGGCGTGAGCCGCGATCCCACCTGGGGGCCGATGCTCGTCGTGGGCCTGGGCGGCATCTGGGTCGAGACGCTCCAGGACGTGGCGCTGCGCCAGCTGCCCGTCGATGCGCAGGACGTGGCCGAGATGCTGCAGGGCCTGAAGGCCGCCGCCTTGTTCCGCGGCAGTCGAGGCGCGCAGCCGGTGGACATCGCCGCGCTCGCCCGCACCATCGCCCGCATCGGCGATCTCGCGCTGGCGCTGGGGCCGCGGCTGGAGGCGCTGGAGATCAACCCGTTGCGCGTGGAAGGCAATGGCTGCGAGGCGCTGGACGCGCTGCTCGTCATCGGGGCGCAGCCGCCCGAGGAGGAACCACGATGAACGCAGACCGCATCCCCGTCATCGTCGGGGTCGGCCAGGTCAACCGGCGCGACGATGACCTGGCCACCGCCACCGATGCGGCCGGACTCATGCGCGAGGCGCTGCTCGCCGCCGAGGCGGACAGCGGCACCCGCGCGCTCGACGCCTGCGACACGCTGGAACTGGTGCGCCTGTTCTCCTCGCGGATGGAGCACATCCCGCAGACGCTGGCCGAGCAGTTTCCCGGCATTCGCCAGCGGCCGCAGTTCGTCGCGGGCCATGGAAACTCGCCGCTGTTGCTGCTTAGCCGGGCAGCCGATCGCATTGCCGCGGGGCAGGCCCAGGTCTGCGCCATCGCCGGTGCCGAGGCCTACCGCACAGAGAAGCGGCTGGCCGCGCGGGAGGCCGCCAGCACGACGAACCCCGACACGATGAAGGGTGCGCTCGCCCAGCGCACCAGCGACGCGGCGCGCCGCTATGGTCTGGTCTCGCCCATCGAGATCTATCCCCTGTTCGAGAACGCCATGCGCGCCGCATGGGGGCAGACGCTGGAGCAGGCGCAGCAGGAGTCGGCCCGCATCTGGTCCGATTTCTCCAGGGTGGCCGCCGCCAACCCGCACGCCTGGCTGCGCCAGCCGCTAGAGCCCGCCGACATCCTGGCGCGCACGCCGCGCAACCGCATGCTCGGCTTTCCATACACCACGCTGATGGTGGCCAACAACAGCGTGAACCAGGGGGCCGCCGTCATCGTGGCCAGCCTGGCCGCAGCGCGCAGCCTGGGTGTTGCCGAGGACAGGCTGGTGTTCGTCGGCGCCGGCGCGGCGGCGGACGAGTCGCACGACATCCGCGAGCGCTGCACCTATCACTCGTCGGCCAGCCTCGAAGCGACCATCGGGCTCGCGCTGCAGCGCAACGGAATCGGTGCCGACGACTGCGACCTGGTGGACCTCTATTCCTGTTTCCCCTGCGTTCCGAAGTACGCGCGCCGGGTGGCCGGCATCGGGCTGGACCGGCCCCTGTCGGTGACGGGTGGCCTCACCTTCGCGGGTGGGCCGATCCGCAACTACGTGATGCATGCGGTGGCCGCGATGTCCGACGCGCTGCGTGCCGGCGAATCGCGCCACGGCCTGCTGTTTGCCAACGGCGGTTTCATGACCAATGCGCACGCCGTCGTGCTCTCCCGTGCACCGAACGACGGACTGCCGCGCGGCTTCGACGTGCAGGCGCAGGCGGATGCCAGGCGTGGCCCGATCCCCACTTTCGTGGACGCCTACGAGGGCCCCGCGCAGATCGAGACCTACGTGGTCATGCACGACCGCGAAGGCCGGCCCGAGCGCGTGACGCTGGTTGCGCGCGCCCCGGACGGCCGCCGGCTGTTCTGCCTCGGGCGGAACGCAGACACAGAGTTGGTGCAGATCCTGACGTCCGGCGCCACCGAGCCGGTGCGACAGGCAGGAGTCGTGGTTCGAAGCGGCGAGGGGTTGAACGTCTGGAAGACAGCCTAGCCCGGACCTGTCAGCGGTGGACTATCCATTTTTCAAGGAGACAGCTATGAGTATGAATCGACGCCAAGTGCTGGCCGGCCTCTCGGTCCTCGGGGCCCCCGCGATCCTGCGTGCCCAGGGCAGCTTCCCGACCAAGCCCATCGAGATCATCGTGCCGGCCACCGCCGGCGGCGGCGCCGATCTCGGCGCGCGGCGCATCGCCGAGATGCTCGGGCCCGTGCTCGGGCAGACCATCGTGGTGCAGAACAAGGCCGGAGCCGCCGGCTCGCTTGCCGCCGGCATGGTTGCGCGGGCCGAGAAGACGGGCCACGTGATCGGCATGGCCACCGATTCGTCGGTGCTGATCAACCCGCTGGTGCTGCCCGACATCACCTACCAGCTGGAAGACTTCGAGCTGCTGTCGCCGCTGTATACCGGCGGCATGGCGCTCGCGGTGCACAAGGATTTCCCTGCCAAGAGCGTGGAGGAGTTCGTCGCCGAAGCGCGCAAGCGTGGCGATGTCAACTGCGCCACCTTCGGCACCGTGAGCTCGACGCGCCTGTCCGCCGAGATGTTCATGGCGGACGCCAACGTAAAGATGAACATGATCCCCTACAAGGGTGAGGCCGATGCCGTGCGCGACGTCATCGCCAACATCGCGCCGGCGTTCTTCGGCACCACGGCCACCTTGCTGCCGCAGCACCGCTCGGGAACCATGCGCGTGCTGGCGGTGTCGTCGATGGAACGCAATCGTGCGTTGCCCGAGGTGCCCACGTTCAGGGAACTGGGCCTGACCAACACGGTGTACCGCTGGTTCCATGGTCTGATGGTGCCCAAGGGAACGCCCAAGCCGGTGGTGGACAAGCTGGCTTCGTCCCTGATCCCGCTGGTGGGCAGCGAGAAGTTCCGCAATGGCATCGCCGCGGACCTGACGCCCGCGCCGATGGAGCCCGCGGCCTTCACCGAGATGGTTTACGCCTCTCGCGAGAAGGTGCGCCAGATCATCAAGGAGCGCAACCTCAAGCCTTGAGGTTGGGCGTATTGATGACCGGCATCGAACTCGAACCCCAGACCGCCGCCATGCTCGCCCGCGCCGCCGCGATGGGCGTGCGGCCGATCGAGTCGCTGTCCGTGCAGGACGCGCGCAGCGAGCTGGCTGCGCTCGCGCGCCTGCGCCCGGCCCCGGCGGGCGCGTGCGATGTCCGCGACCTGCTCGTGCCGGTGGGCGACGGTGCGTCCATCACGGCGCGGCTGTACCTGCCCGCCGATGCGCCGGTGCCTTCACCGGTGACCGTCTACTTCCACGGCGGCGGGCACGTCATCGGGTCGATCGACACCCACGACGACGTCGCCAGGCGCACCGCGCTTGCGTCGCACGCAGCGCTGGTCTCCGTCGGCTACCGCTTGGCGCCGGAAGCGCGCTTCCCCGTTGCGGTGGAAGACGCTTGGGCGGCGTTGCGCTGGGTCGCGCACAACGCAGCCGACCTGGGCCTGGATGCATCGCGCATCGCGGTGATGGGCGACAGCGCGGGCGCCAACCTGGCCACCGTGACGGCGCTGCGGGCGCGCGATGACGCAGGCCCGCACATCGCGCTGCAGGTGCTGGTGTACCCCCTGGTCGATTACCGGCTGCAGGCCGCAAGCTTCGACCGGTACGCGAGCGGATACGGGGTGCTGTCGGCGCAGGCCATGCGCTGGTTCCGCAGCCACTACCTGCGCACGAGCGATGACGCGGGCGACTGGCACGCCTCGCCCGTCCTCGCGCCTCGCATCGCCGGCTCGCCGCCGGCGCTCGTGGTCGCGGCGCAGTGCGATCCGCTCATAGACGACATCCGGCTGTACGTCGAGCGGCTGCGCGCCGGCGGGGTGCCGGTGGAGTACGTCGAGTACGCCGGCACCGTGCACGGCTTCTTCGCCAACCCGCATGCCCTGGACGCCGCGCGCGACGCCAACGAGCGCGTCGCGGATCGCCTGCGCAATGCCTTTCGAGTTCACCTCACAGGAGGAAGGGATGGATCCCGCCAAGGATGAAGACGTGGTCCTGCTGGAGCGCGTCGCCCCGCACATCGCCCGCGTCACGCTGAACCGGCCGCAGGCGCGCAACGCCGTCAACGGCGAGGTGGTGCGCCGCATCACCGCGATCGTCGAGGAGACCGAAGCCGACCCGGACGTGTGGGTGACCATCGTCACCGGCGCCGGCCGCCACGCCTTCAGCGCCGGCGCCGACCTCAAGGCGATCGCCGGAGGCGACATCGAGTCGGTGCGCACGCCCGAGGCGGGCTTCGCCGGTTTCGTCTTCGCGAAGCGGGCCAAGCCGTGGATCGCGGCGGTGAACGGCCCGGCGCTGGCCGGCGGCCTCGAGATCATGCTGGCCTGCGAACTCGCGATTGCCGTCGATGACGCGGTCTTCGGCATGCCGGAGGTCCGGCGCTCGCTCGTGGCCGGCGCCGGCGGCCTGTGGCGCCTGCCGCGGTCGCTGCCGCGGCTGGTGGCCAACCGCATGATCCTCACCGGCAAGCCGATCACCGCCGCGCAGGCGCTGCACTTCGGGCTGGTCAACGAGGTGGTGCCGTTCGAGTCGCTGCAGCACCGCGCGCTGGAGCTTGCGCAGGAGGTCGGCGCCGGCGCGCCGCTGGCCGTGCGCGAAGCCCTGGCGGTGGCGCGCGCCGCCTGCCTGCACTCCGAAGCCGAACTGCGCGCGCAGGCCGTCGCAGCCATGCAGCGCATCCGTAAGACGTCCGATTTCCTCGAAGGCCCGCGCGCCTTTGTCGAGAAGCGCGAGCCGCGCTGGCAGGGCCGCTGAAGGGAGCCCGCCGTGCGCACACCGATTTGCGAAAAGCTGGGCTGCGAGGTGCCGATCTTCGGCTTTTCGCACTGCCGCGACGTGGTGGTCGAGATCAGCCGCGCGGGCGGCTGCGGGGTGCTGGGCGCGCACCTGTTCTCGCGCGAGGGCCTGGAGGCCGAACTGCGCTGGATCGACGACCACGTGGGCGACAAGCCGTACGGAGTCGATGTGCTGATCCCCGGACGCTACGTGCGTGACGCCGAAGTGTCCGAGGGGCCGCTGCGCGAGCTGGTGCCGCCGGCCCACCTGCGCTTCGTCGAAGACCTGCTGGACGGTGCGGGCATACCGCCACTGCCCGAAGATGTCGCGCGCCAGGTGGCGCAGGATCGGCGGCAGACCGAGCGCAACAACACTCCCAGCGGTGCGATGAAGCTGCTCGAAGTGGCGATGCGCCACCCCAAGGCGCGGCTGATCGTGAGCGCGCTGGGCACGCCCCCGCCGGAGCTCGTCGAGCGCTGCCATGCGCTGGGCAAGCTGGTCGGCGCCTTGTGTGGCAAGCCCGAGCACGCGGCGCGGCACCGCGACGCCAACCTGGACCTGGTCATAGCGCAGGGCACGGAAGCCGCGGGGCACACCGGCCAGATAAGCACCTTGGTGCTGCTGCCGCAGGTGATCGATGCGGTGCAGGGCAAGCTCTCGGTGCTGGCCGCCGGCGGCATCAGCCGCGGCAGCCAGATCGCCGGCATGATCGCCATGGGGGCCGAAGGCGTCTGGTGCGGCACGCTCTGGCTGGGCACCCGCGAGAGCGACCTGCTGCCATTTCAGAAAGAAGTGCTGTTTCGCTCCAGAGCCGAGGACGCTGTCCAGAGCCTGAGCCGCACCGGCAAGCCGGTGCGCCTTCTGCGCAGCCGCTGGTCGGAAGCGTGGGAGCGGGAAGACGCCCCGCGCCCGTTGCAGCCGCCCCTTCAGGAGGTGCTGGTGCGCATGGCGGTGCCGCGCATCGACCGCGCCGGGCGCGACGACTTCTACACCACGCCCTGCGGCCAGGCGGTGGGGGACGTCAACGAGGAGCGCACCGTGCGATCGGTGATGGTCGATCTGCAGAACGACTATCTGGAAGCGATGGAGCGTCTGTCCAGCCAGTGGCAGCGCTACACGGTATGAAGACCCTAACGTCCTAGGCCCCATGAACTACGAAAACTTTCTCGGCCGCTGCGAGACCGTGCACGACTGGGTCGATGCTTCTTTCCTGGCCGATGCGGCGGCGGTGCTGGACGTGGCACTGCCGGCCGACGGCAGCATGCCGCCGCTGTGGCACTGGATGATGTTCAAGACCTGGGCGCGCCCCGCCGCGCTGCGTGCGGACGGCGGCGCGGTGGGGGAAGGCTTCCTGCCGCCCTTCCAGCACCTGCCGCGGCGGCTGGCCGCCGGCGGCCGGCTGGAATTCCGCCGGCCGCTGCGCGTGGGCGAGGCGGTGCAGCGCACGAGCCGCATCCACCGCATCCAGGACAAGGAGGGTCGCACCGGCCCGCTGGTCCTGCTCACGATCCTGCGCACGTTCACCGTTGGAGACGAGGTGGTGCTGCAGGAGGAGCAGGACGTCGTCTACATGCAGGAAGGCGCGCCCGTGGCACGTCCGGACGCCGCCGCCCCGGTGGCGGCGCCCGAGGTGCCGGCGCACGCGCTGGTGCGGTCCTGCAAGGGCGACCCGCTCACGCTGTTCCGGTATTCCGCGCTCACGGCCAACAGCCACCGCATCCACTACGACCTGGAGTATGCGAGGGGCGTGGAAGGCTTCGCCGGGCTGGTGGTGCACGGGCCACTCCAGGCGACCTGGCTAGCCGCCCTGGCAAGCTCGATCGACCCGACGAAGCGGATCGTCTCCATGGAGTTCCGCAACCTCGGCGCGGCCTACCACACCGACGACCTGCTGGCCGCCGCATGGGACGACAAAGGTGCCGTGCGCCTGGACCTGCGCAAGGGCGGGGCCGCACCGTGCATGACGGGCACCGTGACGCTCGGCTGACCGTTTCAGAGCTTGCCGGCGCTGCGGATGAGGTTCGCAACGATCGAGCTGATGGAGGAGAGTGCGTCGTCGCGGTAGCCGATGTAGTAGGTCACCTGGGGCGGTGCGGGGTCGGTCTGCACGATCTTCAGCCGGTTGTCCTTGACGTGGTGCTTGAACTGCTCCACGGGCAGGCAGCTCAGGCCCAGGCCCGCCACGCTCAGGCTGCTGAGCACGCTCACGCTGTTGCTCACCAGCATGAACTTCGGCGCCGACACGCCGTTCGCCTTCAGCCAGGCATTGATGGTGCGCTGCAGGCCCGAGTCGGGCGACTGGCCTAGCAGCGGGTACCGCGGAAGCTGGCTCACCGGAAGACGCGCGGGGATGTCCATCTCAGGCGAGCACATCCAGGCGAACTTCACGTGCGCCAGCTCCATCTGCCGGATCTTCGGCCCCGCCGGGCGCATCGGCAACACGATGAGGTCGAGCGTGCCTTCCACCAGCTTGGCCAGCAGGGCGCGGCTCAAGCCGACCTCCGGGTGCAGCGAGGCTTCCGGTATCGAGCGCCGGATCTCTGGCACGAGCACGGGCAGAAAGGTGAGGGCGCCCAGTTCGGTGACGCCGAAGCGGAAGTCGCCCTTGAATGCGGAGGGCTTGCCCAGCGCCTTCACCATGCGCTCGCGCAGCAGGAGCATCTCGTTGCACATCTCCAGCAGCTCCGCGCCGTGCTGCGTGAGCTGCACGCCCGAATGCGAGCGACTGAGAAGCTCCACGCCCAGCGCCGATTCCATTTCGGCGATGCGCTTGGAGATGGCGGGCTGCGTCGCCCACAGTTTCTTGGCCGCGGCGGCGAAGCTGCCGTGGTTCGCGATTGCGCGAAAGGCCTCGATCTGCTTGAACGTCAGGGGATGGTTCTTGGGCATGGCAGTGCTGGCGCCGGGGTGCGGCGACCTTACACCACCTGGCTCTGCGCGGCGGCGATCTCGCGCCGCGCCTGCTCGGGCGGCCCGCCCAGGCTGCGGTTGAGGGCAACGCGCTTGGTCCAGAAATGCAGGTCGGATTCGTCCGCGAACCCCATGGCGCCATGGATCTCGATGGCGGCACGCGCCACGCCGCGCGCGACCTCGTCCATGTGCGCCTTGGCTTTCGCGGCGAGCAGCGGCGCATCGGCACGCTCCTGCGCATGTGCTGCGGCCGCGTGCCACACGAGGGAACGTGCCAGGTCCAATTCGGCCGCGTGGTCGGCGCACAGGTGCTTGATGGCCTGGAACGCGCCGATCGGGCGGCCGAACTGCTGGCGCTGCCCCGCGTAGGCCACGGCGCGCTGAAGCAGGGACTCGCAGGCGCCCAGGGTTTCCGCGGCGAGCAGCACGCGCTCCAGCGCGAGCAGCGACGGCAGGTGGAGCGCGTCCCCGCGCAGCGGCTGCGCGGCGACGGCCGCGAGCTGCACCTCGGCGAAGCGGCGGCTGCGGTCCACCGTCACCAGCTCCAGGAAGGCAAGGCCCGGCTGCGGCCGCACCAGGTGCAGGCGCCCGCCCGCGTCGGCCACCAGCAGCACGTTGCAGCCCGGCGCGTCCGCGACGAGCGGCACCCTGCCGCTCACACCATCGGGCGCCGCGGCAATGGCTTGGCCGTGCCGCAGCGACACGGCGAAGCGGGCGGCTCCGCCGGCGATCGACGCGAGCCAGGCGTCCTGCTGTTCGGGGGTGCCCGCCATCGTCAGGGCGCGCGACGCCAGCAGCGCTCCCAGGTAGGGCAGGGGAGTGCAGGCGCGCCCGATCGCGTGCGCGACCACCGCTGCTTCGACGGTGGACAGGCCGCTGCCGCCGAAGCGCTCCGGCACGAGCAGCCCCGGCCCGCCGAAGGCCTGGAAGTCGCCGGCCGGCCCGTCTGCGCTTGCGTGATCCGCGCGGCTGAATGCACGCGTGATGCCGATGGGGGCGCGCTGCTCCAGCATGCGCGCCAGCCCGTGCGCCAGGGCTTCCTGGTCGTCGGTGAGTCCCTCGCGGGCGATGGCGGCGGGCGGTGAGGGGGCGAGGGCGCGCTCGCGCGGCAGGCCGAGGCCGCGCTCGCTGATGATGTTGCGCTGGATCTGCGCGGAGCCACCGCCGATCACCAGCGCCAGGTCGAACATGGCGCGAAACGGCCACACCCCCTCGTCGTACAGCCCCGGGCTGTCTTCGTACAGCTGGCCCGTGTCGGCCATGGCATCGACGGCCAGCAGCGACAGCTGGTAGTTCAACTCGCAGCCGAGCAGCTTCATCACCATCGCGGACAGCCCGCAATCGTCGCCACGCAGCGCCGCCGCGAGCAGGCGGTCGGCGTGCGCCCGCATGGCCGCGACGCGGCAGGACAGCGCCGCCATCCGGTCGAGCAGCACCGGATCGCTGTCGGGGCGGCGGCCTGCGAACTCCTTGGCGAACAGCAGGCCGATATCGTGCAGCCGGCGTTCCAGCCGCCCCGCGTCGCCAAGCATGCTGCGCTCGCTGGACAGCGTGCGCGTGGCGCCGGCCCAGCCCTGGCCGACCTCGCCGATGACGTTGCCGCGGGGCACGCGCACGTCGGTGAGGAATACCTCGTTGAAGGTGGGGCGGTCGTCGAAGTAGTCCTTGCCCGTCATGCTCGGGATGCGGCGCACCGCGATGCCGGGCGAATCCATCTTCACGATCAGGTAGGTCAGGCCGTCGGTCTTGCGCTCGCCGCCGCCGGTGCGCACCAGGCAGTGCATGTAGTCGGCCTGGTGGGCGGACGACGTCCAGATCTTCTGGCCGTTCAGAACGAGGTGTTCGCCGTCTTCGCGCGCGCTGGTGCGAAGCGAGGCCAGGTCCGAGCCGGCATTGGGCTCCGAGAAGCCCTGGCACCAGATGAACTCGCCGCGCAGCGTCGGCGCGATGTACGCGCGCTTGTGCGCTTCGGTGCCGATGGCCAGCAGCGTCGGCACCACCATGTCCGGCCCTTGCCCGCCCAGCTCGCCCGGCACGCCGGCGCGGGCGAACTCGTCGCCGATGATGGAGCGGGACAGCACGTCCGGTGCCGCGCCGAAGCCGCCGTATTCGCGCGGGACTTCGCGTCCCGCGTACCCGTGCTCCAGCAGCAGCGCCTGCCACGCCAGCACGTCGGGTGCGCGGCGGGGCCGCGAGCGCCCCTGCGGTGCGCGGTGGGCGTGCGCCCGGATGAACGCCCGGACTTCCTCCTGAAGCGCCGCGTGGCGCGCGTTCATCTGGGCCAGCATGGCTTCGCGGGCGCGGGCCGCGTCAATCGACGTCGGCGGTCATGGCCTGCAGCCGCTCGACGGCCTCGGCGAACTCTTCGAGCAGCGAATAGAACACCTGGCGCACGGTGACCGGCTCGTTGACCAGGCCGACGACCTGGCCGGCCGGGTAGGTGAGCAGGTCCTCGGCCTTGTGCCGTGCCATGCGTACGCGTGCGTCGCTGACCAGCAGCCCCTGCAGCGGCATCTCGAGCGCCTTGGGGGCCTGCGGGCTGTTCCAGGCCTTCATCCAGGCGCTGGTCAGCCGCCGGGCCGGCTTGCCGCTGTCAGAGCGGCTGATCATGGTGTCGGCCGAGCTCGCCGCGTAGAGCTTCTTGCGGATCTCGGGTGAGACCTCGCTCTCGACGGTGCCCAGCCAGATGGTTCCGCACCACACGCCTTCTGCGCCCAGCGCCAGCGCGGCGGCCATCTGCCGCCCGCGGCCGATGCCGCCTGCGGCCAGCACGGGCACCGGCGCGACGAGGTCCACCACCTCCGGCACCAGGACCATCGTGGTCAGGTTGCCGGTGTGGCCCGCTGCCTCGTGGCCTTGGGCGATGAGCAGGTCCACGCCCGCGGCCACCTGGCGCTGCGCATGCTCGGGCTTGCCGATGAGCGCGCCCACCTTCAGGCCCAGGCCGTGCGCGCGCTCGATGGTCTCGGGCGAGGGGACGCCGAGCGCACTGACGATCAGTTTGGCGAGCTTGTGGCGGTACACCACCTCCAAGCGCAGCTGCGCCTCGTGGCGCGTGAACGCGAGGCCGCGGATGTACTCCAGTCGGATTTGCGCCGCTTCGCCGTCCTTCAGCGGCGGCACCTTGTGTTCGCGCATGAGCTGCTCGATGAACTCGGTGTGCTCACGCGGCAGCAGCGTCTCGGGATCGGCCTTGAGCTTGTCGGGGATGCGGTACTCGGCATTGGGGATCAGCAGATCGACACCGTAGGGGCGCCCGCCCGTGTGGGTGTCGAGCCAGGCAAGCTCCTGCTCGAGCTGCTCGGGCGTGAATGTCGATCCGCCGAAGACGCCCATGCCGCCGGCCAGGCAGGCTTCGGCAACGACGTCGCGGCAATGGGAGAAGGCGAAGATCGGCGCCTGCAGGCCGAACATCTCGCAGATGGCAGTGTTCATGGGGTCTCAAGCCTCGTAGTCGGATTCGGGTCGCTGGACCGCGAGTGCGACCAGTGCGGCGACCTGCTCGGGCGGCAGGTTCGCTTCGCGCAGCACTTCGGCGGTGTCCTGGCCCAGCCGGGGCGCGTGGTGGCGGATGCGGAACGCGTGGCCGCTGAAGGTGGTGGGCGGGCGGATCGAGACGTAGCGGCCCTCGGTGGGATGCTCCACCTGCTCGAACATGCCGATGGACTGGATGTGCGGATCGTCGGCCAGCTCGTCCAGGCGCACCACGGCCATGCAAGGCACGTTGGCCCGGTCGCCGAAGTCCACCCATTCGGCGGTGGTGCGCATGGCGGCGGCGGTCTCGACGTGGCCGTACAGGGAGTCGGCATGCTCGGCGCGCGCCGCCAGCGTCGTGAACCTCGGGTCCTTGCGGCAGGCGTCCAGGCCAGCGAACTCGAAGAAGTCGAGCCAGTTCTTGTCGGAGTACGGCAGGATGCAGACGTGGCCGTCCTTGGTCTTGTAGGGCTTGCGGCGCGCGGTGAGCACGCGTGAGGCGCCCATGGGCCCCAGGGGCGGAACGAACGCCGAGCCGGACATGTGCTCCACCAGGTTGAACTCGACCGCCGTCTCGAACATCGGCACCTCGATCTCGGTGCCTTGGCCGGTCCGGGCGGCCTTCACCAGTGCCGCAAGGATCGCGTAGGCCATGGTCTGACCGGACAGCTTGTCGTAGATGACGCTGGGCACGTACTGCGGCGTGCCGTGGATCTCTTCGTACAGCGCCGCAATGCCGGACCCCGCCTGGATCATGTCGTCGTAGGCCGGTTTGTCGCGGTAGACCCCCGCCGCGCCGAAGCCATATGCGCCGCAGTAGACGATGTCCGGCTTGATTTCGCGCACGCGCTCGTAGGCATAGCCCAGCTTGGTGATCACCTTCGGGCGCAGGTTGTGCATGACGACGTCTGCCGTGCGGATGATCGCGTCCAGTGCCTGGCGCCCGCCTTCTTCCTTGATGTTCAGCAGCACGCTGCGCTTGTTGCGGTGCAGGTTCAGCACCGCGCCGTTCATGCCCTTGCTGCGCTGCGGCTTGTAGTTGCGGTAGGGGTCGCCCTCGGGCGTTTCCACCTTGATCACGTCCGCACCCAGGTCGGCCAGGATGTGGCTGGCATAGGGTCCCATGATCACCGTCGAGAGATCGACGACCCTCACGCCTTCGAGCGGGCCACTGCTGGTCGCGGACATCCATTCACCTCGTGCTTTCCGGGACCGGTCACACACTGCCGGCACCGAGGCGCGCTCATGCGCCAGGTGAAGAGTGGCACAAAAGGACGTATTCCGGAACGATCATTATCTTCATGAAGATTGATAAGGAAAGGTGATGGCCTGCGTTGCGAGAGTCTGCTTCGCGCGCGCTTCAGGACGCTGTGACGCGCGTCCGCCCTGCGGGCTGACTCGGCCCGCAGACGATCACCTTTGCGGCGGTATCAGCGGCTTGAGGCGGCTGGGCGCCGGCGACGCTGGGTGCCTTGGCTGCTCACGGCGAGGTCAGTCGGCGCGCGGCTCGCCCCTGTGCGCGCTCGCGTCGTCGTCGGCGAGCGGCGCAGGCTCCGCAGCCTCCTCGGCGCGCGCCCCGGCTTCGGGCAGATCGATCAGCTCCCCCACCTCCGGCAGCGTGGTGCCGCTCACCGGCGCGAGCTGGTCGGCATCGAGCTGGTGCGAGAAATGCTCCACCGAATCCCGCACGCGCGCGCGGTCTTCCGGCAGGGTGGGGCCGCATTGCAGGTAGATCGCGAGCAGCTCGGCCAGGTGCGTGAGCGCGGCGATGTGGGTGCGCTCATAGCCGTGCGTCGCGTCGGTGCCGAAGCACAGCAGCGCTGTGCGCACGTCCGCGCCGGCGCTCACCGCCGCTCCCGCGTCGGAGTGATAGAAGGGAAACACGTCGCGGTGGTTCGGGATGCCGTGCTCCTCGCACATGCGCAGCAGCCTGCGCGTGAGGTGATAGTCGTGCGGCCCGGCCGAATCCATCAGCGGCACCGTCACGCCCCACTCGCGCGAGTTCTGGCCGGCCGCAACGGGGCCGATATCGACGCCGATGACCTCGCTCACGTCCTCCTCGATCACCGCACGGGCGCCCGAGCCGACTTCCTCGGTGAGCGTGAAGACCGGATGGCAGTCCATGGGCACATCGACGCCGCTCTCGACCACCGCTTTCAGCGCGGCCAGGAGTGCCGCCACGCCGGCCTTGTTGTCCAGGTAGCGCGAGACGATGTAGCCGTTGTCGAGCATCTCGGGGTTGGCGTCGAAGGCGACGAAGTCCCCCACCTGGATGCCCAGGGCGCGCACGTCGTCGGCGGACTCGATCGGCTGATCGACGCGCAGCTCGAGCTGGGTCCAGTGCACCGGCTGGCTGTCGATCTCTTCGTTGTAGACATGCCCGGAAGCCTTCAGCGGCAGCACCGAGCCGCGATATCGGCCGGTGTCGGTGAACAGGGTCACGCGGCCGCCCTCGGCCCAGCGGGCCGACCAGGTGCCTATGGCCATCAAGGCCAGGCGCCCGGTGGGCTTGATCGCGCGGACCATGGCCCCGAGCGTGTCGAGGTGGGCCACGATGGCGCAGGCCGGGCTGGTGCGGCGGCGCTCGGGCAGTGTGCGCCGCAGCGTTCCGCGGATCGTGCCGCGCCGCGTCAGCTCGTAGGACACGCCCAGGCGTTCGAGCTGGCCGCCGGTGTAGTGCACGATCTCGTCGGTCAGCCCGGACGGGCTGGGGATGGCCAGCAGCTCCAGCAGGGTGGTGCGCAGGTAGCCGACATCGATGTCCAGTTTGCGCATTGCAGCTCAGGCCGTGAAGGGGAAGAGCAGGTCGATGAAGCGCTGCGCGGTGGGCTGCGGCTCGTGGTTCGCCAGGCCGGGCCGCTCGTTCGCCTCGATCATCACGTAGTCGGGCTGGTCCGGCGCGGGCACCAGCAGGTCCAGGCCCACCACCGGAATGCGCAGCGCCCGCGCGGCGGTTTCGGCGGCCTCGCGCAGCACCGGATGCAGTTGCGCGGTGACGTCGTGGATGGTGCCGCCCGTGTGCAGGTTCGCGGTCTTGCGCACCCTCACCGCCTGGCCTTCGTCGAGGACCGAGTCCATCGTCAACCCCTGGCCGGCGAGGCAGCGCTCGGTTTCGGCATCGGTCGGAATCCTGCTTTCGCCGCCGGTGGCCGCCGCGCGTCGCGCGCTCTGGCGCTCGATCAGGCGGGCGACGCTCGATGTGCCGTCGCCCACGATCTCCGCCGGGCGCCGGATGGCCGCGGCGACGACCTTGTAGCCGATCACCACGATGCGCAGGTCCTGGCCGGGACAGAACTCCTCCAGCACGACGTGCCCGCCCTCGCGCGCCGCGCGCTCGATGGCCTGCGCGAGGTGCGCCTCGTCGCGCACGTCCACGCTGATGCCGCGGCCCTGTTCGCCCATCGCGGGCTTCACCACGACCGAGCCGCACTCGCGCAGGAACGCGGCGTCGGCTTCGGCGTCTCCGGCGGTGCGCTGGCGCGGCACGCGCAGGCCGACCGAATCCAGCCGCCGAAGCGTCAGCACCTTGTCCTGGCACCAGGTCATGGCCACCCCGCCGGTGAGTTCCGTGAGCGACTCGCGGCACAGCACCTCGTGGCCGAAATGGCGCAGCTTGAAGATGCCGGCGGCCGCGTCGAGCACCTCGGTGCCGATGCCACGGCGGCGTGCTTCATCGACGATCAGGCGGGCGTAGGGGTTCAGCCCCGACATGTCCTCGGCGTCCACGAAGAGCCGCTGGTTGATGGCGTTCTTGTGCTTGATCGCGAAGCCCGTCACCTTCTCGAAGCCCAGCTTCTCGTACAAGCCGATGGCGTGCTCGTTGTCGTGCAGCACGGAGAGGTCCAGGAAGGCGCGGCCGCGCCGCGCGAAGTGCGCGATGAGGTACTGCGTGAGCGACTCGCCCGCACCCGACAGCCGCGTCTGCGGATCGACGGCCAGGCACCACAGGCTGCTGCCGCCGTCTTTCACGCCGAATGCCGCTACGTGATCGACGCCCAGTACCGAACCGATGACGTCACCGGTGCGCTCGTCCTCTGCCACCAGGTAGGTCATCGCGTCGGATTGGCGCTGCGCCCACACCACCGACGGATCGAGCGGCACCATGCGGCGCATGCCGTAGAGGCGGTTGATGGCTGCGATGTCGGCCCGCGTGCTCAGGGGGCGCACGGTAATGCCGGGGGCAGTGCGCTCGGCCGCGCCGTCGCGCTCGGCGTCGAGCACCCGGCGATACACCAGCGACGGATCCAGGAACAGGTCGGCCGGCGCTTCCGCCAGCACCAGCTGCGGTGAATCGACGTACAGCGCGATATCGCGGCGCCCGGGCTGCTCCTGCATCAATGCCTGCGCCAGGTGCTTGGGTGAATCGAAGGATGGTGCGTACAGCAGCCGACCCCAGCCGCAGTCGAGTGCGCTGTTGTGGCCGCTGGCGGCCGTATCGGAGGACGAAGTTGCCGCATTCGGGCGGCCGGCATGGTCGCCAGCGTTCAGGGGGCCTACGCCGTGCGAGGACGGTTGCAGTGCTTCGACGGTCATGTCGGGGCGTGTCTCCAGAGTAGTTTGTCGTCGTCAGATGCGGTGCGTCTGCAGCCAGGCCTCGAGCAGGGCGGCCTGCCAGAGCTTCGAGCCGCGCAGGGGCGTGATGTGCGCGTCGGGCGACTCGAACATGCGGTCGATCGCGTCGCGGCGGAACAGGCCCCGCTCGCGCGCGGCACGCGAATCCAGCGTGTCGCGCACGTACTGCAGGAAGTCGCCGCGCAGGTACTTCAGCGCGGGCACCGGAAAGTAGCCCTTCGGGCGGTCGATCACCTCGGCCGGGATCACCTGCCGGGCGGCTTCCTTCAGCACGTGCTTGCCGCCTTCGGCGATCTTGTGCCGCGCGGGTATGCGCGCGGCGAGCTCGACCAGTTCGTGGTCGAGGAACGGCACCCGCGCCTCCAGTCCGAAGGCCATGGTCATGTTGTCGACGCGCTTGACCGGGTCGTCCACCAGCATCACCGTCGTGTCCAGGCGCAGTGTGCGGTCGATGGCGCTTTCGGCGCCGGGTTGGCGGAAGTGCGCATCGACGAACTGGCTGCTCCAGTCTTCGCTCACCCACATCGACTGCAGCAGCGACTTCATCTCCTCGTGGCTGCGGTCGAAGAACACGCGCCGGTAGGCATCCACCGCGACGGCGGGGTCGGCATCTCCGATCTCGGCCATGGGCGGATACCAGTGGTAGCCGCCGAAGACTTCGTCGGCGCCCTGGCCGCTCTGGACCACGCGGCTGTGCTGCGACACCGCCTGCGAGAGCAGGTAGAAGGCCACCGCGTCGTGGCTCACCATGGGCTCGGCCATCGCGGCGATCGCTTGCGGGAGCGACTCGAGCAGCAGGTCGCCGGGCACCTGCAGTTTCTGGTGAATGGTTCCGTAGTGCCGCGCGACGAGGTCGGAGTAGCGGAACTCGTCGCCCGCCTCGGCATCGACGGCCTCGAAGCCGATGGAGTAGGTCCGCAGATCCTTGGTGCCGGCTTCGGCGAGCAGGCCCGTGATGAGGCTGGAGTCGAGGCCACCCGAGAGCAGCACGCCGACCGGCACGTCCGACACCAGCCGCCGCTTGACCGACACGCGCAGCGCATCCAGCACGCGCGCCTTCCAGTCCTCGAAGCTGCAGCGCTCGTCTTCGGCGCTGCGGGTGAAGTTCAGGTTCCACCAACGCGCGTGCTCGATGCGTCCGTCGGGGTGGACGGTCATGCGGCTGCCCGGCGCCAGCTTGCGCACGCCGCGCAGCATGGTCAACGGCGCCGGCACCACCGCGTGAAAGCTCAGGTAATGATGCAACGCCTGCGGATCGATCCAGGTGTCCACCCCGTCGCCCGTCAGCAGCGCGGGGAGGGCGGAGGCGAAGCGCAGCCGCTTGGCGTTGGCGGTGTAGTAGAGCGGCTTGATGCCCAGCCGGTCGCGCGCGAGGTGCGTGACGCCGCTGTCGCGTTCCCACAGCGCGAAAGCGAACATGCCGTGAAAACGCTCGAGCGCCGCCGGGCCCCAGGCGTGCCAGGCCTTGAGGATGACCTCGGTGTCGCCCGTCGAGCTGAATTCGTAGCCGCGCGCAGTCAGTTCCTTGCGCAACTCGTGGTGGTTGTAGATGGCGCCGTTGAACACGATGCCCAGGCCCAGTCCGTTGTCGACGAAGGGCTGGTGCGCGCGCAGGCTCAGGTCCATGATGCTGAGCCGCCGGTGGCCGAAGCAGCGCGCGCCCAGGCTGAACAGGCCTTCCCCGTTGGGGCCACGACGCGACTGCGCCTGCGTCATCTCGACGACCGTGCGCACATCGGCCAGCTCATCGTCGAAGCGCAGCTCTCCTGCAATGCCACACATACCTTGGGAGTCTCCTCAACAAAAGGATCATGGTATGAGACAAAAGCCCGTCAGGGCGTAGGGCAAGATACGTACCTGAGCCGGCCGAGACCGCCATCCGGCGCAGGCGCAGGCCTACTTCGGCTCGGCCGCGGCGACGCCGTCCGGGTCGCTGTCCTCGAGCTGCTGCAGCTGGTAGAGGCGCTGGTAGATGCCGCCCTCGATCTGCATGAGCTGCTCGTGCGGGCCCAGCTCGGCGATGCGTCCGTGGTTGAGCACGACGATGCGATCGGCGTCCCGAACGGTGGACAGGCGGTGGGCGATGGCGACGATGGTGACCTTGCCGTGCAGCTGGGTCAGCGCCTGCTGCACGACCTGTTCGGTTTCGGAGTCGATGTGCGAAGTCGCTTCGTCCAGGAACAGGATGCGCGGCTCGCCCGCCAGGGCGCGGGCGATCGCCAGCAGCTGCTTCTGCCCCACGGACAGCCGGGCTCCGCCTTCTCCCAGCTGCGTGCCGTAGCCCTCGCCGAGTTCGGCGATGAAGCCGTGCGCATGCGCGGCACGCGCGGCGGCTTCCACCTGCGCATCGCTCAGCGGCCGTCCCATCGCGATGTTTTCGCGCACGGTCGCCGCGAGCAGGAAGGGCTCTTGCGGCACCAGCCCGACGCTGGCGCGGAAGGTCTCCTCGCCGATCGCGTCGAGCGGCACGCCGTCGATGCGGATGCGGCCCGGCTCGCTGCGGTAGAAGCGCAGCAGCAGCGACAGCAGGGTGGTCTTTCCGCTGCCGGTGTGCCCCACGATGCCGTGGAAGCTGCCGGCGGCAATGCGCAGATCGATGCCGTGCAGCACCGGCTGGCCCGGCTGGTAGGCGAAGTCGAGGTGTTCGATGGTGATTTCGCCGCGGCGCACTTCGCCGTGCTCGGCCGCGCGCGGCGCCTCGGCTTCGGCCAGCAGCGCCTGCACGCGAGCCGCGCCCACCAGTGCCTGCTGCAGTTGCGAGAACTGCATGGTGATCTGGATCAGCGGCTCGACGACGCGCGAGATGTAGCTGATGAACGCGTAGAGGATGCCGACCTCCACCGCGCCCAGGGTGCTGGCCGCGGCGCGGGCCCCGAACACCCACAGCACGGCCGCCAGCAGCAGCACGTTGAGGAAATCGAGCACCGGCCGCAGCAGCCAGGCGTTGGCCCGAAGCTCGCGTTGGCGCGACGCGTAGTGGGCCTGGTTGAGCGTGTCGAAGCGCTGGCGAAACCGCGCGGTGGCGTTGGCCGCCTGCAGCACCGGCATGCCCGCGATCGATTCGCCGACCTGGGCGTTCAGTTCGCTGCGCAGCTGCCGTGTCTGGGTGACCGCCGGTGCCGACAGGCGCTGGTAGACCACGACGATCAGCACCACGGCCGGCACCAGCGTCGCGACGATCAGCATCAGCCGCCAGTCGAGCCAGAGCATCGCCAGCATGGCGCCGGCGAGGATGATGAGGCTGTCCAGGATGACGAACAGCACCTGCACGTACAGCGTCTTCACCGCCTCGGTGTCGTTGGTGACGCGGCTGACCAGCTGGCCGGTGATCGCATGGTCGAAGAAGGACATGGGCAGCCGCAGCACATGCCCGTAGACGCGCTCGCGTATGCGCAGGACGCTGCGCATGGCCACGCCGGCGAGTCGCACGAGCTGGCGGTAGCGCAGCCAGCTCGCGACCGTGCCGGCGAGCAGCGCCCCGAGCAGCAGGCCCGCGATCTGCGGGATGTCGGGGTTGCGCGGCAGCAGGTAGCTGTCGATGAAGAATTTGCCGGCCAGCGGACCCAGGGCCTCCAGGCCCGCGGCCAGCATCAGCCAGAGCACGCCGAACAGCACGTGGCGGCGCTCCGGCGCGGCGGCCGAGAGCAGCAGCGAGGCCGCATCGCCGAGCAGCTGCCGCCGCTGCGGCGCCTCGGCGGGCAGCGCGCCCGGGGTGTCGATCGACTCAGCTGGCATCGAGGCTCGCCTGCAGTTGCTGGTAGCGCCACTGGCGTGCGTACCAGCCCTGGCCCGCGCTCAGTTGCGTGTGGGTGCCCTGTTCAGCCACGCGGCCGCCCTGCAGCACCACGATGTGGTCGGCGTCGGCGACCGCGCTCAGGCGGTGGCTCACGATCACGACCGTGCGGCCCACGCGCGCCTGCCGCAGGTGCGCCAGGATGCGCGCCTCGGTGTCGGTGTCCACCGCCGACAACGCGTCGTCCAGCAGCAGCAGTGGCGCGTCGGTGAGCAGGGCGCGGGCGATCGCGACCCGCTGGCGCTGGCCGCCCGAGAGCGTGACGCCGCGCTCGCCCACGGGCGTGTCGTAGCCCTGCGGCAGCCGCTGGATGTCCTCGTGCACCGCGGCCAGCCGCGCCGCCGCCTCCACCTCGGGGCGCGAAGCGGTCGGCCGTCCCAGCGCGATGTTGTCGGCCACGGAGGCGGAAAACAGGAACGCCTCCTGGGGCACCCAGGCGATGGCCGCGCGCAGCGCGCCGAGGGTGTAGTCCTGCAGGTCGATGCCGTTCCACACCAGCCGTCCGTGGTCGGGCGCGTGGTGGCGAAGCAGCAGGCGCAGCAGGGTGGATTTTCCAGCGCCGGTCGGTCCGACCAGGCCCAGGGTGCGGCCCGGAGCGAGCGCCAGCGATACGTCGTCCACCGCGCAGCGCGCCTCGCCGGCGTAGCCGAAGCGCAGCCGCTCGAGCACCAGCGGCCCCGGGTCGATCCGTTCCACGGTGCCGCGATCCTGGACGGTCAGGGGCACGTCCAGCACCGGACGCAACCGGTTCCACGCCGCCTTGCCGCGCTCCAGTAACGAGAGCACCCATCCGGCCGCGAACATCGGCCAGATCAGCTGGCCGAGGTAGAGCGTGAAGCTGGTGAGCTGGCCCAGCGTCAGCTGCTGCTGCCAGACCATCCAGCCGCCTACCGCCAGCACGATCGTGGTGGCGCTCGCGAACGTGATGCCGACGGCCGGCTCGTAGGCGGCTTCCCAGCGCTGCGCATCGAAGCTGGCCTGGGCCACGCCGCCGGCAAGGGCCGCGAACTGCGCCTCGCTGCGCGCCTGCAGGCCCAGCGCGCGCACGGTGCGCACGCCCGAGAGCGTCTCCTGCACGTGGTCGTTGAGCGCACCGAAGCGGTCGAGGGACAGGCGCGATGCGGCGTGCACGTGGCGCGAGATCCACCAGAAGCCCAGCGCCATGACCGGAAAGGGAAGGACCGCCAGCGCGGCAAGGCGCCAGTCGATCCCCAGCGCCATCATCCCCAGCACGAGCACGAGGGTCAGCGAGCCGTCGAAACCCGCGAGCAAGGCCTCGCCCGCGGCCATCTCCACCGCATCGACGTCGTTGGTCGCCAGCGCCATCAGGTTGCCGGTGCGCCGGTCCTGGTAGAACGATGCGCCCTGCAGCGTCAGCCGTGCATAGAGCCGCTGGCGCAGCTCGACGCCGATTCGGTAGGCTGCTGCATAGAGCTTCAGGCGCCATCCGACCCGCAGGAAATACACCGCCGCGCCGGCTGCCAGCAGCCATCCCAGCTCACGCAGCAGGTCGGCCCGCGTCAGCCGCTCGGCCACCAGGCCATCGACCACGGCGCCGATCTGGCGCGGGATCCACACCAGCAGCACCGCCACGCCCACGAGCATGACGGCCGCCGCCGCATAGGAAGCGCGGTGGCGCAGGACGAACTGGCCGATCAGGCGGTAGAGGGACATGCGAAGGCGCGAAACCCGCGATTCTGGCGCAGGTGCGTACCGCCCGCTGCGCGGTGCGTGCAGATGCAACCGCCGGTGCAGGCGAAGACGTCGGGGGCGCAGCAGGAGTGCGCCGAGCCCTCGCAGCGGTCGGGGCGGCGAAGCCGCGTCGCCCCGCGCCGCGCGTGGTCAGGCGCTCAGCGCTTGCGCGCCTGCGCGTTCATCGACTGCTCGGCAGCACCGTCGTTGACGGACGACCAGAGCACCTGGTCGGCGAGGAAGCGGCTCCAGTGCGCGTGGACCTTGCGGAAGGTCTCGTTCTTGGCCGCCTGCTCCTTCATGACTTCCTCGTTGGCCTTGTACATGGCCTCGGTGATCTGCGGCGTCCAGGCGCCGAGCTGGGCACCGCCGGCGACCAGCCGCTTGAGAGCCGGCACGTTGGTGGCGTCGTACTTGGCCAGCATGTCGGCGCCGGCTTCGGCGCAGGCCGCCTCCAGCGCCGCCTTGTAGGTGGGGGGCAGGGCCTCCCAGTGCTGCTTGCCGACGATGAAGCACAGCGAGGCGCCGCGCTCGAGCACGCCGGGGCTGTAGTAGTACTTGGCCACCTTGTGCAGCCCGAGCTTTTCGTCGTCGGCGGGGCCGACCCATTCCACCGCGTCGATGGTGCCCTTCTCGAGCGCCGTGTAGACGTCCGAGGCCGGGATCTGCTGCGGCGTGGCGCCGAGCTTGGTGTAGATGTGGCCGAGGAAGCCGGCGGCGCGGATGCGCAGGCCGTTGAAGTCGGCCGGCGTCTTGATCTCCTTGCGGAACCAGCCGCCCATCTGCGCGCCGGTGTTGCCGCAGGGGATCTGGACCACGTTGAACTTGGCATACACATCTCGCATCAGCTCCAGCCCGCCGCCGTGCAGCATCCAGGCAGTGTGCTGGCGCGGGCTCATGCCGAAGGGAACGCCGGTGTCGAACACGAGCGCCGGCTCCTTGCCGATGTAGTAGAAGCCCGCCGTGTGGCCGCACTCCACCGTGCCGTTCTGCACGGCGTCGAGGATCTGCAGCGGTGGCACCAGTTCGCCGGCCGCCGAGGGCGTGATGGTGAAGCGGCCCTCGGTCAGGTCGCTGACGGTCGAGGCCAGCGTCTGGGCGTTGCCGTA
Organism: Ramlibacter sp. AN1015; assembly: GCF_037726105.1. Classification (NCBI taxonomy): domain Bacteria; kingdom Pseudomonadati; phylum Pseudomonadota; class Betaproteobacteria; order Burkholderiales; family Comamonadaceae; genus Ramlibacter; species Ramlibacter sp. AN1015. The sequence goes on from NZ_JBBJUM010000009.1 coordinate 204,360, forward strand.
GACGGTGTCCAGCGCCTTCGGGAAGCTCGAGGGCATGCGCCAGCGGATGGTGGGCAGGGCCTGCGACTGCGCGCGTGCGACCGTGGCCACGCTGGCTGCGGCCACGGCGGCGGTCGCGGAAATGAGGTTGCGTCTTTTCATGGGTGTGTCTCCTGAGTTGTCTTGATGGTGTGGCCTCCGCGGCCCCGCGGTTCGGTTCAGGCCGGCGTGGCGAGTTCGGGCGACTCGCGCAGGACGCGGCGGGCGAAATACTGGAAGGTCAGGCTGGTGATCTGCGGCTTGAGCAGGAAATCGCGGGCCTCGCGGGCCAGTTCGGGCCGCACCTCGCGGATGGTCCCGATGGCGGCCGCCTGCACCTGGGCCTGCGCGGCCTGCTCCAGCCAGATGGCGAGCACGGCCGCTTCCTCGATGGTGGTGCCGGCGGTGAGCAGGCCGTGGTGGGCCAGCAGCAGCGCCTTACGCTGCTCCAGCGCACCGGCGATGATCTCGCCCTCGTTGTCGGCGATGGGCAGGCCCGGCCAGTCGCCGAGATAGCCGCAGTTGTCGTAGAAGGGCGTGGCGTCCATGTGGGCGACCGCCAGCCGCTGCCCGGTCATCGACAGGGCGGTGACACCCGGCGGATGGGTATGCACGATGCTGCGCACGTCGGGGCGCACGCGATACACCCAGAGGTGGAAGCGCACCGCCGGGTTGGGCAGCGAGGTGCCGTCGAGCGGCCGCAGGTCGTCATCGACCAGGATCAGATCGGCGGGCGTGGCCTCGTCGGCGCCCACCCCGAACTTCAAGGTCCAGTAGGTGCCGGGCTCGTCGCCGCGCGCCGTGATCTGGCCGGCCAGTCCGCCGTGCCAGTGGCCCTGGGCGCCCAGCATGCGGCAGGCCAGCACCATCTTGTCGAGGGCACTGCGGGTGTCGGGCGCGATCTTGCTCGCGAGCTCCTGGTCGACGCGCTCGCGCGTGCTCGATTTGCTTTGCATGGGGCCTCCGTTGGTCAACAAGTTGACTCTAACGTGATCCATCGCAAGGAGTCAACGTGTTGACCTGTGGCAGCATCATGGGTTTTCCGGAAGCTTTCCGTGCCCGCCGCGCGCCCTGTCAACACCACCGAGGAGACTCCCGCCGCCCCGCTGATGCTGGGTGGCCGGTTGCGCCGGCTGCGCCGGCTCAAGGGCATGACGCTGGAGGAGCTGGCCCGCGCCGTGGACGTGGACAAGGCGCACCTCTCGCGCATCGAGAACAACCTGAAGTCGCCCTCGATCGCCACGCTGGCGCAGCTGGCCCGGGCCCTTGGCGTATCCATCGGACACCTGTTGGGCGAGACCGTCGACAAGGCCGAGATCAAGGTCACCCGCGCAGCGCAGCGCGAGGTTGCATCTGCGTTTCCCGACGGGCAGCACGGCATCGTGCCTCTGCTGCACGGCGACTCGGTGGCGTCCTTCGAGGCGTTCCTCGTGTACCCGGGCTCCGACCCGGGCGCCACGGAGGCACGGCATGCCGGCCAGGAGATGCTCTTCATCCTCTCGGGGTCGGTCGAGGTGGTGTTCCAGCGCCATTCGGTGACCGTGGGACAGGGGGACTGCATTCACTTTCCCGGCTATCTGGAGCATCGCCTGCGGCGGGTCGGGCGTGCCCGGGCGGTGGCGCTGCTGGTGCTTTCCAACTCGTAGCGGGTGCAGGCCGTGCCGAGCGTTGCGCGCGACCTGTGCGGAAGCACCGCAGCGGCGGCATGGCGCATGTCGCGCGCGAGCCGAGCGCGCTGGCGCAAGAGCATTGCCCGTTCGTCAATGCATGCCGGCGCAGGCGCATGCAATCGCTTGCCGTTCAGTCCCTGTGACTGCCCGCGCGCGTCGCCGTGTCGCCAGCCAGGCGCATGAGCTCGATGCGCACCGCATCGGGCGCCAGGGCGGGTGCCAGCGGCCGATAGCCCGGCTGCACCTTTGCCTGAAAGCTGAGGATGGTCTTTTGCGGCCAGCACGCCGCCATGCTCAGGGCTACCCACCAGCGCCGCGTCCGCATGCCCTCGGGGGCCTTCAAGAGCCACCGCATGGCCTCCACCCGCTCTCCGCTGGCGGCCGCGCTACGGGCAAGATCGACCACCAGGTGGGCGACGAAGAGAAGGGTCGAGCGGCGCTGCTGCCGAGACACCCCCGATGCCAGGGCGCGGGCGCGCATGCGTTCGACAAAGGGCGGACACGCGCGGAGGTGCGCAGCGCTGAGGCTACCCTCCAGGCCGACGCGCCGGGCGACCAGGGACCGGTGCAGCAGCCCGATCGGCTGCCGCTCGCCCAACCGAAACCACAGGTCCAGGTCCTCGCCCGCCGCTTCTCCCGGCGGAAAGCACGGTTGCATGCGCTTGAGCAGCGCGGCGCGCACCGCGACCGAACTGGTGAAGAAGGCGGGGGCGCGGCGCCACCGGGTGGGCAGGTCCTCGATCAGTTCGAAGGTCGGCGCGCGGGCTGCGGCGTGCGCGTCGGGCAGCGCATCGCCGACGAACTCGGTGTAGCGGGTGCCAACCACCGACAGCGTGGGATGCGTCTGCTGGGCGGCGGCAAGCGAGGCCAGGTAGCCTGCATGCCAGAGGTCGTCGGCGTCGAGGAAGCACACCCACTCGCCTTGTGCGGCTTCGATGCCGCGGTTGCGCGCCGCGGACACGCCTGCGTTCGGCTGGCGCAGCAGGCGCAATCGTGGATCGTCGATGTCGCGCAGCTGCTCGGTGCTGTCGTCGGTGGAGCCGTCGTCCACGACGATGAGTTCGAGCTCGCGAAAGCTCTGGGCCAGCACCGAATCGACGGCGGCGCGCACATAGGCCGACTTGTTGTAGAGCGGCATGACCACGGAAAAGCGGACTGCAGGAGGCGGCAGCGCGCCGGAGAATGCGCGATCGCTGCGGTGGATCGGTGTTGTACTTTCGGGCGCAAGCACGCCTGCAGCGGTGGGCCCGGTGTGCCGGGCCGCGGAAAAACTCGCCATGTAACCTCCGTCAGGAGGTGTAACCATCGTGCAAAACATCACGCCGTGCGATAGCTCGACAGAGCTATGGCCGTGCTCGTGCAATCGTGCAGGTCTGGTCCGACGGGTTGTCTCGCGGAAGGGGGCGGGCGCGATGCAGCGGAAGGCCGCGGTACGGTGGGCACCGGTTTACATACGGCAGCAGCGGCCCCCGCCCGCTCACCGCGCTGCCTACGATGTCCGGGTAGCCTGCCCACCCGTGCAGGCACCTTCGCAAGGCCCCCACACCATGAGCCTGCTGCTGTCCTGGCTGATCCTCACCGTAGCCGTCTGGCTCACCGCCATGCTGCTGCCCGGCTTCCATGTGCGCGGCTTCGGCAGCGCCCTGCTGGTGGCGGCGCTGCTCGGCGTGCTGAACTTCCTGCTGGGCTGGCTGCTGTTCGCCTTCTTCACCGTCGCCACCCTGGGGCTGGCCTGGCTTCTGGCGTTCATCACGCGCTGGATCATCGATGCGCTCCTGCTGAAGCTGATCGACTCCATGACCGACCGCCTGCGCATCGACGGCTTCCGCTGGGCGTTCGCCGGAGCGTTCGTCATGTCGGCCATCGGCACCCTGGGCGAGTGGCTGCTGCGCGGGTGAGGCCGCGCGGCAGGGAAAGCAGCGCCCGCCGCCCGTTGCTCACGCCGGTATCAGGCGCGCTTGTGCTCGGGACGTATCGTCCACAGATAGACCGTACGGTGGTCGATGCGTTCGGTGCGCTCGGGTGGCCACTCCTCGCCCATGTCGAAGGCGTGCGAGACCACGCGCGTGCCCACCTTGAGCTGCCGCCACAGTTGCGGACGCAGCTTGCGGTTGACGCTGGGCAGCAGGTAGAGGGTCACCACGGTCGCCGGCGCGAAGTCGGCCTCGAACAGGTCGCCCACGCGGAACTCCACCTTGTCGCTCACGCCAGCCTGGCGGGCGTTCTGCTTGGCCTCTTCGATACGCACCGGGTTCAGGTCGATGCCGACGCCGCGGGCGCCATGCTGCTTGCAGGCCGTGATGACGATGCGGCCGTCGCCGCAGCCGAGGTCGTAGAGCAGGTCGTTGGCGCCGACCTGCCCGAGTTCCAGCATGCGGTCCACCACCGGCTGCGGCGTAGGCACGTACGGCACGTCGAGGGCCGGTGCCGTCGCGCTGGTCTGCGCGAATCCCAGGCGCGGCATCGTGAGCAGCGCCAGGCCGGCCAGCAGTGCCGGGCGGCGGCCCAGGCGAACGTCGGCTGCGCTGCGCGTGGGCTCGCGGTCGCCGGGTCGGTGCAAATACATCGGGTCTCTCCTTGTCTCAGGGGTTGTCCCGCGCCAGGGCGGGGGCGCGGCCCGCGCCCAGCAGGGCCATCACGAGGGCGCCGGTCACCAGCACGCCCACGCCGATCCAGCCGGCGTTCAGCCCGCCCAGCTGCTGGCTGGCCGCATACGACAGGCTGGACCACAGCATGTAGCCGCAGGTGAGGCAGAAAATCAGCGGCAGTACCGGATAGAGCGGCACGCTGAAGGGCCGCGGCGTTGCGGGCTCGCGCGAGCGCAGCACGAACAGGGAAATGCCGGTCAGCAGGAAGAACAGCCAGAACACGGGGGCGGTGAATTCCACCATCGAGCGGAAGCCGTTGCCGCTGAGGAAGCCGATGCCCACCAGCAGCAGCGCGGCGATGTTCTGCACGGCCATCGCGATGGCGGGCGAGCCCCGTCCGGCGTCCCAGTAGGCGAGCCGGCGCAGCGCCGGCCAGTCGCAGCCGGCTGCGTAGCTGCTGCGCGCGCCGACGATCATGGTGGCGTTGATCGAGCTCAGCGCTGCGACCGCCACCAGCAGCGAAATGGTGGTCTGCCCGATGGGGCCGAACGCCACGCGCAGGACATCGGCCGCCACGGCTTCGGAGCGGCCCATGCCTTCCATCCCCAGCACGCGCCAGTAGGCCCAGGTCACCAGCAGATAGAGTAGCGTGATCAGCAGGATCGAACCCACCAGCACCCGAACCATGTTGCGCCGGTTGTCCTTCAACTCGGCGCTGATGTAGCTCGCCTCGTTCCACCCGCCGTAGGTGAGCAGCACGAACACCATGGCCAGCCCGAAGCCCGCCCAGCCCGGTGCGGCGCCGAAAAGCGGGGCCGCTGGCGTCGAGCCGGCTGCCGCTGCAGCCGGCGCCGCCGCGCCCAGCATGGACACGGCCGCCGCTACCACCAGCAGCAGCCCGATGATCTCCAGCAGCGTGAGCCACGTTTGCGCGGAAGCTCCCGCCAGCAGCCCGCGTGCATTGATCCACCACAGCACCACGATCACGGCGGCAGCGTAGAGCGCCGACCCCGTGGCCGCGTTCGAGTGCAGAGGAAGCACCTGCTGCAGGTAGTCCCCGAACACGAAGGACAGCAGCGCGATGGAGCCGGTGGTGATCACCGAGAAGCGCGCCCACGCGAACAGGAAGGAGACACGGCGGCCATACGCCCGGTGCAGGAAGTGGTAGTCGCCGCCGACGCTCGGATAGGCCGTCGCGAGTTCCGCATAGCACAGCGCCCCGATCAGCGAGACCAGTCCGCCCAGCAGCCACGCGGTGAACATCCAGCCGGCGCTGCCGGTCATCTGGGCCACCAGCGAAGGCGCCTTGAAGATGCCGGCGCCGACCACCACGCCCACCACCAGCATCACGGCGTGCCGCGCAGTGAGCAGTTCGCGGGGTCCGGCGTCCTTGGGTGCGTGCGGGTTGGCGTCGATGGATGGCATCGGAACCTCGTGGGGTGCTGGGGTGCCCGCATCATCCGGCTCGTCGGCGACAGATCGCGTAGGACGGCATCCGGCGCCGTGTAGGTTTGGGGAGCATGGGTGCGGGGCGCAGGAACGGGGGCACGGCGCGCTGCGCCGCAGTGTCACGGCGCCCTGCGCCGCCCCCTTGGTTCAGCGCGCGCAGGCAATCCGCGCGTCCTGGAGCGCCTGGCAGGGGGTGACGGATCCGGGCCGGCTCCCGCGGCACCTCCGTGGGCACCGAGCTCTTCGCCAATGATGGCCAGCAGCGCCTCCGTGGCCGGCGTGACGGGCCGGCCCTTGCGGCGCAGCACGCCATAGGGTTCGATCTCGAAGTGCAGGTTCGACTCCAGCACGGCGAGCTCGCCCTTGGCCGCGAAATGGGCGGCGGCACGCTCCGAGATGGCGCTCACCATCTGGCTGTTCTGCAGCAGCGACACGACGGTGAACATCGAGTTCGTCTCCACGACCGAGGCCGGCGGCGAGACCTTGCGGCGCCGGAAGGCGTCCTCGAGGGCGCGCCGCACGGGCGTGCCGGGCGGCAGCAGCACCCAGGCCAGCTCGTGCAGCTGGGCGGCAGTCCAGCGCCGCGCGGCCATCGGGCTGTCCGGCCCCGCCACCAGCGCGAGCCGCTCCTGGGCGAGTGCCTCGAAGGCGAGCCGGCGGGTGTCCGCCGCGGCCGTCTGCCGGCCGATCACGGCGTCCAGTTCGGCCGACAGCAGCCGGGGGATCAACGCATCGCTGGTGCCGATCTGCAGGCTCACGGTGACTGCGGGGCGTGCCGCCTTGAAGCGGGCGATGGCGCGCGCGATCTGCAGCGGCTCGGGCGCCAGCACGCTGCCGATGGACACGTGGCCCGAGCCACCGCTGTCGATCTCGGCGAGTTCCTCGTGCAGGCGGCGCAGGTCGGCCAGCGTAATCCGCGCATACCGCAGCACGACCTCACCCGCCGGCGTGCTGCGCATGCCGCCGCGCGCGCGCTCGAAGACCGCGGTGCCCAGGCTGGCCTCGACCTCTCGCAACATCTTCGTCGCCGCCGGCTGGGAGACGTGCACCACGTCGGCGGCCTCGCGCAGCGACCGGTGGTCTGCGATGGCAACGACCAGTGCAAGCTGCCGCATCCGCAGCTTGGCGACCAGCGACGCGAGGGAGCCCAGCATCCGGAAATGATAACCAGCGGTTATCGACGCGGTCGGAAAAGAAACTTGCGGGCGCGTGGCGCGGGTGGTGTGATGGCCTTTCCCGACAGCGACAACCGCAGGTTCCGACCGATGCGGGCACACAGGAGACAGGCATGTTCACGAGCTACACGCGCATCCTCGTCGCGGGCGCCATCGCACTGTTGGCTGCCCCTTCCGCCTTGGCCCAGGACTACCCGAGCCGCCCCATCAAGATGATCGTTCCCTTCGCAGCCGGCGGCGGCATGGACACGGTCGGACGCCTGCTGGGGCGCGAGTTGTCCGAGGCGATGGGCCAGCCCGTGGTGGTGGAGAACCGCGGCGGTGCCGGGGGCGTCATCGGAACCGATGCGGTAGCGAAGGCCGCCCCGGACGGCTACACCGTCGGCATGGTGGCCACGGGCCACACCATCAACCCCACCATGCACGCCAAGCTGCCCTACGACACGCTGGCTGACCTGCGGGGCGTGACACCGGTGGTGCGGCTGACCAACTTCGTGGTGGTGTCGCCGACCTTCGCGGCGGCCAACGTCAACGAGCTGCTGGACCAGGCCCGCCGCAACCCGGGCAAGGTGACCTTCGGCTCGGGCGGCAACGGCACGGCGCAGCACCTGTTCCCCGAGCTGCTGGCCAACATGGCGGGGGTGAAGTTCCAGCACGTGCCGTACAAGGGCGGCGCGCCCGCACTTGCCGACATCGCCGCCGGCCACGTGAACATGATGTTCGCCACGGTGGTCGAGACGCAGGCCCTGGTGAACGCCGGGAAGATCAAGGCGATCGCGGTGACCGGGCAACGCCGCGCCGAGCGCTACCCCGACGTGCCCACCGTGGCCGAATCCGGCGTACCGGGCTTCGACGGCGACACCTGGTTCGGGCTGGTGGTGCCGGCCGGCACCCCCGATGCCATCGTCACCCGGCTCAATGCCGAAGTGAAGAAGGTGCTGGCCCGCAGCGAGGTGCAGCAGCAGCTGATGGCGCAGGGCGCGCAGCCCTACACGACGACACCGCAGGCTTTTGACGCCCTCATCAAGGAGCAGGTGGAGGTCTGGCGCCGGGTGGTGCAGGCCTCCGCCGGCAAGTAACGCCCCCGGCGAAGCATCCCCGCCGCTGGAGTTCCGCCGCGATCCCCGTGCTTCGCGGTGCCGGCGTGCCGCAGCCTTCCTTCGGCGCTTTCTTTCCATCACGACAGGAGTTGGTTCCATGCAGTTGCAGATCAGGAAGATCCACCAGGTTCTCGAAGAGATCCACTACGAGGGCGGCCGCAAGCTCGACAAGCCGCTGCGGCTCGCGGCGGTGGCCGCGATCGTGAAGAACCCGTATGCAGGCGAATATGTGAAGGACCTGACCGAACTCGGGGCCGCCGGGCTGGAGCTCGGACCTCGCCTGAGCCGGCAGGTGGTGGCGGCGCTCGGCGGCCCCGACCAGGTCGAGGCCTTCGGCAAGGGCGTCATCGTCGGCATCGGCGGCGAGCTGGAGCACGGCTCGGTGCTGATCCACGGCAAGGAGATCGGCGACACCCTGCGCGAGGCGTCTGCAGGCGACGCGCCGATTCCCTCGGCCGAGAAGGTCGATGCAACCGGCTGTGCGATCGACATTCCGCTCAAGACCAAGGCGGGCAAGTACCAGCGCAAGCACCACCAGAACTTCACCGTGCGGGTGCCCGACGCGCCCATGCCCGACGAGATCATGGTGGTGCTAGCCGTCTCGAGCGGTGGGCGGCCCCACGCGCGCCAGTAGGCCATGGAGCCGCTGGAGCAGCGCATCGGCGTCGATCTCGGGCGGCGCCTGCCGCTGGAGGACGGAGTGCGCTGGGCGCACGCACAAGGCGTGCGCTTTGTCGATGTCGAGCTCGACGTCGGCGCCAACGCACTCGAAACATTCGACGCACGGCGCTGCGAGGCGGCGCGCGAGGTCCTTGCAGCCGCAGGCATTTCGCTGCGCCTGCACACCTTGTCGGCGGTCAACGTGGCCGAGGTGTCGCTGCATGTGCGCGACGGGGTGGACCGTTACCTCGAGGCCTACGTGGACTGCGCCGCCCGCCTCGGCGCCGCGGGCGTGGTGGTCCACGCCGGCTACCACTTCGGCAAGGACAAGGCCATGCGGATGCAGGCCGCTCTCGCGCGGCTCACGCGCGCCGCGGACCATGCCGAGCGTGCCGGCGTCGTGCTGCTGCTGGAGAACCTGAACAAGGAGCCCGAGGACGCCGAGGTGCACTACCTGGCCCACACCGTGCAGGAGTGGCGCTACTTCTACGAGCAGATTTCCAGTCCGGCGCTGCGCCTGTCCTTCACGGCCAACCACGCGCACCTCGTCCCCGAAGGCGTCGAGGGCTTCCTCGCCGCGATTCCGCTCGAGCGCGTCGATGAAATCCGGCTGGCCGATTGCTGGCGCAATGGCGTCGAGCAGCACCTGCGGCCGGGGCAGGGCGACATGGACTTCGGCGCCCTGTTCGCCGCGCTCGACGCCCGTGGCTGGAGGGGGCCGTTCATCAATGCCTTCGGAACGCTGGAGGACATGGTCCAGGCCCGCGCCTTTCTCGCCGATGCGGCCCGCGCAGCCGGCGTCGCGTAGGTGGGGCCGCCGTGACGATGCAGGGGCACGACATCGCCGATGCAAGCCCTTTCCCGGCGGGCACGTCGTTGCAGGCCTTGCTCGCGGCCGGGCAGCCGCTGGTGGTCCCGACGGTCTTCAATGCCTTGAGCGCCCAGGTGGCGCAGCGCGCGGGCTTCCACGCGCTCTACCTCGGCGCCGGACCGCTCGGCTACTTCCACGGCGGCCTGGAGGCCAACATCGGGCTGATGGAGGTCGCGGGGGATGCGCTGCGCATACGCGCCGTCAGCCCGCTGCCGCTGCTGATGGACGGGGTGTGCGGCTGGGGCGACCCCATGCACGTGCAGCGCACAGTCGCCGTGGCGCAAGCGGCTGGCTTTTGCGCGATCGAGCTCGAGGACCAGTGGATGCCCAAGCGGGCGCACCACCACGTGCGACTCGAAAAAATGGTGCCGCAGCCGCTCATGGAGCAGAAGATCGCTGCCGCAGTGGCCGCGCGCCGCTCGCCCGATTTCCTTGTCATCGGGCGGACCAACGCGGTGCGCACCACCGGCATCGACGATTGCGTTCGTCGCCTGGAGGCCTATCACCGGCGCGGGGCGGACCTGCTGTTCTGCATGCCGCGCACGCCGGAGGAGGCGGCATTCATCGGGGCGCGCCTGCCGCCGTGCCTGGTCTGCATGCCCTCCGAGGGTGGGGTGGAGTCGTGCGTGCTGCCGCTGGCGGACCTGCATGCTCTGGGCTTTCGCCTCGTGCTGCTGGCCAACCCGGTGATGGCGGCGATGTACAAGGCCATGGCGGACAGCTATGGCGCGCTGCATGCCGGACGGCCCCTGCCGGTGCTCGCGGGCACCTCGGTGCGCGCGCAGCTGCAGGAGCTGAACGACTGCGTGGGACTACAGGCCATGCTGGCGCTCGAGCGCGCCACGGTCGGAGCCACCTGAGGGCTCGCAACGCCGACCTTTCGTGGCGCCTTTGATGACGGTCAAGGGGCCGGCGGGCAAGCAGCTTAAAGTGCCTCCATGGGCAAGCGCATCCTCCTCATCCAGGGCCACCCCGACCCCGATCCCAAGCGCTTCGCGCAGGGCCTCGCGCAGGCGTACGCCGACGGCGCCCGCGACGCCGGGCACGAGCTGCGCTGGTGCCGCCTGGCCGAGCTCGAATTCCCCCTGCTGCGCAGCCAGTCCGAATGGGAGCAGGGCGAGCTGCCGCCCGGGCTGCGCCAGTCGCAGCAGGACATCGCCTGGGCCGAGCACATCGTCATCTTCTTTCCCTTGTGGCTGGGCGACATGCCCGCCTTGCTCAAGGGCTTCCTGGAGCAGGTGGCGCGACCCGGCTTCGCGTTCAAGCGCAAGGAAGGCAGCACCGCGTTCACCGAAAAGGCACTGGGCGGGCGTTCGGCGCGGGTGGTGGTCACCATGGGAATGCCGGCCATCGTGTACCGCTGGTATTTCCGCGCCCACAGCGTCAAGTCCCTGGAGCGCAACATCCTCGGCTTCGTCGGCATCGCCCCGGTGCGCGAGACGCTGATCGGCATGGTCGGCACGCTGGACGCAGAGGGCGCGCAGAAGTGGCTGCGGCGCCTGGGCAAGCTGGGGCGCGAGGCCGGCTGAACGCCCGGTCCTGCTCGCCTGTGACCGGGCTCTGCGGAGTGTCGATCGCCGACCGGTGACGCCCGACGGCCTTCCGCCTTCCGCCCGACGTGAATCGCGATCTCACGGCGATCGCCGGCGCGCTGTCCGCTCCTATGATCCGCGGATGCAGCCCATCACCTTGTTGACGTGGCCCGACGCAGTGGCGCTGGCGTGGTTCCTGGTCGTCTGGACCGGCTATTCCTGGTACAGCGACCGCGCGAGCCGGCGCGGCGCCGCCACCTTGCTGGCCGTTACCAACCTGCAGCGCCGCGCCTGGATGGTGCAGGCGACCTACCGCGACCCGCGCATGATGGACGGGCTGATCGTGCAGGGCCTCTCGAGCAGTCCCTCGTTCTTCGCGTCCACTGCGATCATCATCATCGGCGGCGTCCTCGCGCTGCTCGGCACCACCGACCGGGCGGCCGAGGTGGTGCGCGACATTCCGTTCGCGGCGCAGACCAGCATCGCGGTGTTCGAACTGAAGATGCTGCTGCTCGCGGCGATCTTCATCTACGCGTTCTTCCGCTTTTCGTGGTCGATGCGCCAGTACACCTTCGCAGCACTGATGCTCGGGGCGATGCCACCGCCCGAAGCCTTCGCCACCGGCGGCGTCGATCGCGAACACTACGCCCACCGGGCCGGCACCCTGATCGGGATGGCCGCCGAAACCTTCAACGACGGCATACGCGCCTACTACTTCGCTTTCGCAGCCATCGCGTGGTTCTTCTCTCCCGTGGCGTTCGCGGTGGCCGCGGCCCTGGTGGCTGCTGTGCTGTACGGGCGCGAGTTCCACTCGGAGGTGCTGGCCGTCCTGCGCGACTAGGCCAGGCGAGCCGGCGCACCCGGGGCACGGCACCGGTGACCTGGAAGGCGGCACACGCCGTACCCGTCGCGACAGCCTCGACACCTCCCACGCGCCGCGCGGCGGTGCAATGCCACCGCGCAGGCGGGCGGAACACGACGAGGCCAAGTTCTCGCCGGCGTGCCGGCACGAGGCAGATCCCGGCGACTGCGACGGGCGCCCGCATCGAAGCGCCCGAAAGCGTCTCGTCAGTTGCCGGCCGGCACCTGCAGTCCGAGCGCGGTGGCAAGCGCCGCCGTGGCCATGGAGCCCTCGCGCACGACCACCTCGCCCGTCACCGCGTGGTTGGCCACGATCACGGGCACGCCGCCGAAACCGTAGCGGTTCATCAGCGCGGTGTTCGAAGCGATGGCGGCACGCTGCGCCTCCACATCGCCTTCGGGCGGAATGCCGCCCTGCTTGGCGCTGAGCAGCGACTCGTGGCGGTCCATCGCGGCCACCGGGTCGGAGGCAGCGAGGATGGTGGCGCCCTGCGTGGTGCTGGTGGGGTTCATGAGCCCCACGGGGATCCAGGTGAAGCGGGCCTGTGAGCGCAGCGGCTTGGCGGCCTGCCAGAGCGCGGCGCAGTGCGGGCACTGCGGATCGAAGAAGACGAACACGCGGCGCACGTTCATCTCCGATCCCACCGTGAAGCCCTTGGCCTCGGCGGCGATCGCGGCCGGAGAAGCGGCCTGCGTGGCGGCCTGGGGAGCGGCCGGCTGGGTCGGGGAACTGGCCGGCTGGTCACCGCAGGCGGCGAGGGCGGCGCAGGCGGTCGCGGCAAGGGCGATACGGATCTGGGAAGTGAGATTCATGGCGTGTTCTTACAGGACAACGGGCGCGCCGAACCTTACCAGAGGCGCAGACGCCGCCCTGCGGACGGGGCCATGGAGCTGCGCAGAGCCGGTTGGATCGAACCTCAGTCAGTCGTACGCGATGCGGTAGATCAGATCGACCGCCGTGCGGTTGCCGGCCTCGGCGCGCAGCGTGAGCCAGCTGGTGATGTCGTAGAACACGTAGAGCGTTCCCAGGGCTCCCGAGAGGCTGCGCTCGAAGGTCGCGTACAGGTCTCGCCCGAGCCGCTTGCCGATGGCCAGCGCAGCGCCTTCCTCTTCGTCGCGGCGCACCGAGAGCTCGTCCAGGCCCAGCAGCCCTGCGAAGCCGCGGCCGTCGTCGTTGCCGCCGCCGGTGCGGCTGGTCACGAGGGCCAGCGCCGCGCGCTGCAGCAGCGCGGCTTCGGCGCCTCCCCCGCCAGAGGAGCGGCCCAGCACCAGCCACGACAGCTTCTCGGCGTCGGTCATGGCGGTCTCGGCGTACAGCCGGATGTCGGGCGCCTGGGCATTCCCGGTGACCTGCACCCCCACCTTCGGCTCGAGCCGCGGCCGCACGGCCAGCACGTCGAGCGCCGGATTGGTCGCCGGGCCGGTGAAGCGCACGATGCCGCGTTCGATCTCGAGGCGCTGCCCGTAGGCGGCGAATTCGCCGTTGACGATGTTCACCGAGCCGGTGACGCGCGGATCGGACAGGTCGGCTCCGCTGACCTGCACCCCGCCGCGCAGGCCGGCGTCGATGCCACGCCCGCGGATGCGGAAGTCGTTGCCGAGGTCGATGTTCACCGCCATGCGCAGCGGCGTCTCGCCTTCCTCGGCCGCCGCGCGCTGGGCTGGGCGCAATTCCACGCCCGGGGGCAGGTTGAAGACGACCACGTCGTCTCCCAGCACCGGGGCGCCCGCCTCGGGAATGACGATCAGCGCGCGGTCGATGTCCAGGTCGCCGGTGATCTCGATGCCGCCGGGGCCCACCAGAGCGCGCGCGTCGCCCGACACGGTGACCTGGCGATCGCTGCGCACGCTGGCGCGCAGGTCGTCCAGGTTGGCGTCGAGCTGCAGCTGCAGGCCCTGGGGCCCGAGCGCCGCGGCGCCCGTGGCGCGCAGGCTGCCGGTCTGCTGCGCGCCGGCGCCGGCGAACACCAGCTCTTCGATCACCACGCGCTGGCCGTCCAGCCGGGCGCGCAGCCGTCCGTCCTGCAGGGCCACCCCCTCGACGACCGATCGCACCGCCAGGTCCTGGGCGGTGATGAGCCCGTCCAGCTGCGGCTCGGAGAGCGTGCCGCCCACGTCCACCTGCGCCTGGACCGAACCGCGCACCCGCCAGCCCGGCGGTGCCAGCGCCGACCAGGCCCGCAGCGCTGGCAGTTCGGCCTGCAGGCTGCCGGTCAGCGGTGGGTTCTCGGGCAGCTGCCAGCCCAGCGCACCGCCGGGTTCCAGCCGGGTCGTGACCGCGCCTTGGAGGCTGCCGGCGCGCTCGCTCGCGAACTGCAGCTGCAGGCGCACCTGCGGCCCCTCGTTGTCCAGCGTGATGCGCGCCAGCTCGATCCCGGCCGGCACGCGAACGGTCTGGCCGCCACCGGTTTCGGCGAGCACGGTGAGGTCGCCCGCGGTGCGCTGTACCGTGGCCCGCAGCTCGAGCGCCTCGCCCGTGCGTACCTGCCACTGGCCGTCGAACTGCAGGTTGCCCGCGACATTGGGTCCGAGCAGGTCGCGCCCGGCGACGAGCTGCAGCCAGGACAGCGGCAGGCTCTCGAAACTACCGGCAGTCTGCAAGGCGCCTTCGCGCCACACGGTTTCCTGCCACGCGATGGCAGCCTGCGACGGGCCCTCGGTGACCGGAGCGGTGATCAGCGCCTGGCCGGGCCCGACGCGCAGCGCGCCGGCCGGCTCCCAGCGCACCGCCACCGGCGACTGCAGCCCCAGCCGCCATGTTCCTTCGATCTCGGCCAGCCCCTGGGCGGCGACCTGCAGCGCCTGCAGCTGCAGCACCCAGGCCTGTTCGGTGCGCTCGATCTCGCCCCGCGTTTCCACCTGGGCCTGCACACCCTGCGCATTGACGGTGCCCTGGAAAGCCACGCGGGCCTGCTGCAGCGATCCGTCCACCGTGATCACCGCGTCGCGCAGGGACAGCGCCTCCTGCGGCTGCTCGCCCGCGCCCTGCGCGCCGCTCGAAGGAGGCATGTCGAATCGCTCCAGGGCGATCCGGGCCTCCACGTTCGGGTTCTCCCAGCCGCCCTGCCACTGCAGGGTCATGCGCCCGGCGCCATCGACCTGCGGGATCTGCTCGCGCGGCACTGCCGGCAGGCTGCGTATCCAGGTGGTGGCACGTCCGAGATTGCTGCTCTGGATCTCGAGGGTGCCGCCTCCGCTTTGCGGCGCCACGGTGCCGTCGAAGCGGGCGTTCAGCCCGGGCGCCTGCAGCTGCAGCTGCCCCTCGGCCCAGCGGTCGTTCGGCCGCACCCGCAGGCTGCCGCGCAGCCGGGCGTCGTCGGTGCGCACGTCGATGTCCGGCAGGATCAGCACGCCTTTGGACCAGCGTGCGGTGGCGATCAGCTGGCGCAGTTCGAGGGCGCGCAGCAGCTCCTGCCAGTCCTGGCGGGGCGGCTCGGCCGATTGCTGCCCTTGCTGCGGTTGCTGCTGCTGCTGCTGCTGCTGCGAGGGCTGCGGCTGGGACTGCTGCGACCGCGACTGCTGCGACTGCGATTGCGGTTGCGCCGGGGTCCGCGCCTGCGCCTGCGACTGCCGTCCCTGGGGCGGCTGCGCCTGCTGCGGGCCGGCGGCACGCTCGGCAGCTTGCGCCGGCTGCTGTCGTTGTTGCTGTTGCTGTTGTTGCTGTTTGTGCCGCTGGGCCGAGTCGGAGAGCGGCGCGCCGCCGGGTGCGGCACCGTCGCGCTCGCGGCCTGCCTGAGCGAAGAGGGGAGCGGGCGCGACGAATTCCGCGAAACGGGCGCGCATCGGTGGCAGGGCCGGCGGAGTGCCGGATGCCGGGTCCGCGTCGCTCGAGCGCGCCGGGGGCTGGGCAGGAGCAGGAGCAGGAGCAGGAGCAGGAGCAGGAGCAGGAGCAGGAGCAGGGTTCGCACCTGGGGCCGCAACAGGAGCCGGGGCTTGCGGATCCGCGCCGGGCGATTGCAGATCGACCGAGAACTCGACGTCCTCGCCCACGCCGCGCAGGTTGACGCGCCCGGTCAGGGAGCTCGACCCCATCTCGGTGTACACGTCGGCCGTGTCGAGGTCGCGCATCCGCGCGTCGAGGCGCCAGCCGTCGTTCTCCCACCTTCCCTCGCCCTCGGCGACTCCGTCGCCTACCTGTGCGCGAAAGTTGCGCACCAGCACCGGACCGTCGGGCCGCCATTCGGCCTGCGCCTGCAACCGCGAGGTCGGCAGCCGCTGACGGTCCCAGGGACCGGGGCGGGCGTTGGCCACGTTGGCATCGATGGTCCAGGCTTCGCCCTCCGCCGGCGCCACCGAGACCTGCCCGGTCAGCAAGGCCTCGGGCGCGCTGGGCCAGAACGCCGAGGGATCGATGCGATCGAGCTGCGCGTTCGCCTTGGCGATCGGCGGCTGCTTCCAGGGCGTGACCTGCGCCGTGACGTGGGCCGAGGGTGCCTGGTCGGCGGCTCCGTCGGGCGCAGTGGCGCGCAATCGGGCTTCGGAGGCGAAAGCGGTGATCGGCCCCTGGGCGGTGGCCTCGACCTGCAGCGGCACGACCTGCTCGCTGCCGGGGACCGGCGCCTTGAGTTCGGCGATCAGCCTGGCCTTCAAGGGGAAGTCCCCCGAGTCGGCGATCTCGACTTCGCCGCGCAGGCTCCCCGGGTCGAGCTCGGCGTTGCGCAGCTCGAGGCGGTGGATTTCGCGGTCGTAGCGATAGCTGCCCGACAAGCCGCGCACTTCGTAGGGCGTGCCGCCGTCCCAGCGCAGGCGGTCGATGCTGAAGGACTCCACCGTGACGGGGTAGGGCAGCGAGAGCGAGTCGGGCGGCGTGCCGGGCCCGGGCTGCTCCGGGCGCCGATCCACGGCCTCGAACTGCCTGGCGTTCAAGCGGTCGATCTGCAGGCGCTGGCCCAGCAGGGCCCGGGTGTCCCACGCGATATCGGCGCCTTCGACGCGCACCTGCAGCCCGTCCTGCTGCCAACTCAGTTGCTCGGCCTGCATGCCCGTGCGCAGCGAGCCGGTGACTCCCTGCACCCGCACGCCGGCGGGTTCGCCGAAGCGGGCCAGCGCCCATTGCAGCGATCCCTGCGTGCCTGCCCACCACCACAGTGCGGCGGCGAGCACCACGAGCAGCAGCACGAGGCCGGCAAGGCCCAGCCCGAGCCAGCGGGCGATACGGCCGGAGGATGTGCGCCGGTTCATTGGAAGGTCACTCCCACAGTGAGGTGCAGCCGCAGACGCCGCGATTCGAGGCCATAGGCGATGCTGGCCTGCAGCGGCCCGATGGGACTGACGTAGCGAACCCCCGTGCCCACGCCGAACACCGGATCGAGTTCGCTGGGCCGGTCGGCTACGGCGCCGGCATCGACGAAGAAGGTGTGCTCGAAGCTGGTCGGTTCACCGCGCAGGCGGATCGGGCGGATCCATTCTGCGCTGCCCACGAGCAGGTAGCGCCCCGGCGCATCGACGCCGTTGGCGCGCGTGACGCCGATTTCGCGAAAGCCATAGCCGCGCACGGTCGTGTCGCCGCCGGTGCGGAACAGTTGCGTCGATGGAATCTCGGCGTCGTCGGCCGCGAAGACCGCGCCGGCTTCGGTGCGCACCTTCAGGCGCGAGGGCTCGAATGGCACGTAGTTCTCCCAGCGCAGCACGGTCCGCTGGAACGGCCGGCGCGGCCCGCTCAGGGTGATGCCGGCGCCGAGTTCGGCGGCGATGCCCCAGCCTCGGGTGGGGCTGGTGGGCGAGTCGAAGTAGCGCCAGGCGGCGACATAGTTGGCGGTGAGGGCACTGCCCTCGCCGCGCTCGACGGCCGGGAGCGTGTCGGTTCGGTCGCGCACGCTGGCGCGGTCGAGTTGCAGGTAGGCCTCTCGGCTGATGTGGTCCTCGACGCGGCTGCGTCCCGCACGCAGACGCAGCGCGCGGGTGTCCTGGCCGTCGTCGTCGAGCACGCGTGAGACGCGAGCGAGTCCGCCCCAGCGCCAGCCGTCCGGGTTGGGGATGGAGAGCAGCTGGACCTCGGCCAAGGGGTTTTTCTCCTCGATCTGCAGCCGTGCATCGGTGCGCCAGAACGCGTTGGGGAAGCGGTTGCGGCGGTACTCCACCGATGCATGCGGCCCCAGGTCGGTGGTCAGGCCCAGGCCCAACACCCAGCGCTGCAGCGGCGACTCGCGCACGTTCACCTGCACGGGTGCGGCGTCGGGATCGCTCTGCGGATCGACGTAGAGGAAGGCCGTGTCGTAGTAGCCGCTGCCGGTCAGGCGCAGCTGCGCGTCGATGATGTCCTGGCGGCTGTAGACACCGCCAAGCGGCAGCCGCGCGAGGCGCTCGGCCACGAGTGGCGGGTAGCGCTCGGCGCCCGTCACGACGATGGGTCCGAGCCGGAACAGGGGCCCGGAGTCCAGGCGCAGGCCCAGGTGCGCGCGCGCGGCCTCGGCGTTCACAGCGGCGATGCTGTAGCTGATGCGCCCACGCGGATAGCGCACCGCCACCAGCTGCTGGACCGCCTCGCGCTTGGAGCGATCCCACTCCTCCTGCGTGAAGCGCTCACCGGTGCGCAGCGCCCACTCCTCGCGGATGGCGGCGCGCAGCTCCTGCGCCTTCGGCGCGTCGGAGGTGGCGATGTCGCCTTCGAAGGCCATTTCCACGTCGCTCACCGTGGCCGCCTCGCCGGGCTGCACGGCCACGATGACCCGGGTGGGCTCGGCCTGCCGCTCCAGGCGAATGGAGACCTCGGGCGTGAAGTAGCCCTGCGCTGCCAGCAGGCGCCGTACCTCCTGCTCGGCCAGGGCCACGAGGCGCTCCAGCTCAACCTCCTCGAGGTCGCCGACTTCCCGGTAGCGCCGCAGGCTCAGGTTGTCGCGCAGCAGCGTGGCCAGCCGGTCGGGGGCGCGAACCTCGATATCGAAGGCGGGGCGCACCGGCTCCCCAGGCGTGGCCTGGGCCTGGGCGTCTTCCTGCGGGCTGGCCGGCGGCGTCTGGGCGCATCCCGCCAGCAGCGCCAGGGTGAGCAAGGCCCCCAGCCGGGCAGCGGTGGAGAAGGTACGGGGGAGCAATCGGTGCATGAAGACGGGGGCTTACAGCACGGGCGACAGCACGGTCGCCAGCCGTTCCTTGACCTTCTCGCCCACGGGGCGCCCCTGCCATTCGGACAGGGTGATGCGCCGGCAGCGCGTCAGGTCGTGCTCGAAAACCTCCGACATGCGGGCGGCGAAATCGTGGTCGTAGACGTTCAGGTTGGCCTCGTCGTTCAGATGCAGGGAGCGTGGATCGAAATTGGTGGACCCCACCGAGGTGAGGCGGCGGTCCACGATCATCACCTTGACGTGGAACATGGTGGGCCGGTACTCGTACAGCTCGACCCCGGCCTCCAGGAGTGTCCCCCACATGCCGCGCGAGGCGCGACGCACCAGCGGCTCGTCCGTGTGCTTGCCGGCGGTGATGATGCGCACGCGCACGCCCCGCGCAACGGCCGCGCGCAGCGCCCGGCAGTTGATCTCGTCGGGCACGAAGTAGGCGGTCCCCAGGTCGATGCTGCGCGCCGCGGCGGTGATCGAGAGCAGGTACATCAAGGTCATGCTCTCGCTTCCGCCGCTGGGGGAGCTGGCGAACATCTGGGCGGTCTGGTCGCCGACGGGTTGCAGGGCCGGGAAGTAGTCCGGCCCGTGGAGCAGGCGCCCGGTGGTCTTGCTCCAGTTGGTCAGCATGACGCTCTGCATCTGCGCGACGACGGGCCCCTCGACCTTGAAGTGCGAATCGCGCCAGTGCTCGGGGTCCTGCGCGTCTCCCGTCCACTGGGGCGCGATCCCCACGCCGCCGGTGAAGCCGACGCAGCCATCGACGATGAGCAGCTTGCGGTGCGTCCGGTTGTTCATGCGGCCGAGGTGGTACCAGCGCAGCGGGTGGAACATGTGCACCTCCACGCCGGCATCCTTCATGCGCTCGAGCAGGTCGGCATCGATGCGCAGGCTGCCCACCCAGTCCAGCAGCACGTGCACCTTCACCCCGGCGCGCGCGCGCTCGGCCAGTGCTTCGGCGAATTGCGTGCCGATGTCGCCCGACCAGTAGATGAATGTTTCGAACAGCACCGTGCGCCGGGCCCCGGCGATGGCTTCGAGCATGGCGGGGAAGATGCGGTCGCCGTTGATCAGCTCGGTGATACGGTTGCCCCGCACCATTTCGGGGCCGAGCAGGAGGCTCATGGACCGATAGAACTGTTCGTCGTCGATGGTGTAGAGATGCTCGACGTCCTGTTCGACGCGGCGCTCCGCCACGCCGAAATTCACGACGAGCAGCGCGACCACCACGGTGGCGAGGATGGAGAAGGCGAGCAGCACGGCGCAAGCTTCGCAGGGCTGAGCCAGGCTTCGCGTAGGACGGCTGCTACTGCTGTTTCGGGCCGCTGCGGCTTGCGCAGTCGCCCGTGGGGGCGACAGCGCACCGCTCGGCAACGCTGCCGGATGGCTTGGCATATGAGGTACAAAGTACGCCTTCACGACAAGGTTGCCGCCGGCCCTGCACGCGCGGCAGAGGGAGGAATCACATGCGAATGCCATCACTGCGGGGCATGCGGCCGATGGCCGCGCCATGAAGCGGCTGCCCGCCGTCAGCGCCGCGGATAGCGATGCAATGTGCAGCGCGAAGGCTTGCGACGCACGCCGGCGAAGCGCTGGCCAGGCGCATGGCGCCGCGGCGCGCCGCACCGTGCGGACCGGCCGGTGAGCGCCGCCCTGCTGGGGTGGCTGGCCGGAACGGCCCTGCAGTTGCAGCAGCAGGCGCTGTGGCCAGCCTGGGCGTACGGCGCCTGTGCCGCCGCGGCGCTGACGCTCGTTGTCGGCGCGCTGCGCTGGCGATGTGGGGGCCGCGCGGCGGTGTTCGCCGTGCTCCTGGCTTTGGCCGCAGCGTTCGCCGCACTGGCGCTCACCGGGCTGCGCGCGGTTCACTACGCGCGCAGCGCGTTGCCGGTGGCGTTGGAAGCACGCGAGCTGGAGCTGGCGGGCGTGGTGGCCGCCATGCCCCAGCGCCAGGCCTATGCCCAGCGCTTCCTGTTCGAGGTGGAATCGGCGCAGCTCGCAGGCGCATCCGTGCCGTGGGCATCGCCGGTGGTTCTCAGCTGGTTTGCCTATCCGGGCCTGCAGCCGCCGCCGGCGCTGCGCGTCGGCGAGCGATGGCGGCTGCGCGTGCGCCTGAAGCCGCCGCACGGGCAGGTCAACCCCGGAGGCTTCGACTACGAGCTCGCGCTGTGGGAGCAGGGGGTGCGGGCCACGGGCTACGTGCGCGCGGGCCAGGGCGACGCAGCCCCGGCGCGCCTGGGCGACAGCGCCCGCTTCCCGGTCGAGCGACTGCGCCAGCAGGTACGCGACGCCATCTTCGAGCGGGTGCAGGACGAGGCGCGCGCGGGCGTGGTCGCGGCGCTGGTGGTGGGCGACCAGCGCGCGATCTCCCGGGACGACTGGGACGTGTTCCGTGCCACCGGAGTGGCCCACCTCATGAGCATCTCGGGTCTGCACGTGACCTTGTTCGCGTGGGCGGCGGCGGCGGTGCTGCGCCGGACCTGGCGGCGCAGCGCGCGCCTGTGCCTGGCCGTTCCAGCGGCGCATGCGGCGATCGCCGGCGGGCTGCTGCTGGCCGCCGCGTATGCGGTCTTCAGCGGCTGGGGCGTGCCGGCGCAGCGCACGGTCTGGATGCTGGCCACCATCACCGCGCTGCGACTGGCGGGCCTGCAGTGGCCCTGGCCGATGGTGTGGCTGCTGGTCGCTGCCGTCGTGCTCGCGGTCGATCCGTGGGCGCTGCTGCAGCCCGGCTTCTGGCTGAGCTTCGTCGCGGTTGGCGTGCTGTTCGCCACGCGTCGTCCGGCGTTGGGCAAGCTCACCGGACTGCTTCGAGAGCAGGCGGTGATCACGGTGGCACTGGCGCCGCTCACGCTGTTCCTCTTCGGGCAGGTGTCCCTGGTCGGCCTGCTCGCAAACCTCGTCGCCGTGCCCTGGGTCACGCTGGTGGTGACGCCGCTCGGCCTCGCCGGCGTGCTGCTGCCGCCGCTGTGGGACGCGGCGGGGCTGGCCGTGGCGCTGCTCGGCGGGGTGCTGAGGCCGATGGCGCAGGCGCCCGCAGCGGTGTGGACAGCCGCCGTCCCGCCACTGGCACTCGCCGTGCCGGCGCTGCTGGGCAGCGTGCTGCTGGTGGTCCGGGTACCCTGGACGCTGCGTGCACTCGGCGTGCCCCTGCTGCTGCCGGCCCTGCTGTGGCAGCCGCAGCGCCCCGCGCCGGGAAGCTTCGAACTGCTGGCAGCCGACGTGGGGCAGGGCAGTGCGGTGCTGGTGCGGACCGCCCGCCACAGCCTGCTCTACGACACAGGCCCACGCTGGGGGCCCGACAGCGAGGCCGGCTCGCGCGTGCTGGTGCCGCTGCTGCGCGCTGCAGGCGAACGCCTCGACGCGGTGGTCGTGAGCCACCGTGACAGCGACCACAGCGGCGGTGCCGCCGCGGTGCTGGCCACCCAGCCATCGGCACGGCTGTGGTCGTCGGTGCCGTCGGGAGATCCGGTGTTCGCCGGACGCAGTTCCGAGCGCTGCGTCGCGGGGCGGCGGTGGACGTGGGACGGCGTGGGTTTCGAGTTCCTCCACCCGTCCGACGCGGATTTTTCAGCACCGCGCCTTCGCCCCAACGCCCTGAGCTGCGTGCTGCGCGTCTCGGCCGCCGGGCGGGTCGCGCTGCTGGCCGGCGACATCGAGCGCGCCCAGGAGCAGCGCCTGCTCGCGGCCGAACGCGTGGTGAAGCAGGCGACGGTTGACGTTCGGTCAGAGCAGGCGCAGGCCCGTGCCGAACAGGGCGGGCCGCAGCCGCAAGAGCAGCCGCACCACCAGGCGCACGCATCCACGCTCACACCGGCCCGGATACGGACGGGCGAGGACGGCGGTGCCAATGCGCACGCGTCTCTTCGTGCCGACCTGCTGCTGG